>NZ_JBHRYU010000005.1:0-307134 GCF_042649185.1 Cohnella sp. GCM10012308
CGAGTACTAATCGGTCGAGGGCTTATCCTACTGTTCCGATCTAGGAACAAACGGCAAGCCGCACAGGCAAGAGAATTTCTAGCGCAGATTCGTTTCGCATCCGGTTTTCAGGGCGCAAGCTCTGTAAACGTACTGGACAAGCTCCAGTCGAAAAGTGGCGTGGCGGCGTAGCTCAGCTGGCTAGAGCGTTCGGTTCATACCCGAAAGGTCGGGGGTTCGATCCCCTCTGCCGCTACCATACCATTTATTCCGTGGAGGCTTAGCTCAGCCGGGAGAGCATCTGCCTTACAAGCAGAGGGTCGGGGGTTCGATCCCCTCAGCCTCCACCATTGATTTAACCACATGGAGCTGTGGTGTAGAGGCCTAACATGCCTGCCTGTCACGCAGGAGACCGCGGGTTCGAATCCCGTCAGCTCCGCCATTTTAAATGGCAATCTTTACGGCTCGGTAGCTCAGTCGGTAGAGCAGAGGACTGAAAATCCTCGTGTCGGCGGTTCGATTCCGTCCCGAGCCACCATTCATTTCCGGTATAAGCAAGCCATCAGGTGTGCAAGCTACCGGGGATCGGGTTCATAACGTGGAGGCTTAGCGAAGTGGCCAAACGCGACAGACTGTAAATCTGTTCCCTCTGGGTTCGGTGGTTCGACTCCATCAGCCTCCACCAGTTTACCCGAGCCATTAGCTCAGTTGGTAGAGCACCTGACTTTTAATCAGGGTGTCGAAGGTTCGAGTCCTTCATGGCTCACCAGTTTTTATTCGAGACAGACGCGAAGACGTCTGTTTTTTTGCATTTTAAGATCATTTTCCGATCTTTCGAATGAACAGGCCGCCGAATAGGGAACGTTAAGCGCATCCCGACAGTCCGGAGGCATCCAGCATGAAATATCCGTACGCGTTCACCTTCGCTTTCTTAATCGTGATGATCTTGGTCCCCTTTGTTCGAATTTTGGCCTTGAAAATCGGGTTTGTCGACAGGCCTAACAGCCGCAAAATACATAAAGCGCCGATTCCCTTGAGCGGCGGCGTTGCGATCTATGCGGGAGCTGTGCTTACTTGCGCTATTTTTGTCCAGCATGCCGCTCTGTTCAGGGCGATCTCCACAGGCGGAGCGCTCCTGGTGGCGATCGGGCTTATCGACGATGCTTTTAAATCCAGAGGCAAGGATTTTCCCGTATGGCCCCGGCTGATCCTCTATATCCTTGTATCCTATATCCCTTGCGCCTTCGGCATTACGATCCAGGGCATCTCCACTCCTTCCTTATCATCGATGATTTTGTTCAGCGACGGCTGGAGCATTTTGTTTACGATGCTTTGGGTATTCGCGCTTATTAATATGATGAATTTTATCGACGGCGTGGACGGGCTGGCTTCGGGCATATCCGTAATATCGGCACTGACGCTATTCGTCGCTTCTATCGTAGGCCATCAGGAGACAACGGCGTTCGCCGCGCTGGCGATCGCAGGCTCCTGCCTGGCTTTTCTCGCTTATAATTTTCATCCGGCAAGGATCTTCATGGGAGACGCGGGTGCGACCTTTTTAGGTTACATGCTGGCTGTCATCGCCATGGACGGCACATTAAAAGGCGCGACATTTCTGTCGCTGCTCGTGCCCCTTCTTGCGCTGGGGGTGCCGATTCTCGATACGGCGATCGTATTCGCAAGACGTCTGATCAAGGGAAAGGGACTGCACCAGGCGGACAATCTCCATACGCATCACAGTTTAATGAAGTGGGGGCTGTCGCAGGTTCAGACGGTCTCGTTCCTGTATCTCATCGCAGCGGTGTTCGCTTTGATGTCCGTCGTGGTGCTGCTCCTGCTGAAACGCGGCTGATCGACGCAGCTTGGCCCGGCCGCGAGCCAATGTGGTACAATGTGGCTAACGCCAGGCAAACGAGGGGCTCGCAGGATGAACAATACGAGGCTTCAACAGTTGCAGCAGTTGATGAACGGGTCTGTCGAGATCGACACGATGTCCAAAACCGAGTGGGTCAAAGCGGGAGGCGCCAAGCTTCCCGAATCCGGGGATCAGTTGGAGCTGGAACAAGGATTCATGCTCGTGACCAAGGTGGATAACCACCATGTACAGGTTCTGAGGGCGCAAGCAGCGCTTACCTTGCTGGAAAAGGAGCTGCTGAGCTGGCTGGCCAAGCAAGGATCGATGTCGAAATCGGGCAGCACCAGCGCATCGGAGTTGGAGCGCCAAGCCCGCAAGCTGGGAGATTGGCTGCAGCAGTCGATCGACGCAGGGGAGTGGCGGGCGGAGATTCCCGAGCGGTTCGAGCTTCACCACCGGCTGTTCGACGGGATGATTCCTTTTTTGCTGATGAGCGAGCAGGCTGAACACCGCGAGCCTTCTTACGTTGAATTGGAGAAGATATTCCGCTCTTATCTGTCGGACGAGATGCTGCTCATTCCGCTTCGGGAGAGAGAGTGGCTTATACTGGGGACGGACAGGCTGCTCGCAGAGGTCGAGACCAACGAAGGCGATATGATCGAGCGCGGCGAGACGAAGGAAGCCCTCGTGTCCTTGGCGACCGGCCTTCATCAGATGATCACCGAGGAGTGGGGCGGCGACTGTCATGTCGCGGTCGGAGAGCCGATCATCCCGACCGAGAGCTTGGTATACGCCGTGGCGACCCTGCGGGAGACGATCAATCTGGGGCGCAAGTTCCATATGGGCATGCACGTACATATGCCTTGGCTGGTTCACCTGGAGCGTCTTCTCAGCGGCATTCCGGAGCCTGTGCGGTCCAGGTTTATGGATGAGATGTCCGGCCGTCAGGACTTGTTCACGGACCCGGAGACGGTGTCGACGCTGGATGCCTTTTTTGCCATGGACTGCAACGTTAGCGAGACGGCGAAGCGCTTGTTCATTCACCGCAATACGCTCCTTTACAGGCTGGACAAGCTCAAGCAGGAAGCAGGCTTGGACGTCCGCTCCTTTAACGATGCCATATTGGTGCGTCTGCTTATGCTATTGTACAAAGTTACGAAAAGGAAATGAATTTTTTGTACGGATTGTGCATAGTCAGTCGTCACGGTCTAAGGTAAGATAAGAACGTACCTTAAACGAAGCGTTAGGGGGAACTTCCAATGGCAGGCGTACGTTTAGAGCATGTATACAAAAAATATCCGGGTTCCGACAAAGCATCGGTAACCGACTTTAATCTCGACATTGCAGACAAAGAATTCCTCGTGCTGGTCGGCCCGTCCGGCTGCGGCAAATCGACGACGCTGCGTATGATCGCAGGCCTCGAAGAAATCTCCGAAGGCAAGCTGTACATCGGCGACCGCGTCGTGAACGACGTTGCACCGAAGGACCGCGATATCGCGATGGTATTCCAGTCCTACGCGCTGTACCCGCACATGAACGTATATCAGAACATGGCATTCGGCCTTAAGCTCCGCAAGTTCCGCAAGGACGAGATCGACCGTCGCGTTCGCGAAGCTGCACGCACGCTCGAGATCGAGCACTTGCTCGACCGCAAGCCGAAGGCGCTTTCCGGCGGTCAACGCCAACGTGTCGCCCTGGGCCGCGCAATCGTTCGTGAACCGCAAGTGTTCCTGATGGACGAACCGCTGTCGAACCTTGACGCCAAGCTGCGTACGCAGATGCGGGCGAACATCTCCAAGCTGATGAAGCGTCTTGAGACGACTTGCATCTACGTAACCCATGACCAGACGGAAGCCATGACGATGGGCGACCGTATCGTCGTTATGAAGGACGGCTTTATTCAACAAGCAGCTACGCCGGATGAGCTCTACAACCACCCGGTCAACCTGTTCGTAGCAGGCTTCATCGGCGCTCCGGCGATGAACTTCATCACGGGCCAACTGTCCGAAGAAGGCGGCGCCGTTCGCTTCAAAGCAACGGGCATCAATGTCGTTATTCCGGCCGGCAAGGCACAACTGCTTCGTGACAAGGGCTACATCGGCCGCGAGATGATCGTAGGCATTCGTCCTGAAGATCTGCACGAAGAGCCTGTCTTCATCGAAGCTTCTCCGAACTCCGTCATCAGCGCAAGCATCGAAGTTTCCGAAAACCTCGGTCACGAGATGTTCCTGTACCTGAACGGGCTTGGCAAGGACAACGTCATCGCTCGCGTCGACGGCCGTTCCCAGCTGCAAGAAGGTCAAAACATCAAGCTGGCGATCGATATGAACAAGATTCATATCTTCGACAAGGACACCGAGCTCAACATCCTTGAAGCTTAATTAGCGGCTATTATAGATCATCATCAAGAAGCCTGGCTTCCCAACCCCTCAGGGTTAGGTTGCCAGGCTTCTTTTTGTTTATCCTTTAGATTCCCGCGCCGTCCGCGAACTGGAAGTCCTCGCCGGATTCGAATTGGCTAAGCACTTTTAAGCGCAGCGCCTGGAAGTCGGGGCTCGCCTTCTTACGAGGATGGGAGAGCTCGACGGGGACGATCGCGCTGATCTCGCCGGGCCTGGGCTTCAAAATGACGACGCGGTCGGCAAGGAAGATCGCTTCGTCTATGTCGTGGGTAACGAAGATCATCGTCGTCTTGTTGTTGCGCCAGACTTCAAGCAGCACCTCTTGCATGTGGGCACGCGTAAAGGCGTCCAGCGCTCCGAAGGGCTCGTCAAGCAGCAGAATTTGAGGCTGCCTGAGCAGGGCGCGCGCAATGGAAACTCGCTGCGCCATCCCGCCGGACAGCTCGCGCGGATAGGCTTTCTCAAAGCCCTTGAGCCGTACAAGCGCGATCAATTCGTCCACTTTTCGACGCACTTCTTTATCATTCAGAGACAAATCGGAAGCGATATTCTTCTCCACGGTCAGCCAAGGAAACAGACGATGCTCCTGAAAAATAAAACCTTTATCGATGCCTGGTTTGACAATGGGCGCACCGTTCAGGGAGACATGCCCGGCATACTGCGCATCGAGTCCCGCAACAATGCGGAGCAAGGTGCTCTTGCCGCAGCCGCTCGGACCGATGACCGTAATAAACTCGCCTTCGCGCACGTCCAGATCAACATTTCTGAGCGCCGTCACCGTCCCCTTGGCGCCGACGAATTGCTTGCTAAGATGTTTAATCTCCAGCGAGACATTACCCATAACTTAAGCCTCCCCATGCGCAGCGTGAATATAACATACAAAGTCGATAAGAATAATAAGTTAACCGTACCACCCGGGTACTTGCCCTGTCAATGAACCCATCGATAGATAATTCCTATTTTACAGCTAGGAATTAAAGTGTTTATAATCTGGGCAACACAGGCAACCAGCAATACAGCTGAACGGGGCAGGGAGGGAGCGTTGATGAACAGTCGTATAGCGGATTCTCGAGAAGCAGGAGCACCGGGGCGCTGGGTACAGACCGGCCTTGGTCTACTGCTGCCGGTGGCCGTCATCGCATTATGGCAAGTGCTGGCCGAGTGGGGATATCTATCGGAGCTCATGTTTCCCGCGCCGACGGTCATAGCCGGTTCGTTCGCCGATCTGGCGGCATCGGGCGATTTGTGGGCGAACTTCCGAATCAGCGCGATTCGGGCGTTATCCGGATTTCTCTTGGGCGGAGGGCTGGGGCTGGCGTTCGGCGTTCTGGTCGGTCTGTTCCGAAGATCGGAAAAGCTGCTGGATCCGACCATCCAGATGATTCGGATGGTTCCGAGCCTCGCCGTCGTGCCGCTGTTTATTCTCTGGTTCGGAATCGGAGAGGAGTCGAAGGTGCTGTTGATCGCCAAGGCCGCCTTTTTCCCGATCTATATCAATTCGTTTCTCGGCATTCGGCAGGTGGACAACAAGCTGTTTGAAGTCAGCCGCGTCCTCGGTTTCAACCGGGTGCAACAAATCGTGCGGCTTGTCATCCCCGCTGCGATACCGAATATTTTGCTCGGCGTAAGGCTGTCGTTGGGATTGGCGTGGCTGGGGCTGGTCGTAGCCGAACTGATCGCCTCGACATCGGGCATCGGCTACATGATATCGGATGCACGTCAATTCGCGGATACGCCCGTCGTATTCGTCGGCATCTTCGTATTCGCGGTCGCCGGGCTCGTATCGGACACGGCCGTGCGGCTGCTGGAGCGCAGAATCGTGCGTTGGAAAGACACCTATAGCGGATAAAGGAGGCGTGAGAGATGAGCGAAAGAGTCGAAGCATGGATCGCACCGGCCGGAAAAGCAAGGGAGAAGCGGGTTCGAGGCGCAGCCGGTAAAATACGCGCGGCGCTGGCGGATGTCGCAACCGGGTGGCTCTTGCCGGTCGCGGCGATCGCGGTCTGGCAGCTGGCCGGCAGCCTGGGCTGGATCTCCTCGGAATTTCTGCCGACGCCGGCGGCGATCGCGGCCGCATTCGCGGACTTGGCGGCAAGCGGCAGCTTGGTCCACCACATGGGAGACAGCATACGCCGGGCGGGGATCGGATTTTTGTTCGGAGGCGGACTGGGTCTGGGGCTTGGCATATTGACGGGCTTGTTCCGGCGGGCCGAATACCTCCTCGATCCCAGCGCGCAGGTGCTGCGCCTCGTGCCGCATCTCGCGATCGCGCCGCTCATCATATTGTGGTTCGGATTCGGAGAGATCTCCAAAGTGGTCATTATCGCCGCCGGTTCGTTTTTCCCGCTGTACGTCAACACCTTTCTGGGCATTCGCCAAGTGGACAACAAGCTGTTCGAGGTGTCGCGGACGCTCAGCTTCAGCCGGTTTAAACGAATCTCAAGACTAATCTTGCCCGCGGCGTCGCCGCAAATTCTGTTGGGCTTGCGTACCTCGCTCGCCGTCTCCTGGATCGGGCTGGTGGTGGCGGAGCTGATCGGCTCGACTTCGGGGATCGGATTTTTGATCAACGAGGCCAAGCAAAACGGCCAACCGGAAGTCATTTTCGTCGGCATTCTGATCTTCGCGATCGTGGGCAAGCTGCTGGACTCGGCCGTCAAAGCGGTCGAGCGACGGACGCTGAGATGGCAGGACGGTTACAAGGGCTAAGCGTTCGAGGGACAGTAAGGAAGGGTCGGGCATCGTCGATTGGATAAACATCAACCATTCTGAGGAGGAACAATTATGACGAGCACAGCTGCAAGGGCTTCGGTCGAACGGATCACGGACGTACTGGTAATCGGCGGCGGACCTGCGGGAACCTGGGCGGCTATATCGGCGGCTTCGAAGGGCGCGAAGGTGACGCTGGTCGACAAGGGTTACTGCGGCTCGAGCGGCGCCACCGCGCCGTCGGGCACAGGCGTCTGGTACGTCGAGCCCGACCGGGAGAAGCGGGAAGAGGCGAAGGCCAGCCGCTACGCAATGGGCGGACAGCTGGCGGAGCACAGCTGGATGGACCGCGTGCTCGACCGCACGTACGACAACATGAACAAGCTGGGCAATCTCGGTTATCCTTTCCCCGTCGACGAAAATGGCAATCCGCACAAGCGAAGCTTGCAAGGACCGGAGTACATGCGGCTCATGAGAAAGCTCGTGCAGCGCGCAGGCGTCAAAATTCTGGACCACAGCCCTGTGCTGGAGCTGCTCGCGGACGAGCACGGCGTGGGAGGCGCTGCCGGCGTGAACACGCAGACCGGCGAGACATGGGAAATACGGGCGGGTGCCGTAGTGATAGCCACAGGCGGGTGCGCCTTCCTGAGCCGCGCGCTCGGCTGCAACGTGCTCACGGGAGACGGCTATCTGTTCGCTACCGAGGCGGGAGCGGACCTGTCGGGAATGGAGTTTTCGAACGCCTATGCGATCTGCCCGACGTTCTCTTCGGTCACGAAGACCGCGTATTACAGCTATGCGAGCTTCTACTATGAGGATGGAACGGTCGTCGAGGGCGCAGGCTCGAAAAGGGGCCGTTCGGTCATCGCCCGCAATCTGATGCAAGGCAAGCAAGTGTACGCGAAGCTCGATCAGGCGCCGGAGGACTTGAAGCCGCTGCTGCGCGTCGCGCAGACGAACTTCTTCCTGCCGTTCGACCGCAGGGGCATCGATCCGTTCAAGGATCTGTTCCCGGTCACGCTCCGGCTGGAAGGTACGGTTCGCGGCACGGGCGGCATCCGCGTCATCGACGAGACGTGCGCCACAAGCGCACCCGGTCTCTACGCAGCCGGAGACGCGGCGACGCGCGAGCTGATCTGCGGCGGCTTCACAGGCGGCGGCAGCCATAACGCAGCTTGGGCGATGTCTTCGGGCTCGTTTGCCGGCGAAGGCGCGGCAGCGTATGCGCTGAAGCTTGGCGATACCGCGGGATCGCGGAATCTGAGAGGGCTCTCCTCGCATTCGCTGAGAGACCGCCAGGAGGCGGGCGCAGCTGCGCGTACGGAAGAATACGTGCGCGCCGTGCAGGACGAGGTAAAGCCTTACGACCGCAATTTGTTCCGCACGGAGAGGGGACTCGGCGACTCGCTCGTAAGGCTCGACGATCTGTGGCAGCGCCAGCGCGAAGCGGGGATCGGCCGGACCGCCGAAGGCGTGAAGGCGCGCGAGGCCGCCGCGATGACGGCGACGGCCAGATGGATGTACCACTCGGCGCTCGCCCGCACGGAGACGCGCGGCATGCACAAGCGCGAGGATTTCCCGACGGGCGACGCCGGCCAGCATCATCGCCTCGTCAGCGGCGGACTCGACCGGGTATGGGTCAGGAAAGAAGAAGTGGCGAAGGAGCGTGTGTCGGTATGATCGAAGTCGTCAGCGAATCCCGCTGCGTATCGTGCAACCAGTGCGTCTCCGTCTGCCCGACGAACGTGTTCGATCGCGGCGAGGACGGGATCCCCGTCATCGCGAGGCAGGACGATTGCCAGACTTGCTTCATGTGCGAGCTGTACTGCCCGGTCGACGCTCTCTATGTGTCGCCGGATTCGGAAGGCGTGATGGGCGTGACCGAGGAGGAAATCGAGCGTCAGGGCCTGCTTGGCGGCTATCGGGAAAAAGTCGGTTGGGGCAAAGGACGCGTCCCGGTCGCGAAGCATCAATTCATGTACCAGTTGTCAAGGAGATCGGGATTCTAGGGAGGAGCAATCGGAGATGAAACAGAGACAAAGATGGATCAAGGGGGGCAGCCGGAGCCGGTGGTCGCTCTTGCTGTTGGCGGCGATCGTGGCGCTCATGCTGGCGCTGCAAGGCTGCGGGAACAAGAACGAAGAAGGAGCCGCTTCTTCTTCGGCGGCCGCGTCGTCGCCGTCTTCGACGGCAGCCGCTTCCACGGCAGCTGCGTCTACTGCGGCCGCATCGTCGCAGGCCGCTTCGACCGCAAGCGCGGAGCCGGAACGCCATGTGCCGGAAGTCATCAATTACGGCTACATCGGCCTGAACGACCAGAACCAGACGACGGGCGCGGAAGGATGGGGCTTTTACAAAGGCATCATTCAAGAAGAGCTGAAGAAATACGGCGTGAAGGAAGTGAAGCTCGCGGGCTTCCCCAACGGACCGGACCAGACGGAATCGCTGATCAGCGGGCGGCTTGACTTCGGCAGTCTCGGCGACACGCCGGCGATCATCGCGCGGGCGGGCGGCGCGAAGACGCGTCTCATCACGCAGCCGGGTACCCGTACGATCGGCTATCTTATTGCCAAGAAAGACGGTCCCAAGACGCTGCAGGATCTGAAGGGCAAGACGATCGCCATTCAGAAGGGGTCCTTCATGCACCGCTATGTCGTGGGGCTGCTTAAGGATGCGGGCGTCACCGACTATAAGCTCGTGCACATGCTGATTCCCGACGCGCAAGCCGCGTTGGCGGGCGGCAGCGTGGACGCGATGACCAATACGGGCGTTAACGCCCTGACTTCGCTGGCGAACGGCTATCCGCAGCTGGACGTCTCGTCGGATCATCCCGAGCTGCTCGGCACGAGCGCGACGGTCGTCTCGGAGGCATTTCTCGAGAAGTTCCCGGATTTCCCGAAAGTATGGAACGCTGCGCGCGAGAAGGCGCTGGCCGACTTGAAGCAGCATCCGGACGAGTACTACGAATATATCGCGGGCATCCAGAAGACGACGGTCGAGAACGTGAAGAAGCTGAGTCCGATCGAGGATATCAAGGACACGGCCTTCACGGATGACGGGCTTGCGCTGATCGAGGGAACGAAGAACTTCCTGGTCGAGGAGAAGATCGCGAAAAAGGACTTCGACATCGGCGATTGGGTGCTGAAGGCCGAATAAACGATGATGGGGGGAACGCGAGTGAGCGAGCAGACGATCACGACCGCAGCTTTCCGGCTGCCGCTGGATAACGGCTTGTACATCCGCGGCGAAGTGAAGACGGCCGGCGGGGGCGCAAGCAGACCCGCCGTTCTCGTGAGCCACGGCTTCAGAGGGCACAAGGATTGGGCGTTCTGGCCGGAGACGACGGACCGGCTCGCGGCCGAAGGCTTCTATACGGTGAGCTTCGATTACGCCCGCGTCCCTGCGCGGGAAGAGGGAGAGAGCGAGGCGCTGATCGCGGAGGCGAGCACGCTGTCGCGCGAGCTGGAGGAGCTCGCGATCGTGGCGAACGCGCTGCGGGCGGGCGAGCTGCCGCTCTCCGAGCAAGCCGATGCGTCTAGACTGGGATTGATCGGTCATAGCCGAGCGGGCGGCAGCGGGATCGTGCATGCGGCGGAACAGGATGGCGTTCGGGCGCTGGTCGTCTGGAACGGCGGCTCGTCGCCCGCGCGCGGCGGCGGAGAAGGAGGCCGCACCCTTCTCGAGGCGGCGCTCGACGACGACCAGGCGCGGCATGCGCAACGTTATGCGATTGAAGAGCGATTGAAGGAGGTGCGGGCTGAGGTTCTCGTCGTACAGGGCGGCGCGGACCGCGAGTCGCTGCTCGCGCAGAACCGGATATTCAAACAAAACGCGCCGCATGCTCAGTTCCACGATATCGAGCGGGCGGATCACACGTTTAATGCGGTGCACCCTTATGCAGGCACGACGCCCGAGCTGGAGGAAGCGCTGGCCGTTACGATCGCCTTTATGCGAAACCGATTGAATCTTTAAAAAAAGCGGGCTCCGGACAATTCGTCTACGGGTGCGAGAAAGGGGGATGGCATGGCGATTGAACAGGGAACAACGCTGACGGCCGACGTGCTGGTGCTTGGCGGCGGACCCGCCGGCGCTTGGGCTGCCTGGAGCGCGGCTGCGGAAGGCGCAAGCGTCGTGCTGGCCGACAAAGGCTACGTCGGCACGAGCGGCGCCACGGCTCCCGGGGGCACGACGCTGCTCGTGATCCCGCCGGTCGCGGAGCTGCGCGAACGCGCGGTGCAGGCGAGGCTCAAAGCCGGCGGCTATCTGTCCGAGAACGCCTGGATTCACCGCGTGCTCGACGAGGTGGAGATCCGGCTGAAGCTGCTCGAGGATTGGGGATATCCGTTCCGCAAGGACGAGAACGGCGCGACGCTGCGCACGCATCTGCACGGACCGGAGTATATGAAGCTGATGCGCCGCGCCGTACGCAAGGCGGGCGTCCGGATCCTGGATCAGTCGCCCGCGCTGGAGCTGCTGGCGGACGAGCACGGCATCGGCGGCGCCAGAGGCATCGACCGGCTGACCGGACGTTCCTGGGAGGTCCGCGCGCATGCGGTCGTCGTCGCGACCGGGGGATGTACCTTTTTGAGCAAGGGCCTTGGCTGCAACGTGCTCACCGGGGAAGGGCTGCTGATGTCTGCGGAAGCCGGCGCGGAGCTGTCCGGCATGGAGTTCAGCCGGCAGTATGCGCCCAGCTACGCGGACGGCAGCGTGACCCGGGGCCGCATGCTGGCGTGGTCGACGCTGTACGATGCGGCCGGGAGGCCGCTTCACGCGGGAGACCGCACCTTCGGCAGCCTGCACAAGCTGCTGCTGGAAGGACCGGTCTATGCTTCCATCGATCTGGCGGATACCGAAGAGAAGCGAAGGTTCTTGCGTCAGGCGCATCCGATCTTCTTCATGCCGCTCGAGCGGGCGGGCATCGACCCGTTCAAGGATAAATTTCCGCTGACGCTCCGCTACGAAGGCACGATGCGGGGCACGGGCGGATTGAGACTGGCGGGGGAGGATTGCCGGACGACGGTGGCGGGCTTGTACGCGGCCGGCGATGCGGCATCGCGCGAACGCGTGATGGGCGCGGCCAGCGGCGGCGGCGCATATAACGCGTCATGGGCGATCTGCAGCGGCTGCTGGTCGGGACGCGGCGCAGCCCGTTACGCGCAGACGGCGGGGAAAAGCGGCAGTCCCGATAGCCGGACGCTGCGGCCGGTCGGACGTCACGGCCTCGAGGCCGGGCAGGAGACGGACGCGCCGATCGATGCGCAGGCGCTGGTCGCGGACATTCAGCGGGACGTTCTGCCGCTGAACATCAATTTCTACCGCAGCGAGTCGGGCATCGCCGGTGCGCTGGGCCGGCTCGACGCGCTGCACGAGATGCTGCGCGGCAGCGTGCTTGGCACGGTGCAGGGGCGCGTGCGCGCGCGGGAGGCGGCCGGCATGCTGGCGGTTGCCCGCTGGATGTACACCGCCGCGCTCGCGCGCAAGGAAACGCGCGGGCTCGCGGCGCTCGCCGAATATCCGGCGCTCGATCCGGGGCAGACGCATCGCCTGGTCCTCTCGGGCATCGACGAGATTAAGGTCGGGACGGAGCGGGTGCCGCACGCGGGCGAGCTCGAACGGGCGCACGCGCAAGCGAAGGGAGAAGCGTCATGATCGAGCTCGTCAGCGCGGAGCGCTGCATCGGCTGCAAGCTGTGCGTGAAGGCTTGTCCGACGAACGTCTTCGACATGGACGAAGCCGCGAAGCTTCCCGTCATCGCCCGTCTTGAGGATTGCCAGACCTGCTTCATGTGCGAAGCGTATTGTCCGGCGGATGCGCTGTACGTGGCGCCCCAGGCCGAGTCCCGCGCGGACGTTGACGAGGCCGTATTATCCGCGTCTGGTGCGCTGGGCAGCTGGAGAAGGGAAATCGGCTGGTCCAAGGGGGCGGAGACGACGATGGCGGAGAGGGATACGACGCCTTTCTTTGAAACGTTCACCGAGCGGTACCGGCAAGTTTGAGCCATGCCGAAGGGGATTGGGCGACGACCGATCCGAATAAGCTTCAAAAGCCGAGCCAGCCTCTCATCGAGAGCGCTGGCTTTTGCGCGCAGAGCCTTGCGGCTGGGGAAGCGCCGTACCCCGGATTGCCTGAAAAGACGCGGTTTACATTGATTTCCGAGTCTTTTTTCGATACGATGATGAAGATGAACAGAGCGTTGAAGGGAGCTGTACGATGGCTAAAAAAGTAAAGGTATCCGAGCTCGTGCAGCAATTTCAACTCGAGGTCGTCGCCGGCTCGGAAGGCATGCGGCGCACGATCGTGACGGACGACTTGAACCGGCCGGGCCTGGAGATGGCCGGATATTACGATTATTACCCGGCGGAGCGGACTCAGATTCTGGGCAAGACGGAGCTGGCTTTTCTCGAAAAGCTGACCTCCGACGAACGCCTGGAGCGGATGCGGCAGATCTGCGCGGAGGAGACGCCGTGCATTATCATTACGCGCGGGCTCGATGCCCCCGAAGAGCTGATCCAGGTGGCGGAGGAGCGCCACTTTCCTGTACTGCGTTCCACGACCGCGACGACGACGCTGCTGAGCCGCATCACCAATTTTTTGGAAAAGAAGCTGGCGCCTACGACCACGATTCATGGCGTTCTCGTGGACGTCTACGGAGTGGGCATGCTCATCACCGGCGGCAGCGGCATCGGCAAGAGCGAGACGGCGCTTGAGCTCGTGAAACGCGGCCATCGGCTCATCGCGGACGACGCCGTAGAGATCAGTCAGACCGCGGACAACTTTCTGTACGGCAACGCGCCGGAATTGATCCAGCACCTCCTCGAGATCCGGGGACTCGGAATTCTGAACGTCATGACGCTGTTCGGGGCGGGCGCCGTGCGCAACACCAAGCAGATCGGACTCGTCATCAAGCTTGAGAACTGGCAGCAGGACAAGCAATACGACCGGCTTGGATTGGACGAAGAGACAACGCGAATCATCGACACCGACGTGCCGCTCGTGACGGTTCCCGTTCGTCCCGGACGCAACCTGGCGGTCATCTTGGAGGTGGCGGCCATGAACTTCCGTCTCAAGCGGATGGGCTACAACGCTGCCCTGCAGTTCACCAACAAGCTCACCGAAGCGATCGCAGACGAAGACAACGAATAAACCGCGCTCGCGGCCTCTCGGTCGATTGCGTTAGAGACGGAGGATACTCATGTTGCTGCCCATGCGGCTCGAATCGATTGCGTTTAATCTCGGCCCGATCCCCGTACATTGGTACGGGCTTATCCTCGGCACGGGAGCCCTCGTAGGGCTGCTGCTCGCCATCTGGGAGGGCAAGCGCTTCGGCTTGTCGGCCGACTTCTTCCTGGACCTGATGCTGTACGGCGTGCCTTCGGCTATCGTCGGCGCCAGGTTGTACTACGTGCTGTTCAAATGGGATTACTACAGCAAGCACCCGGGCGAGATCATCCAGATCTGGAACGGGGGCATCGCCATTTACGGCGCGCTGATCGGCGCCTTCGTCTGCGGATTTTTCTACTTCCGCAGCAAGGGTTATACGTTCATGCGCATCGTCGATATCTGCGTGCCGTCGCTGCTGGCGGGTCAGATGATCGGACGCTGGGGCAACTTCGTCAACCAGGAAGCCTACGGCGGAGAAGTCACGGGTACATATCTGAGCAACGAGCTTCACCTGCCGGCTTTTATCGTCAGGCAGATGTACGTCATCGACGCGAACGGAGCCGGCGCCTACCACCACCCGACCTTCCTTTACGAGTCGCTGTGGAGCCTGG
Organism: Cohnella sp. GCM10012308; assembly: GCF_042649185.1. Taxonomy (NCBI): domain Bacteria; kingdom Bacillati; phylum Bacillota; class Bacilli; order Caryophanales; family Paenibacillaceae; genus Cohnella; species Cohnella sp. GCM10012308. Next base: position 14,721 of record NZ_JBHRYU010000005.1, read on the forward strand.
TCGGTCTCGTCATTCTGTTCATTTTGCGCCGTCAGAAGTTCATGCGCGTAGGAGAGATGTTTTTCTCCTATTTAATCTGGTATTCGATCGGCCGCTTCTTTATCGAGGCGCTGCGCACGGACAGCCTGGCCTTCAAGGGACCGGACTGGCTCGCTTCGCTGATCGACGGTCTGTGGACGCCGATGAAGTGGATATTCGGAGATCAAGGTTACCTCGATCCGGCTTACGGCAACATTCGCAGCTCGCAGCTGCTCGCGGTGCTCCTCGTCGTCGCCAGCATCGCGGCCATTATCGTGCGCCGGGCGATGAACCCGGACAGAACGCGATATTTGGACCCGCTCGTGACAAACAAGGCGGTCGAAGCGGACGCGTCCCCCGCCGAAGCGCCTGCGGCTGCCGGCCGGCCGGTCGAAGAGACCGCGCCGGATGCGGATCCGGCCGATACGGAAGAAGAGAGGAAGCCTGCAGATGAGTCACAATCAGACAGAAGGCAAGACCGGGACCCGGATTGACGCGGTGCTGTTCGACCTCGACGGCACGATCGTCGACACGAACGAACTGATCATCCAATCTTTTCTGTATTGCCTGCAAGGGATCGTTCCGCCCGAATTCGGCCGCGAGCATATTATTCCGATCATGGGGCAGACGCTGCTCTCGCAGCTGCAGCAGTTCTCGGGGCGCGAGCAGGTCGAAGATCTGATCGCAGGATACCGCGAGTACAACATCAAGCATCACGACGACATGGTGTCGCTGTTCCCCGGCGTGCTGGAGGTCGTTCCTTTATTGAAGCAGGGCGGGCTCAAGCTGGGTATCGTCACGACGAAAATGCGAATGACGACGGAGCGGGCGCTCAAGCTGCTGGGGCTGTACGAATACATGGATACGATCGTGACGCTGGACGACGTCGAGCATGCCAAGCCGCATCCGGAGCCGGTCCAAACGGCGTTGCGGGCGCTTGGCGTCGGGCCGGAGCATGCGATCATGGTCGGCGACAGCACGGTCGATATGGGGTCGGCGCTGGCCGCCGGCGCTTACGCCGTCGGCGTCTCCTGGTCGCTCAAGGGCGAAGCGCCGCTTCGGGAGGCAGGCGCGCACCGCATCATTCACGATATGCGCGAACTGCTGCCGCTAAGCGGGTTGGAGGGATAAGCCTTGCGGAAAGTCGAGCGGTACCCGGTCGAAGGCCCGAACGCTTTATGGCAGGTGTATCGTACGGTATCCAGGCTTAAGGCGGTCAGGAACTTTGTCTTTATCCAGATCGCTCGATACTGTCCCGAGCTCTCGGTGAAGAACTGGATCTACCGCCGCGTGCTGGGCATGAAGGTAGGCAAGGAGACGTCGTTTGCGCTGATGGTGATGGTAGACGTCTTCTTCCCTGAACGGATTACGATCGGCGACAACTGCATCGTCGGCTACAACTCCACGCTGCTGACGCACGAATACCTCATTAAAGAGTACAGGCTCGGCGATATCGTTATCGGCTCGCATGTGATGATCGGAGCCAACGTGACGATCCTGCCCGGCGTGACGATCGGAGACCACGCCGTCGTCGCGGCCGGATCGGTCGTGCACCGGGACGTGCCCGCTCACGCCAGAGTCGGCGGCAATCCGCTGCGCGAGCTCGGGAGAGTTGGCGAATCTTCGGGGGATGGGCAAGCTGAGCGGGAACGGCGCGCAGGAGAGGCAAGCCAGTGAAGAACGCGTGGCAGGGACAGGCCGGACGAGCTAGATTGGCAGGAACCGGGGTTGGCGAGCAGGCCGGCCGGCGGTTCTTTTTGCTGTCGCTTGCAGGATACAGGCCGAAGCTGCCTCAGCTTGACGCTTGCAGGGGTTCGTGATAAAGTGAGACTTAAATCTTTACTTTGGCAGTATGGTAACATGGTATCGCTTTAACGTATTGAAGTATTTGGGGTTGGCGTATCGAATTAGAGTATTGAATTAAAGTATTGAATTAAAGTATTGAATTAAAGTATTGAATTAAAGTATTGAATCGAAGTGAAGTAAAAAAGCGGCTTCGGCCGCCTTACTATAGCGAGGTGTTTTTGTCGTGTCCAAACCCAAAGGCTTTGAAAAGCCGATCGGCGTCAAGGACTATCTGCCCCATGCGGTTGCCAAGCTGCGGCGTATCGAGCATGAGGTATTGGCGTGCATGCGAGGCTGGGGCTACGAGCAGATTCTGACCCCTACGATCGAATACTACGATACGGTAGGCGTGGCGAGCGCGACCTCGGATCAGAAGCTGTTCAAGCTGCTCAATCAGCGGGGAACGACGATCGTGCTCCGCTCCGACGTTACGGCGCCGATCGCGCGCGTCGCCTCGTCGCTGCTTAAGGATCATCCGTTTCCGCTGCGGCTCAGCTACCATGCCAACGTTTTTCGCGCCTTCGAGGAGGAAGCCGGCCGCGAAGCGGAGTTTTTCCAGACCGGCGTCGAACTGATCGGAGATCCCTCCCCGGAGGCCGACGCGGAAGTGATCGCGCTGGCTATCGCCTCGCTCAAGGCGGCTGGCGTGCCGTCGTTCAAGATCGCGGTCGGCCACGTCGGCTTCCTGAACGGCCTGTTCGGCGATACGCTGCCTGGACGCGCGGAAGCGCAGGAGAAGCTGAAGGAATGCCTGCTGCAGCGCGATTATGTCGGCTACCGGACGGCGCTTGGGGAGCTGCGGCTCGAGGAATCCGTGCATCGCGAGCTTGAGGGTCTGCTCCGGCTGCGCGGCGGACAGGAGATTTGCGAGCGGGCATTGGAGCTTCGCGTGAGCGACGGCGCGCGGGAGGCGATCCGCCATCTGTGCGAAATGTGGGACGTACTCGGCGCATACGGCGTGCAGGACCATGTCCTGATCGACCTGACGATGATCGGCGACATTTCCTATTATACGGGCATGACGTTCGAGGGCTATGCGTCTCAGCTCGGCTTCCCGGTCTGCAGCGGCGGACGTTACGACAATCTGCTGGCGCAATTCGGCAGGCCGGCGCCGGCGACGGGATTCGCGCTCAAGACGACGCGCATGCTCGAGGTCGCCGAAGTCGGCCAGGAAGAGCCCAGACGCGCGCTGATCCGCTACGCGCCGGCACGCAGAAGCGAAGCGCTGGAGAAGGCTGCCGGTTTGCGGGCGGAGGGGCTGGCGGTCGTGACCGAGGGCATCGCGCAGACCGGCGAGGACCGGAGCGCGGCCGGCGGATCGGGAGCGGGCGACGCGCTTGCGTCGGCGCCATCGGGACGCTACGAGTATAAAGGCACCGTTTACGATCAAGTGTTCACGTTCGACGAGAAGGGAGGGGAGCCGCAATGACGGACGGCAGCGCAGTATTGAAGGTCGCGATGCCCAAAGGGCGCATCTACAAGCAGGCGAGCAAGCTGTTCCGGCAAGCGGGACTCCCGATTCCGGAGGACTTCGACGACTCGCGCCGGCTCATCATTCCGGTGCCGGAAGCCAATATGGAGTTCATCATGGCCAAGCCCGTCGACGTGCCGACTTACGTCCAATACGGCGTTGCGGATATCGGCATCGTCGGCAAGGACGTGCTGATGGAGGAGAACAAGGACGTCTACGAGCTGCTCGATCTGGGCATCGCCAGGTGCCGGATGTCGGTCATCGGGCTGCCGGACTGGGAGCCGGTCATTCATCCGCGGGTGGCGACGAAGTATCCGCGGGTGGCGTCCCAGTACTTCCGCGAGCGCGGCCAGCAGGTCGAGGTCATCAAGCTGAACGGCTCGATCGAGCTGGCGCCGCTCATCGGCCTGGCGGATCGGATCGTGGACATGGTCGAAACGGGCAAGACGCTCGAGGAGAACGGGCTGGTCGAGATGGAGACGCTGTTCCAGGTGACGAGCCGGCTGATCGCGAACCGCGTCAGCTACAGGCTGCAGAACGCGGCCATCCAGTCGCTGTGCGACAGACTGTCCGACACGCTGGCGGCGAAGGCCTAGAGCTCGGCATTGGTTTGACTTTGGCTTTAGCTCTGGCTTTGGCCCTGGCTTTGGCCCTGGTTTTGGCCTGGGGCAGGAATAGGCAATTAAGAAACGGCAGGGGGAGAGCGCATGTACAAAGGACCTGCGAGCGGCTACAAGCTGGAGCGGGAGAGCGATTACGGCTCGCCGGAGCAAAATGCGGCGGTCGCCGAGATCGTGTCGGCGGTCCGTTCCGAAGGGGATGCCGCGCTGCTGCGGTACACCGAGGCGTTTGACCGCGTACGGCTGGATCCGTCGCAATTGCGCGTGACGGAAGCGGAGATTCAATCCGCTTACGAGCGCGTCGAGCCTGAATTTCTGGATGCGCTGCGCCGGGCGGCGGCGAACGTTACGGCGTTCCACGAGAAGCAGAAGCGTCAATCGTGGATCGACGTGCAGCCGGACGGCACGATGCTCGGGATGTCGCTGCGGCCGCTCGCTCGCGTAGGCTTGTACGTGCCCGGGGGCAAGGCAGCCTACCCGTCGTCGGTGCTCATGAACGTGCTGCCCGCCAAGGTCGCGGGCGTGCCGCAGATCGCGATGGTTACGCCGCCCGCAACGGGCGGGCGCGAGGGCATCGACCCGTACATTCTCGTCGCGGCCGCCGAAGCCGGCGTCACCGAGATGTACCGGATCGGAGGCGCTCAGGCCGTTGCGGCGCTGGCGTACGGCACGGAGAGCATTCCGGCCGTGGACAAGATCTGCGGCCCAGGCAACATCTACGTGGCGCTGGCCAAACGCGCCGTTTTCGGCGCCGTCGACATCGACAGCATCGCCGGGCCGAGCGAGATCGTCGTGCTGGCGGACGACAGCGCGGATGCGCGCTTCGTCGCCGCAGACATGCTGTCGCAGGCAGAGCACGACGAGATGGCGTCGGCGATGCTCGTGACGCCGTCGGAGCGGCTCGCGCGCGAGGTCGAGGCGGAGCTCGCGCGGCAGGTGGCGACGCTGCCGCGGCGCGAGATCGCCGAGCGGTCGCTCGAGCAATACGGCGCGATTCTGACGGTGAGCGACCTCGCGGAGGGAATCGACGTCGTGAACAAGCTGGCGCCGGAGCACCTGGAGATCATGACCGAAGATCCGCTCGAGCTGCTCGGGCGCATCGAGAACGCGGGCGCGATCTTCCTCGGGCCGTACAGTTCGGAGCCGGTCGGCGATTATTTCGCGGGTCCGAACCACATTCTGCCCACGAACGGCACGGCCAGATTTTCCTCGCCGCTGAACGTGGACGATTTCGTCAAGAAATCGAGCCTGATCCGGTACAGCCGCGAGGCGCTGCGCCGGGATGCGGCCGGCATCGCCTCGCTGGCGCGGCACGAAGGCTTGGAAGCACATGCGAGAGCGGTAGAAATTCGCTTCAAGGAAGGCGGAGATCAATAAATGGCACAAGATAACAACATCGAGGCCGGGGCTAGAAGCGCCGAGGTCGCGCGCAAGACGAACGAAACGGATATCAAGCTGGCATTCGGCGTGGACGGCACGGGCGACGTGAACCTGGAGACGGACGTTCCTTTTCTTAACCATATGCTCGATCTGTTCGCCAAGCACGGCCAGTTCGACCTGAAGGTCGAGGCGCGCGGAGACGTCGACATCGACGATCATCACACGGTTGAAGACATCGGCATCTGCCTGGGGCAGACGCTGCGGGAAGCGCTCGGCGACAAAGCCGGCATCAAGCGTTACGCCAGCGTGTTCGTGCCGATGGACGAGGCGCTTGCGCAGGTTATCGTGGACGTGAGCAACCGTCCGCACTTCGAGTATCGCGCGGAGTATCCTTCGCAGACGGTGGGCAGCTTCAGCACGGAGCTCGTGCATGAATTTCTGTGGAAGCTGGCGCTCGAGTCTCGCATCACGCTGCACGTCATCGTCCACTACGGCAAAAATACGCACCATATGATCGAGGCGGTGTTCAAGGCGCTGGGACGCGCGCTGGACGAAGCGACGCAGATCGATCCGCGCGTGAAGGGCGTGCCGTCGACGAAGGGAGTGCTGTAAGATGATCGCGATCGTCGACTACGGCATGGGCAACTTGCACAGCGTGAGCAAGGCGGTCGAGCGTCTCGGGCGCGAGGCGCTGGTCACGTCTTCGCGGGAGGAGATTCTCGCGGCGGACGGCGTCATCCTGCCGGGCGTCGGCGCCTTCGGCGACGCGATGCGCAACCTGCGGGAGACCGGACTGGACGCGGTCGTCCGCGAGTCGGCGGCTGCGGGACAGCCGCTGCTGGGCATCTGCCTAGGCATGCAGCTGCTGTTCGCGGAGAGCGAGGAACACGGCACGCACGAGGGTCTCGGCCTGCTGCCGGGCCGGGTCGTACGGTTCCGTGGCGACTACAAGATCCCGCATATGGGGTGGAACGAGCTGAACTTCGAGCAGCCGTCGCATCCGCTGTTCGAAGGGCTCGCGCCAGGATATGTGTATTTCGTACACTCGTTCCATGCGCTGCCGGAGCGGCGGGAGGATCTGCTGGCGACGGCGGATTATCATCAGCCGGTGACGGCGATCGTCGGGCGGGACAATGTGAGCGGCATGCAGTTCCATCCCGAGAAAAGCGGAGATCTCGGCGTTGCGCTGCTGCGCAGGTTCGTGGAGATCGCGGAAGGCGCGAAGAGCGCGAAGGGTTAAGGGCGCTGCGGCTTGCGCGCGATGCCGTAAGCGCGGTTTGCGCGGTTACGGCAGTGCGGGTTGCGGCGATATGCGCTGTAAGCGAGAAAAGCGGGGCTGCAGCTGAGTAAGCGTGCTGTAACCGCCGGAAGTGAGGTTACAGCGGATCTCCATGCGAAGTTGCGTGCTGCAAGAGCAAAAATTGCGGTTACAGCGGCTGATCGTGAAGGATGAAGGAACGTATGCTGTAACCGAAAAAAGTGACGTTACAGCGCCTCACCATGCAGAGTAGCGTGCTGCAAGAGCAAAAAGTGCGGTTGCAGCGGCCGATCGTGAAAGAACGTATGCTGTAACTGCAAAAAGTGGCGTTACAGCAGTTCACCATGCGAAGTAGCGTGCTGCAAGAGCAAAAATCTCGGTTGCAGCGGCCGATCGTGAAGGAGCATATGCTGTGACCGCAAAAGGTGACGTTACAGCGGATCTCCATGCGAAGCTGCGTGCTGCAAGAGCAAAAATCGAGGTTGCAGCGGCCGATCGCGATGATCGTATTTGCAGCAGGCTGCAGGCTCGAGGAATGTCAACAAGTTGGAGGTCATACCTTTGTCCAATTTCATCATCTACCCGGCCATCGACATCCGCGGCGGCAAAGCCGTCCGTCTGGTGCAGGGCGACTATAACCGCGAGACGGTGTACAACGACGATCCGGTGTCCGCGGCCAAGGATTGGGAAACGCAGGGCGGCGAATGGGTGCATCTCGTCGATCTGGACGGCGCCAAAGCCGGCCACCCGGTCAATGACGAGCTGATCGGCCGGATTGCTCGTTCCGTGCAGGTGCCCGTGCAAGTGGGTGGCGGCCTCCGGACCGAAGCGGACGTGGAGCGGCTGCTGTCGCTCGGCGTATCGCGCGTCATTCTGGGGACGGCTGCGATCGAAGACCGCGCCTTCGTATCGAAGGTGCTGGCGAAGCATGGCGGCAAAGTGGCGATCGGCATCGACGCCCGCGACGGCTTCGTAGCTACGCGCGGCTGGCTCGAGACGTCGCAGGTGCGCGCGGAAGATCTGGCCAAGGAACTGGCGGCCGAGGGCGCGGAGACGTTCATCTTCACCGACATCTCCCGCGACGGCATGATGGGCGGACCGAACGTCGAAGCGATCGTGCGCCTGGCGCAAATATCGGGCCGCACGGTCATCGCGTCGGGCGGCGTCAGCAAGCCGGAGGATCTGGCGAACCTATCGAAGCATGCGGCGGACGGCGTAGGCGGCGCAATCGTCGGCAAAGCGCTTTATACGGGCAGCATCTCGCTGGCCGAGGCAGTCGCGGCTTACAAATAAGCGGATAGCGGCTTGGATGCGCCGGACAGGCGCCGCCAAGCCGCAGCTTGAGCCGCGTCCGACGCGGCTGACAAAACGCATTAGCTGCATCACCGCAGCGTATCGCAAACGCAGAGCGTTCGCCGGACGACACGTCTAAGGCGGGTGCTTTGCGGACTGGAGGCAAGCTTATGTTGGCAAAACGCGTCATTCCCTGCCTCGACGTCAAGGACGGGCGGGTCGTCAAGGGCGTCAATTTCGTTAACCTGCGCGATGCGGGGGATCCGGTCGAGCTGGCCGAGATCTACGACCGCGAAGGCGCCGACGAGCTGGTGTTTCTCGATATCTCGGCTTCGGTCGAGGGTCGCGCGACGATGGTCGACGTCGTGCGCAGGACGGCAGGCGAGATCACGATTCCGTTTACCGTGGGCGGCGGCATCTCTGCGGTCGAGGACATGAAGCGGCTGCTCCGCGCCGGCGCGGACAAGATCGGGATCAACACGGCGGCGATCCGCAATCCCGATCTCATCTCGGACGGCTCGCGCGTATTCGGCGCGCAGTGTATCGTCGTCGCCATCGACGCGAAGTACAACGCCGAGTGGGGCGAATGGGAGATCTTCACGCACGGCGGACGCAATCCGACGGGCATCCGGGCGGTCGCCTGGGCGCAAGAAGCCGAGCGGCGCGGCGCAGGCGAGCTGCTGCTGACGAGCATGGACGCCGACGGCACGAAGGACGGGTTCGACAATGCGCTCACGCGCGCCGTCTCGGACAGCGTGGGCATTCCCGTCATCGCCTCGGGCGGCGCGGGCAACGCCTCGCACTTCGCGGACGCCTTCTCGCAGGGGCACGCGGACGCGGCGCTCGCCGCGAGCATTTTCCATTACAAAGAAGTGACGATCCGCGAGGTCAAGGATGCCCTGCGGAGCCAAGGAGTGAATGTGAGATGAGCGAGACGCTGACGGATTCGATCAAATGGGACGCGGACGGGCTGGTGCCCGCGATCGTGCAGGACGCGGTCAGCAAGGAAGTCCTCATGATGGCCTATATGAACAAGGAATCGCTCGCCCTGACGCTGGAAAAAGGGGAAGCGGTGTTCTGGAGCCGTTCGCGGCAGGAGCTGTGGCACAAGGGCGCGACGAGCGGCAATACCCAGAAGGTCGTGTCTCTGCGCTACGATTGCGACGGCGACACGCTGCTGGTCCAGGCGATCCCGAGCGGCCCGGCCTGCCATACCGGCAGCTACAGCTGCTTCTACCGGGATGCGTCCGGCGAGCTTCCGCAGGAATCGCTGCCTGCAGCAGATCGCTTCGCGCCGCTCTCCGAGCTGGAGTCGACGATCGCGAAGCGGCACGCCGAACGGCCGGAGGGCTCGTATACGACTTACCTTTTCGATAAAGGCCTGGACAAGATTCTGAAAAAGATCGGCGAGGAGACCGCCGAGGTCATCATCGGCGCGAAGAACCACGACAAGGCGGAGACGCGCGCGGAAGCGGCCGATCTGATCTTCCACTTGATGGTGCTGCTGCGCGAGGAAAACATACCGCTCGACGATGTGCTTCAAGAGCTGGAGTTCCGCCACCGCAAGCCGACCAAAAAGAACTGACCGCGCAGCCGCAGGTCCCCATTTCCGCGAGGAGCATGGAGGCCGGCGGCTTTGCCTTGCGGCGGCTATAGGAGCCGATTCGACTCGCTTGGCGCGAAAAGTGACGAAAATGTGCCAATTGAATCGAATTACCAGTCGATATATGACACAGAACCCTTTGGCTATCCTACCGGCGTCATGTATAATAGAGGGGATAAATGCGGCGATGCCGCTAGTGAAAAATCTTGGAGGCGCACAATGTACAGCAGCAAGCTTCGTATTTTTTCCGGATCGTCGAATCCCGTGCTGGCGGAGAAGATCGCCGAGCAGCTAGGGCTGCCGTTAGGCAAGATTACGCTGTCTCGCTTCAAGAGCGGCGAAGTGTACGTGCACTACGAGGAGACCATCCGCAACTGCGACGTGTTCCTCGTGCAATCTTTGTCACATCCGATCAATGACTTCTTCGTAGAGCTGCTGATCATGATCGACGCGGCCAAGCGGGCATCGGCGCGTACGATCAACATTGTGCTCCCTTACTATGGATATGCCCGTCAAGAGCGCAAGGCAGCGCCGCGCGAGCCGATCTCGGCGAAGATGGTCGCGGACGTGCTGACCACGGTCGGCGCGACCCGGATCGTTACGATCGACCTGCATGCGCCGGCGATTCAAGGCTTCTTCAACATCCCGGTCGACCACTTGACCGCGCTGGATCTGATCAGCGATTATCTGCGGGCGAAGAACATCCGCAATCCGGTCATCGTATCGCCGGACGCCGGACGAGCCTCCACGGCGGAGAAGCTGGCCAACCAGCTCGATTCTCCGTTCGCGATCATGATCAAGAAGCGCCCCGCGCACAACGAATCGGTCATCACGCACGTCATCGGCGAAGTCGAGGGCTTTACCCCGATTATCATCGAGGACATGATCGACACCGGGACGACGATCGTGAATGTCGTCGAGGGTCTCAAGGAGCGCGGCTCCGAGGACGTATACGTCTGCGCGACGCATCCGCTCTTCTCCGGCAACGCCCTGCAGAAGCTCGATCATCCGAGCATCCGCGAGGTCGTCGTGACGGATTCGATCCTGTTGCCCAACGACCGCTCCGACCGCTTCAAGGTGCTATCCGTAGCGCCTATGCTGGCCGAAGCGACCCGCATCATCACAGAAGGCGGCTCGATCAGCACGCTGTTCAAGACGGCGGGCGTCTGACCCTAAGCAAAGCATGCTAGGCGCGGCAACCTGCGCGATTTGCGCAGGAGCCGCGTTTTTATTTGCCCGGCAGCCGCAGCAGGCAAGGCAGAGACTGTACGCGATGCGTACGCCGGCGGACGAGCCGCGACACGCCCGGACGGTCCTTTTTCATTTGATGGATGGCATTGCTGTGTTATAATCGGTTTAACATGTTCCGGTCCGGCCGAGGACCGGCGGCCCGCCGCGTGCGGCAGCCAACGAAGCGCAATGTCAGGCGCAAGCCGAACAAACTATTATACGACCGGAGGGAGGTGCCTTGACGATGAATCCGCGCAAGCGTATGGTCGCCGGCCGCCGCACCAAAGTCATTCCGTTGTCGCTGGACGCGACGTTTTTCTTTGAGCGCGCCGTGCAGTCGCTGGATCGCTTTCATTACGACAAGGCGCTTAAGTATTTCCGCCGTGCCGTCGAATACGAGCCGGAGAACCCGGTGAATCATTGCAACATGGCGGGCATCCTGTCCGAGATGGGGCGCTACGAGGAGTCCAACGACATCCTGCGATCGGTGCTCGAGCGCATCGATCCGGGCATGACGGAGTGCCATTATTATCTGGCGAACAACTATGCGAATATGGAGCTCTTCGAGGCGGCCGAGGAATCGCTCGTCACGTATTTGGAGAACGATCCCGACGGGCAGTTCCTCGACGAGGCGGACGAATTGCTGGACCTGCTGGTCTACGAGCTCAAGCGTCCGACCAAGCTGTCCACGATCAAGGCCAAGGAAAGTCTCTACGAGCACGACAAGGCAAGGGAGCTGCTGGAGGCGGGACGTTTCTCCGAGGCCGTGCGGCTGCTGGAGGACATCCTGGTCCAGAAGCCGGATTTTCTCGCCGCGCGCAACAATTTGGGGCTTGCCTATTATTATATGGGCTTGTTCGACAAGTCCGTGCAGACGATCGGCGAGGTACTCAAGACGGAGCCGGGCAATTTGCACGCGCTTTGCAACCTCGCTATTTTCTATCAGCACGTGAATCGGCGGGAAGATCTTGCGTCGCTGCTCAGCCTGTTGAAGAAGACGATCCCGATTCATCCGGAGCACGTATTCAAGCTGGGCACGACGATGGGGATCGTCGGCGAGCACAGCGAGGCGTACGTTCACTTCACCAGGCTGCTGCGCAAGGGCGAGTTGTCCGCGGAGCCGAGCCTGCATCACTTCGCGGCCGTCGCATCGGTTAATATCGGACGGTTCGACGAGGCGGAGCGCCATTGGCTGCAGGCGAGGCGTCTGGACGCGTCGCCGGCCGTCGCTGATTTCTATTTGGGCAAATTGGCTAAGGTAAGACAGGGAGAAGCGAGTCCGCCGACCCAGTACCACTACCATATGCCGTTCGACGAGCAGTTCCGCGAGTGGGAAAAGCATCCCGAGCGGATCTCCGAGACGCTCAAGAAGGATCCGCTCGTGCGGTCCTCGTTCTTCTGGGCGCTGCGCCACGGCGATCGCCGGACCAAGATGCAGGTCATCCAGGCGCTGGGCCTGGTCGCCGACGAAGAGGTCATCGAAGCGCTGAAGGCGTTTCTCGTCGACGCGGAGGAAGAGGACGACCTGAAGCGCGTCGCCGTGCTGGTACTGCGCTCGATCGGCGTCGAGGACGCGCTCTCGGTCGTCTTTGACGGCCGGTCGCTCATGCTTGACGCGAGGCGCAGGTCCGCCAGGCTGCCGGTCTGGGACAGCGACTGGCAAGGCGTGCTGGAGCAGGCGATGGAGCGGATGGCCGGGCGGTACGACGTCGTGCAGCAGCACGACATGATGACGCTGTGGGTCGACTATCTCTCGCGCGTCTACCCGGACGTGCCCAAGCTTCGCAATGCGGCAGGATGGGCTGCGGCGCTCGAATATTGGACGGCGAAAATGCACCGCAGGAGCATTACATACGCCGAGCTGATGGACGTATACGGCGCTTCGCAGGCTAGCATCAGCCGATATGCGGGACGGATCGACGAGGCTTGCGGCATTCGCGAAAAGCTGAAGCTGACGAACCGCGCATTCCAGGATCGTTCGTAATGAAGAACCGATCCCTACTATCTCAACAATAGGCCGAGGAGGACCATGACGCATGACTATCTATAAGAGCATCGTAATCGGAACAGGACCGGCGGGCCTCACGGCCGCCATCTATTTGGCGCGCGCGAACATGAGCCCGCTGGTCATCGAAGGTCCGGAGCCGGGCGGACAGCTGACCACGACGACCGAGGTCGAGAACTTCCCCGGCTTCCCCGAAGGCATTATGGGGCCCGATCTGATGGCCAACATGCGCAAGCAAGCGGAACGCTTCGGCGCGCAGTTCCGCACGGGCTGGATCAACTCGGTCGAACTCGGCGAGCGGCCGTTCACGCTTCATCTTGAAGGCGGCGAGACGCTGAAGGGCGAGAGCCTCATCATCTCCACAGGCGCGTCGGCCAAGTATCTGGGCATCAACGGCGAGAAGGACAACGTCGGACGCGGCGTCAGCACTTGCGCGACCTGCGACGGATTTTTCTTCCGCAACAAGAAGATCATCGTCGTCGGCGGCGGCGACTCCGCGATGGAGGAAGCGAACTTCCTGACGCGCTTCGCCTCGGAGCTGACGCTGGTTCACCGCCGCGAGGAGCTGCGCGCTTCGAAGATCATGCAAGACCGCGCGCGAGAGAATCCGAAGATCGATTGGGGACTCGACAAGACGCCGCTTGAGGTCGTTGCAGGCCCGCTGGGCGTTACCGGCTTGAAGGTCCGCGACAACAAGACGGGCGAAGAAGAAGTGCTGGCAACGGACGGCGTATTCATCGCCATCGGCCATACGCCGAACACGAAGTTCCTCGGCGGCCAGGTCGAGACCGACGAGAACGGCTATATCGTGACGAAGCCGGGTTCTTCCGAGACGAACATTCCGGGCGTATTCGCTTGCGGCGACGTTCAGGATACCAAGTATCGCCAGGCGATTACCGCCGCGGGCAGCGGATGCATGGCCGCGCTCGATTGCGAGAAGTACCTCGAGGGCAGCATGGTCCACGACTGGAGCCAGACGCTGGGCTGATCGGCAGTAGGAGGCGCGCCGGCCTTGGGGCCGGCGCTTCTCGCTTGATGACTTATCCAATACTTTCAAGAGGTGTCTAACACTATGTCTCAATCGCTATACGTTGGCGTCGACCTGGGCGGCACGACGATCAAGATCGGTCTTTGCAACCACCTCGGCGAGCTTTTGCGGACCTACGAAGGGCCGACGGAGACCGAGCTCGGCACCGACCGCATTTTGGACAATATCGCGGCTTACGTGCATTCGCTCGTGCCTCCCGGCACGCCGGAGTGGGAGCAGATTCATGGCATCGGCATCGGGATCGCGGGCTTCCTCGACATTCCGGGCGGCATCATCAAGTTCTCCGCCAACCTGCCTTTCCGGCAAGTGCCGGTCCGGCATATCATGGAGGATAAGCTCGGCAAGCCGGTCAAGATCAACAACGACGCCAACGTAGCCGCGTTGGGCGAAGTATGGGGCGGCGCCGGCCGCGGCGTGCAGAATTGCGTGTGCTATACGCTCGGCACCGGCGTCGGCGGCGGCATCATCGTGAACGGCCGGCTGATCGAGGGCTTTAACGGGATGGCGGGCGAGCTGGGCCATATCTCCATCGTCCCCGACCTGGAAGCGATCCAGTGCGGCTGCGGACAGATGGGATGCCTTGAGACGGTATCTTCAGCCACGGGCATCATCCGGATGGCGAATGACGCCGTCGCGCGCGGCGACCGGACTTCGCTGTCCCTGGTCGACAAGATCATGGCGAAGGACGTATTCGACGCCGCCAAGGCAGGGGACGAAGTTTCGCAGCGCATCGTGGCGCGGGCCGCTTTTTATCTCGGCAAGTCGATGGCCGCGCTCGCGGTTATCGTCAATCCGCAACGGTTCATCATCGGCGGCGGCGTTAGCAAGGCCGGCGAATATCTGTTCGAGCAGATCCGCGAGACGTTCGAGAGGTTCTCGACGGATACGGCGAAGGAAGGCGTGGACATCGTCCCTGCCGAATTGGGCAACAACGCAGGCGTCGTCGGCGCGGCCGGACTTTTCTTATACGCTTGATTCGATTGAGAGGCGCCTGCTTGTCCGGTTAACGGCGGTCAGGCGCTTCGCATGTGGCAGGAGGGATGCACGTGGACACTACGAACTCGACGGTATCAAGACCGACGCTCGTCATCATCACGGGAATGTCGGGCGCGGGCAAGACGATCGCGGTGCAAAGCATGGAGGACCTCGGCTTTTTTTGCGTCGACAATCTGCCTCCGGTGCTGATCCCGAAGTTTGCCGAGCTGATCGATCAATCCCAGGGCCGCATTGGAAAAGTCGCGCTTGTCATCGACCTCCGCGGCCGGGAGTTTTTCACGGCGCTGTCCGAGTCGCTTAATTATATTCGCGAGCACTACACGCTGCACTATGAGATTCTGTTCCTGGACGCGACCGATTCCGTGCTCGTTCAGCGCTACAAGGAGACGCGCCGGCGGCACCCACTCGCGCCCGAAGGCATGCCGCTCGAAGGCATCCATGCAGAGCGCAAGCTGCTGGAGGATCTGAAGGGCTGGGCGACGCAGGTCGTCGACACGAGCAGCATCAAGCCTGCCCAGCTCAAAGACAAGATCATCTCCCGTTTCACCGAGGAAGGGCGCAATTCGCTCGCCGTCAACGTCACGTCGTTCGGCTTCAAGTACGGCGTGCCGATCGACGCCGACCTGATTTTCGACGTCCGCTTTTTGCCGAACCCGCACTACGTGGAAAATCTGCGTCCCAAGACGGGGCAGGATGCCGAAGTTTACGACTACGTCATGAAGTGGCCGGAGACGCAGACGTTTCTCGCGAAGCTGCTCGACATGCTGCAGTATCTCATCCCGCTGTACCACAAGGAAGGCAAGAGCCAGGTCGTGATCGGCATCGGCTGCACCGGCGGCAAGCACCGCTCCGTCGCGCTCGCCGAATATCTCGGCCGCATGCTGAGCGCAGGCGAGACTGAGGCGGTTCGCGTCAGCCATCGCGACGCAGAGAGAGACCGTCATGGCTAAGCCGGGGCAGGGCGCGAGGAAACCGCGTATCGTCGTGATCGGCGGCGGCACGGGATTGTCCGTTATGCTGCGGGGGCTCAAGCAAAAGCCGCTGGATATTACCGCGATCGTCACGGTTGCCGACGATGGGGGGAGCTCGGGCATTCTGCGCTCGGAGCTGCAGATGCCGCCGCCGGGCGATATCCGCAACGTGCTCACCGCGCTCGCGGATACCGAGCCGCTCCTGGCCGACATGCTGTCCTACCGTTTCATGGGCGGCGCGGGATTGGCCGGTCATAGCTTGGGCAATCTGATATTGGCGGCGATGACCGATATCTCGGGCGACTTCGTCGCCGGGGTGAGAGAGCTGAGCCGGGTGCTCGCCGTGCGGGGACGCGTGCTCCCTGCCGCCAATCAGGCGATCCTGCTGAAGGCCGAGATGGAGGACGGCAGCATCGTCGAAGGCGAGTCGCAGATTCCGAAGTCGGGACTTGCGATCCGGCGCGTCTTCATCGAGCCGGCCGACGTCGAGCCGCTTGAGGAAGCCGTCGAGGCGATCATGGAAGCGGACGCGATTCTGATCGGCCCGGGCAGTCTCTACACGAGCATCATGCCCAATCTGCTCGTGCCCAAGCTGGCGGAGGCGATCCTGAATGCGCAAGCCGTCAAGATTTTCGTCTGCAACGTCATGACGCAGCCCGGAGAAACCGACAACTACTCGGTGGGCGACCACCTCGATGCGATTCATGCGCATATCGGTCATCATTTATTCGACTATGTCATCGTGAACAATGGGGAGATTCCCCCGCAAGTGCACAGCATGTACGCAGAGCAGGGCTCGGCGGCCGTCCATCTGGACCTGGACGAGGTCGAGCGGCGCGGCTACAAAGTCATCGCCGATCGCCTGGTGCTGTTCCGAACCTATCTGCGCCATGACGCCGCCAAGCTGAGCGAGCATATCTACCAGCTGGTGGAAGACTGGATGCTGAGGAAGGAGTGAAGGCGACGTGTCGTTCGCCGCGCAGACCAAAAAAGAACTGACGCTCGTGGAGTCCGAAGGCTGCTGCGATATCGCCGAGCTGTCGGCGCTGATCCGGATGAACGGCGCGGTGTCGCTGACCAACAAGCGGATCGTGCTGGACATCTCGACGGAAAACGCAGCCATCGCCCGGCGTATTTATACCCTCATGAAGCGGCACTATTCCGTGCCGACAGAGCTGCTCGTACGTAAAAAGATGCGGCTCAAGAAAAACAACGTCTACATCGTTCGCGTGCCTGCGGGCGTCGAGCAGCTGCTCGGAGCGCTGAAGATCGCGAGCGCCGGATTCCAGTTCATCTCGGATATCGACAAGGATCTCGTGCGCAAGTCCTGTTGCAAAAAAGCCTACCTGCGCGGCGCCTTCCTCGCCGGCGGATCCGTGAACAATCCGGAGGGCTCGTCTTACCATCTGGAGATCGCCTCCATGTACGAGGAGCACTGCCAGGCGCTCGTGGATCTCGCGAACAAGTTTCACCTGAACGCCAGGTTCATCGAACGCAAGAAGGGCTTCATCTTGTACATCAAGGAAGGCGAGAAAATCATCGAGTTCCTTAGCATCATCGGCGCGCACCAGGCCTTGTTCAAGTTCGAGGACGTACGCATCATGCGGGACATGCGCAATTCGGTCAACCGGATCGTGAACTGCGAGACCGCGAATCTGAACAAGACGATCGGAGCGGCCGTCCGCCAGATCGACAACATCAAGCTGCTGCAAAAGGAAGTCGGACTCGAAAACATTCCCGACAAGCTGCGCGAGGTCGCGGAGATCCGCCTCATGCACCCGGACATGAACCTGAAAGAGGTCGGAGACATGCTGAAGGGACAGGTCAGCAAATCCGGCGTCAACCACCGGCTTCGCAAGATCGACGAATGGGCGGAAAAAATACGGGGCGGGGCTTTATAAGCCTGTGGCACAACCAAGCGCTCTAATGCTATAATAGATAACAAACCATGTGCGGTGGGTCCCGTGTACCGGGATGAGAACAAAGACAGGGGGATTCGTTCCATGACGAGACAGCCGGTTGTTGTTCGGCTTAAGACGGGGCTTCACGCCAGACCGGCGGCCTTATTCGTGCAAGAAGCCAATAAATTCTCCTCGGACGTGTTCGTGGAGAAGGAAGACAAGCGCGTGAACGCGAAGAGCATCATGGGTATCATGAGTCTGGCGATCAGCTCGGGCACCGAAGTATCCATAAGTGCGGAGGGTTCGGACGCAGAGCAAGCTGTAACCGCTTTAGTCCAACTAGTCAGCAAGGAAGAGCTGGAGAACCAATAACAAGCAGATGCGCGAGCTCCCGGACGGGGGCTTTTTGCTTTTTTTAGACTATTTTGGGTGCAGCTGCAACCTTTTGCCTATAATATCCGTTGGAGTAGACAAACCTGAATATGGAGGCGTCTATAATGGGTAAAAGGACCGTGCAAGTGGCACTGCTGGCCGTAACGATGGTAGCTGCGGGTTGGTTCGGAGCGACGAAGCTGGGGGCGGATCAAGCATTGGCGGAGACGACAGGCGCCGTGCAGGCGGCAAGCGTTCAAAACGCGGTAACGGTAGGGGCGGAAGGCTCGATCAAGGTGGACCCGGACGTGGCTTACTTGAGCTTCGGCGTGGATGCGCGAGGCAAGACGGCGCAGGAGGCGCAGCAGGCTTCGGCGGCGAAGTTCGCGGCAGTCGAGAAGGCGCTGTATGACACGTATAAGATCGATAAGAAGGACGTGCAGACGACGAACTTCGGCGTACAGCCGGAGTACAACTACACGGAGAAGGAAGGCCAGGTGCTGAAGGGCTACCTCGCTACGCATTCCGTGCGCGTCGCTTACCGCGACCTCGCCGGCATCGGCAAGCTGCTGGACGCGGTATCCGCGGCAGGCGCGAACCGCATCGACGGCGTGCAGTTCGGCACGGAGAAGCAGGATCAATACGAGCTCGATGCATTGAAAAAGGCGATGACCAATGCCGGCGCGAAGGCTTCGGTGCTCGCGACGTCGGCTAGCCGCACGCTGGGGCCGGTCATTAATATCGTGCAGGGAAATGCCGTGAACGTGCCGATCGTTACGCAGAACTTCGACATGATAAAGGCGGCTTCCGAATCTTCCGCAGGTGTGTCCTCCTCTGTACAAAGCGGGCAGATCGAGATCTCGGCGAGCGTGACGGTGCAGTATCAGCTGAAGTAACAAGCGTCGCGCGCGGCGCGGGAAGGGCCGCTCTCCGGTGGAGGGCGGTTTTTTTGCGCGTCGAGAGGTGTGGGACTTCGGCCAAGGGATAGGGCGGAGATTGCCGGAAAAGCGGGTGCTAACGGTGTTGACTCTCCCCTTGGAGGAGGCTGTACGATCGGAATATCCCATAGGAGGTGTCCGCATGAGATATACGGTCAAAGAGATATCGGCCTTGTCGAAGGTGACGATCAAGGCGCTTCATCATTATCACAAGATCGGGTTGCTCGTACCGATCGAGGTCAGCGAAGCCGGTTACAGGTTGTACGGCCAGGCAGAGATCGAGCGGCTGCAGGAGATTTTGTTCTACAAGGAGCTGGAGTTCCCGCTGGAGGAGATCAAGCGGTTGCTGGATGGGGCGCCTTATCGTCTGCACATCCTGGAAGCTCAGCGCGAGCTCATACGAGCGAGGCAGCGGCACATGGAGCGTCTGTCCGTCACGCTGGAAACGTCGATCGTGTCGGAGCGGGAGGGCGCTGCTCTGCCGGCTGCGGAATTGTTCTCCGGATTCGGCACGGCGGAAGAGTGGGAGGCGGCACTGGCGGAGCAGAGCCGGCATCTGAAGGAGGCGTACGATTTCGAGCTGCCCGGCGCGGATGCGATCGATCCTGTAAAGTTGAACCGCCAGGCGTCCGAGGCTGCGCAGTTTATGGAGAGCATGGCAAGGGCGCTTCGAGGGGGACGCGCGCATGACGACGAAGAAGTGCGTTCGCGAATCGAACGCCACCTGGCGGTACGCGCGGAGGAGGGGCAGCCTGCAAGCCCGGACGATTTTGCGGGACAGTCCCGTTTTTTCCTGGGCGATGCCTTCCACCGCGGGATGCTGGAATCGATGCAGACAGGCCTGTCCTACTATATCTGCTTAGCGGCTGAGTCCTATGCGCAAGCTGCTCGTCACGCACCATGAAAAAAGCCTCCTGTCGTTGCCGTGAATCGGCAGCTACAGGAGGCTTTTGCGATCAATGCTTAAGCCTTGAGACGGTGCTCGAGGTTGCGCAGTTCAATGGCATCCTCTAACAGCTCGATGAATTCGTTGGACAGATTCATTTTTTTCGCTTCGCGATAAACCTCGAGCAGATGCTCGTCCTTCAGTGGGCGAAGCAGGGAGGCT
This sequence comes from Cohnella sp. GCM10012308, assembly GCF_042649185.1. Lineage (NCBI taxonomy): Bacteria > Bacillati > Bacillota > Bacilli > Caryophanales > Paenibacillaceae > Cohnella > Cohnella sp. GCM10012308. The sequence goes on from NZ_JBHRYU010000005.1 coordinate 34,778, forward strand.
TTATCCTTGAGCGTACGTGCGATCATATGGCTTGAATCATCGTTAAAAGTATGAGACGGCGGAATCGGGTTCTCGGACGGGTGACGCGGCACCAGGTGCAAGGAATGATAAGATTGGTTCATGGTAAATCTCCTTTCCGGCTTGCTGCCCCATTCCAATTCCTATTCCATAGCAATATATGGGGGGAAATGGAACGACTTGTGATTATAGAATAACATGCATAAGAGCGTCCGAAGAGGGGGCACTCGAGTTGTTAAATTTATCTTGACGAAAATGATTATCTGTGTTAATTACCTCTTTCTGTCCGAACAAGTTGCCGCCTATACTTGCTTACCCAATTTTCGTTCAAGCTCCGCCGAAAGTTCGGAAGGTTGGCGCATCCGCTATAATAAAAGCATCGCAAAAAGCATCGCAGTGACGTAGAAAACGCATACATATCCGAATAGCCGCCCGCGATTATTGACGGAACCTTGCGATATTCACTAAGCTGGGGGCGGCGCCCCTGCGGGCAGAACACGGGGGTGACTTAAAGATGAGGCCATTGCGATCGCGGTATTACCACAAGCTGATTTTGTTTGCCGTCTGTCTGATTACGCTGCCGGTCGCGGCGGTCGGCGGCTTTTCCTATTACCGGTCGTCCGATACGATCCAGGAAAAAGTGAACGGCAGCTCCTTGCAGCTGCTGATGCTCACCAGGCAGCAGGTGGAGCAGATCCTTGTCACGGCGGACAACGCCTTGACCCAGCTCGCATCGAGCTCCACGCTCTCCAAGGCCTTGAACAACGACGTGTCCGCGCTGAACCGCAGCGACAACGTCCAACTGATCAACGACCTGCGGGAAGGCATGGGGCGGATCAAGCTCCACGACAGCGGCACGGGGGAAGTGAAGTTCGTGCAGCTGCGCTATGCCTGGAGCCTGTCCACGACGTACGGATTCGTTAAATACGATCCCGAGGAGCAAGATTGGCGAGACGCCGTCAGTTTAAAGAAGGGCGCCTATTGGACCATCGGCGAGCAGGCGATCAGTTATATTAAGCCGCTGCCTGCGGTATCCCTGGACCCTTCCGCCGTCGTGATCCTCAACATCCCGTACGCCGACATCAGCCGTTATTTGGCTCCCAGACAGGAGATGGGGATGCCGTTCGTTTACGACCGGGATTTTCATATGATCCATAACCAGCTGCCGCTGGCTGACGAGCAGCTGCCGGATTTGACCGGCTATGCGGAGCAGATCGAAAATACCGGTCTCCAGCAAGGGTTGATCCCCGTGCGCGTGAACGGCGAGAGCTACAATATTATTTTCACCAAATCGGATTATAACGGGGGATGGACTTACGCCTCCTTCATCTCCGTCAGGGAGATGACGAAGGAAGCGGAAGCCATCAAATGGTTCACGCTCGCGGTCTGCCTGCTGGTGGCGGCTGCCGGCGTTGCGCTTTCCCTGCCGGGCAGCAGAAGCATTTATGTACCGGTAAGGCGCTTGTACGACCAGGTTATCGTCGCTCCGGGACGCGGCAAGCCTGCCGACGTCAAGGATGAATTCGAGGAGATCGGCGAGAAGGTCAGGCATATCCTCCTCAGCGAGAAAAGGCTGAACAGCGAATTGGAGCATCAGCGCAAGCAATTGAACGACTTTTTAATGCTGAAGCTTTTCCTGGGGGAAGCCAGGCCGAAGGAAATCGAAGACAAGCTGGAAGCGAACGCCGCCCAGTGGGCCGATATGAATGTCGTCGTGGTCGTGATCGACACGTGGGAGGGGACGCGCTACGGCGAGAGCGACCGGAACTTGCTGCTGTATGCGGCAAGCAATATCGTGTCCGACCTGGTCATGCCCGAGCACCGGCTGCTTGCGCCGATCGTCTCGGACCAGTCCATTTTGTTTCTTGTCGGCAGCGCATTCGGCTCCCGCGAGGCGCACGGACAGTTTTTGGACGGCATAACCGGTAACATCCAGCAGATGATCAAAGCATACCTGAAGCTGCAAGCCAGCATCGGCATCAGCCGTACCTTCCATAGCTTGTCGGGAGCCGGCAGAGCTTACAAAGAGGCGCTGAACGCCCTGGACTACCGCATCAAGCTCGGATATGAATCCGTCTTGTATATGGAGGACGTGTCGCTGAGCCGGCATGTCGTTCCGGAATACCCGGAAATGCTGAAGAACGAGCTGGTCGACGCCATCAAGCTTTATGACCGGGAACGGGCCGGCGGGCTGCTCCGGCAGTTTTCCGCGGAAGTCTTCAGCAACCCGATGTCCAATCGGGAATACCGGATGATGATGATCGTGCTCCTGGCCGACCTTCTGAAGCTGCTGCGGGAATTCGGAGAACTGCCGCAGACCTTTTTCGGGGAAGAAAAATCGCTGTTCGACCAGGTGTTCGAGCTGCGGACGCCGGACGAGATGATCCAATGGTTCAATGAACGGCTCATTGTTCCGGCGATCGGGCTGCTGGAGGAAATGAAGGCGACCCAGCATCGCAGCATCTCGAGCGAGCTGATCCGCATGGTTCAGGAAGAATACGATACGAATCTGACCTTGGAGGAGTGCGCCTCCCGTCTCCACTACCACCCCGACTATGTCCGGCACGTCTTCCGCCGCGAGGCCGGCATGCCCTTCGGCGAATATCTGGCCTTGCACCGGCTAAGCGTCGCCAAGTCCTGGCTGGCGGAGACCTCCATGAAGATATCCGAAATTGCCGAAAGGCTGCAGTATACGAACTCCCAGAACTTTATCCGGTACTTCAGGAAGATGGAGGGGATGACGCCGGGGCAATATCGCAATGCGCAATACGACGCGGACCGCCTATAACGGCGGACGCGTTTTTTTGCGTTGCGGACGCAGCCGCCGTTGATCATTTCCGAGCCGCGCCGGATCATTTCCCTGATTGGCCGCAGCCGCGCGTTAGAGCCGAAGCGGATTATTGCCGGAACCGCGGCGCGTTCCGTATGCTGAAGCTGCTCATGAGCCGGCGAAACGAAATGGAGGCAAACAAGATGAAGCAACCGGATTCCCTGGCGTCATCCATGATCAGCCCTGCGCCTCTGGCAGGCAGGCGGGCGATCAGGCGGGAGCTGTGGACGCGACGCATCCGTACGGTCAGGATGGACTATTGGCTCTACCTGATGCTGCTCCCGGGACTCCTATATTTTCTCGTATTCAAATATATCCCGATGTGGGGCGTGCTGCTGGCCTTTAAGGACTATCAGCCGTTCAGCGGCTTTTGGGGGAGCCCCTGGGTAGGCTTCAAGCATTTCGAGCGATTCTTCACGGATCCTTCCTTCTGGATCCTGTTCCGCAATACGTTCATTATCGCTTTTTATAATCTGGTCTTCTTTTTCCCGCTGCCCATCATCGTCGCCTTGATGCTCAACGAGATTAAGAACGAGGCGTTCAAGCGTCTGGCCCAGACCTTCATTTATGTGCCCCACTTCTTTTCCTGGGTGGTCATATCAGGGATCACCTACATCATGCTGACCACGGAGGGCGGCATCGTCAATCAGGTCATCGAATTTTTCGGCGGGGAGAAGATCAACTTCCTGCTGAGCGAGGATTGGTTCCGCACCATCATTACCTCCCAGGCGATCTGGAAGGAAACGGGCTGGGGCACGATCATTTTTCTGGCGGCCCTGGCAGGCGTGGACCCTTCCCTGTACGAGGCAGCCCGGATGGACGGCGCCAGCCGATTCAGGCAGCTCCTGCACATCACGCTTCCCGCCATCCGCAGCACGATCGTCATTCTGCTTATTCTCCGGCTTGGCAACTTTCTTCACCTCGGCTTTGAACAGATCTATCTGATGCTGAACGGCATGAACCGGGACGTGGGGGAAATCTTCGACACCTATATCTACACCAACGGCATTCAGCGCGGCTTGTTCAGCTACACCACGGCCGTCGGGCTGTTCAACTCGCTGGTGGGGCTCGTGCTGATCGTCGTCTCCAACAGGCTTGCCAAAAAATTCGGCGAAGAAGGCGTGTATTAACCCTTATCCCCCTGTTGAAAGGAGCTTGTCCATGATCCGCGAACATAGCGCGGCGAGCAGACTGTTTACGGCATTCATCTACGTCGCCGTCGGATTATTCGCGCTGGTGACCATCATCCCTTTCATCCATCTGATCGCGGCCTCCCTCACGACGGCAGAGGAGCTTCGGGAGAAATCGTTCATTCTGTTTCCGCGCGTCCTATCCTGGGACTCCTACGCGTACATCCTCAGCACGAATACGGTGCTACGCAGCATGGGGGTTACGGTGCTGATCACGGTGGCGGGCACGTTCGTGAATATTGCCATGACCACCCTGATGGCTTATCCGTTGGCACACAAGACCTTGCTCGGCCGGGACCGTATCATGCTCCTCGTGCTGTTCACCATGATCTTCAGCGGCGGCATGATACCGTCGTTTATCCTGGTCAAGCAGTTGGGCATGTTGAATTCCTTCTCGTCGGTCATCATTCCAGGCGCCATCAACGCGTTTAATCTGATCGTCATCAAAAACTTCTTCCAGCAGCTTCCCGACGGTCTCGAGGAATCGGCCAAGATGGACGGCGCGAGCCATCCGTATATTCTGGCCCGGATCGTAATTCCGCTGTCTCTGCCCGCCATCGCTACGTTCTCGCTGTTTTATGCGGTAGGCCATTGGAATGCGTTTCTGGCGCCGATCCTGTATCTGAACGATCCCGATAAATGGCCGGTGCAGGTGCTGATGCGGCAAATCGTCATTCTGTCTCAAGGCGGCGTAGGCGACGCGACGGACATGGGCCCGGACTTCGTGCTTCCGCCGGAGCAGACGCTCAAATCCGCGGTCATCGTTTTCGCGAACCTGCCGATTCTTCTCGTCTACCCGTTTTTGCAGAAGCACTTCGCCAAGGGCGTGCTGCTGGGCTCGGTAAAAGGCTGATCGGCCGCAAAGGCTGCCGGCTTTTCACATATGAGGTACACTTTAAACAAAGGGAGAGGTTGTCGGGATGAAAAGATGGAACAAGCTATTGCCGGTCATCGGCGTCGGAGCGATGTCTGCGGGACTGCTGGCCGGGTGCGGAGGGAATAACGAGGGGACGGCAAACGCGCCGTCTGGCAACTCCTCCGCAGCCGCTCCCTCAGCCGCTTCGGAGACGGCCAAAACGCCGCTCGTGATCTCCATGATGATGCCGTATTACTCCACGGAAGCGCCCAAGAACAACCCGATTATCAAGAAGCTCGAGGAAATGACGAACACCAAGCTGGACATCACCTGGGTGCCGGACGCGGCGTACAAGGATAAGCTGTCCGTCAGTCTGGCCTCCGGCGACCTGAAGCAGGCGACGGTCATCTCCCATCTGGATGGGGTCATCTATGCCCCTGCCGTCGTAAGCGGCGTCCGTTCCGGCGCCTTCTGGGGGATCGGTCCGATGCTGAAGGATTATCCCAATCTGAGTGCCAAGCTCAACCCGGATGTTCTGCGGAATGCCTCCCATGACGGCAAAAACTATGCGCTGTACCGTCCCCGGGTGCTGGCGCGCGGCGGGATCATCTACCGGAAGGACTGGCTGGACAAGGTGGGACTGTCGGAGCCTAAAACGCTGGATGAGCTGTACGAGGTCATCAAGGCTTTTACGCTGAAGGACCCCGACGGGAACGGCAAGAACGACACCTACGGTCTCGTGTCCCGCAAGGGCTTCAACGATTTTCATATGCTGGCGGGCTTCTTCGGGGCGGGCAACGACTACGAGGAGCGGGACGGCAAGCTGATTCCGAGCTTTACGACGGAGGAGCAGCTGAACGCGCTGAAGTTCTTCAAGCGGCTCTACGACGAGAAGCTGGTGAATCCGGACTTCGCGGTGACCGAAGGCAGCCAGTCCAGAGCGATGCTGGAGGGGGGCAAGGCGGGCATGATGATCTCCACCGCACTCGACGATGCACCGAGCATGGACGTCGCCGTCAAGAAAACCAATCCGCAGGGAGAAATCGACGTAATCTCGCGGATCGAGGGCCCGAAGGGCGAGCGGATCATGGCTTCGCCGGGGTACAACGGCATCTTCATGTTCCCTAAGAGCGCGGTGAAAACCGAAGAGCAGATGAGAGGCATTCTGGGCTTCTTCGACAAGATGTTCGACGAAGACGTCGCCAACCTGCTGGCATGGGGCATCGAAGGGACGCATTATCATCTGGAGGACGGCTTGGTCGCCGCCACGGAGCAGGAGCTTGCTCTGCGGACCGAGGACAGGCTGCCCATCGTGCAGTTGTCCGTCGTCAGCGACGAGATCCCCACCCTGAAGGCGAAGGATACGCCGCTGGCCGGCAAGGTCAAGCAGATGTTCGCCGACAATGTGACGATCGCGGTGTCCAATCCGGCGTTTTCCATCCAGTCCCAGACCCTCACCGAGAAGAGCGGCGAGCTGGACAAGATCAAGAACGACGCCAGGTTGCAATATATTCTGGGCGAGATCGACGATGCCGGCTGGCACAAAGCGGTCGACAAGTGGATGAAGGCCGGCGGCTCGCAGGGGATGGAGGAGCTGAACGCGGAGTACGCCAAGCTGAAGTAAACGGTTATTAAAAAGAGGCGCTGACCCTGTGTGCGGGGAACGGCGCCTTTTTTGTAACAGGAGGTTCGGGGCGTTCGCCGGCCAAAGCAAAAGCCCGCATGAAGCGCCGGGATACGGCGCTTCATGCGGGCTTTTTGCCGATGGAACGCGCTGAGCGGGTTCCCCTTAAACCTTCTCGATAACCTTGTCGACGAGACCGTACTCTCTTGCCGTCTCGGCTTCCATGAAGTTGTCGCGGTCCGTATCCTTCTCGATGCGTTCGAGCGGCTGGCCCGTGCGCTCGGAGAGGATGCGGTTCAGCTTGTCGCGGAGCTTGAGGATGCGGCGGGCGCGGATCTCGATGTCGCTCGCCTGGCCCTCGGCGCCGCCGAGCGGCTGGTGGATCATCACTTCGGCGTTCGGCAGCGCGAAGCGCTTGCCCTTGGCGCCTGCCGCAAGCAGGAACGCGCCCATGGAGGCGGCCATGCCGACGCAGATCGTGGAGACGTCCGGCTTGATGTACTGCATCGTATCGAAGATCGCCATGCCGGCCGTAATGGAGCCGCCTGGGCTGTTGATGTATAAGTGGATGTCTTTCTCCGGATCTTCGGCCGCGAGGAACAGCATCTGCGCGATGATGGAGTTGGCGACCACATCGTTGACCTGGGTGCCCAGGAAGATGATGCGGTCCTTGAGCAGACGGGAATAGATGTCGTATGCCCGCTCTCCTCGATTAGTCTGTTCGACGACCATAGGGACAAAGCTCATTGCGTGATCCCTCCTCGGGGTTGTGAATAGTGGTGTGGCGGTCCTTGCTCCGAATCTCCCGGAAAGGCGCGGATCGACCGTGAATCCATTCTAATGGATCATGAACCCAATGTCAAAGAAAGTCAAACATAGGTCAAAAAAAGCGCCCGTATGTCACGGGCGCGTCTGCTGCATCATAAGTTTCGGCTAAACAGCCTATTAGAACGAAATATGGCGCGCCCGTAGGGAATCGAACCCCAATCTCAGGCTCCGGAGGCCTGCGTCATATCCGTTGGACCACGGGCGCATGTCGATAACAGCAAGATTCATTATAGGCGATAGGATGTGGAAAAGCAAGGGCTTTGAAAAGGATTCGATCGGGGTAAAAAGGGTACGAGGTCTTCCCATGTCCATGCGGCTGCGCGGGGCTCGCATGCTTCGTCCGCGGCCGTATCTTGGGCTTGCAACGCGCCGGAGAATCCGATAAAATGAAAACAGGAAGTGGGACTTAAAATGTCACAGTGGGACGTAATTGGTCCCATACCGTGATTCCCCGTCGCATTCCGGCCATATGCATACGGCATTCAAGGGAGTGACGGTAAAGGATGCGGAACATTCTCGAGATGCAACAAAAGCTCGTGCCCGATATCATGCAGGTGCTGCAGAAGCGCTACGACATTCTGCGCCGCATCGGAGTCACGGGCACGGGCGGCAGACGGACGCTGGCGGCTAGCCTGGAGCTGACGGAGCGGACGCTGCGGGCGGAGCTCGACCTGCTCCGCTCGCAGGGCCTCGTCGAGGCGGGGACAACGGGCGTCAGCCTGACCGAGCGCGGACGCCGCCTGCTGGACGAGATGGAGCCGATGGTCCGCGAGCTGTTCGGGCTGTCCGACCTGGAAGCGGCGCTTCGCAAGCGGTTCGGCCTGAAGCAGGCGGTCGTCGTTCCCGGCGACTCCGACGTCTCCGAGGAGGCCAAGCGCGAGCTGGGCCGCGCGGGCAGCAAGGTGCTGCGCCGCGTCATCGGTCCCGGCGACGTCGTCGCCGTCATGGGCGGCACGACGATGGCCCGCATGGCTTCCCAATTCTCGGTGCCCTCGCCGCTGCGCGACAACTGGTTCGTGCCGGCGCGCGGCGGTCTCGGCGAGAGCGTAGACTACCAGGCCAACACGATCGCCTCCGAGCTCGCCAAGCGGACGGGCGCCCGGTACCGGATGCTGCACGTGCCGGATCATCTGAGCGAGGACGCCTACCAGACGATCATGCAGGAGCCGAACGTGCGGGAGGTCGTGGACATGATCCGCAGCGCGCGTATCGTCGTTCACGGCATCGGGGACGCTAGCGCCATGGCCCGCCGGCGCAAGCTCGACGCCGGCACCGTGCAGGAGATTCTGCGCGACGGCGCGCTAGCGGAGGCGTTCGGCTACTATTTCGACCGGGAGGGCGCCGTCGTGCATCGCATGGCGACCGCCGGCCTCCGCCTCGAGGATATCGAGGCGGCCGAATCGGTCATCGGCATCGCCGGCGGACGCAGCAAGGGCGAGGCGATCGCCGCGGTCATGCGCTTCGGGCACGACGACATGCTCGTCACCGACGAGGCGGCGGCCGAAGAAGCGCTTAAGCATGCCGGCGTCTGACGCTGACGCCGGCACCCCAGGACCGGGACGCAGCTCCCGGTCCGGCAGAACAAGTGGTCTCGGCGCTCCGTGCGCCTGACATAGATCAAATCTTATTTTCACAACCCAAGGAGGAACTATCAATGACGGTCAAAATCGGTATCAACGGCTTCGGTCGCATCGGTCGCAACGTATTCCGCGCTTCGCTCAACAACCCTGAGGTAGAAGTGGTCGCCATCAACGACCTGACGGACGTTAACACGCTGAAGCACCTGCTCAAATACGACACGACGCACGGCAAGCTGAACGCGACGGTCGAAGCGGGCGAAGGCGCGCTGATCGTAAACGGCAAGACCATCAAGGTATTCGCGGAGCGCGATCCGGGCAACCTGCCATGGGCTTCCGTAGGCGCCGAGATCGTCGTTGAATCCACGGGTATCTTCACGGCGAAGGAAAAGGCCGAGCTTCACCTGAAGGGCGGCGCGAAGAAGGTTATCATCTCCGCTCCGGCTACGAACGAAGACATCACGATCGTTATGGGCGTTAACGAAGACAAGTACGATCCGTCCGCTCACACGATCCTCTCCAACGCTTCTTGCACCACGAACTGCCTGGCGCCTTTCGCCAAGGTTATCAACGACCAATTCGGCATCGTCAAGGGCATGATGACGACGATCCACTCCTATACGAACGACCAAAGCGTACTCGACCTGCCGCACAAGGATCTGCGCCGCGCACGCGCCGCTGCCGAGAACATCATCCCGTCCACGACGGGCGCCGCAAAGGCCGTATCGCTGGTACTGCCTGAGCTGAAGGGCAAGCTGAACGGCATGTCGTTCCGCGTACCTACGCCTAACGTATCCGTTACCGACCTCGTAGCCGAAGTTAAGGGCAACGTTACGGTAGACGAAATCAACGCTGCGCTGAAGGCTGCTGCAGAAGGCCCGCTGAAGGGCATTCTGAACTACTCCGACGAGCCGCTCGTATCGAGCGACTACAACGGCGACCCGGCTTCCTCCACGATCGACGCGCTGTCCACGATGGTCGTCGAAGGCAACATGGTGAAGGTCGTTTCCTGGTACGACAACGAGTGGGGCTACTCCAACCGCGTCGTGGACCTGGCTGCGTTCGTCGCTTCCAAGGGTCTGTAAGAGTTACTTCATAGATGCATGAAAACGGCAAAGAGGAGACCTGGCGCTCCTCTTTCCGTCCGTACGGGCTTTATTGAAAACTGGAGGGAGAGTCTGCCTTATGAACAAGAAGAGTGTCCGCGACGTTAACGTATCCGGATTAAAAGTATTCGTCCGCGTCGACTTCAACGTACCGGTCGAGAACGGCGCGATCACGGACGACACGCGCATCCGCGAAACGCTGCCTACGATCAAGTACCTGATCGAAAACGGCGCAAAGGTTATTCTGGCGAGCCACTTTGGCCGTCCGAAGGGCGAAGTCGTAGAAGAGCTGCGTCTGACGCCGGTCGCCGCACGTCTGTCCGAGTTGCTAGGCAAGCCGGTCGTCAAGGCCGACGAAGCCGTAGGCGCCGATGTTCAAGCCAAGGTCGACGCGCTGCAAAACGGGGATGTGCTGCTTCTTGAAAACGTCCGTTTCTACCCGGGCGAAGAAAAGAACGATCCCGAGCTCGCGAAGCAGTTCGCGGCACTGGCCGATCTGTTCGTCAACGACGCATTCGGCGCAGCTCATCGCGCGCACGCGTCCACCGAAGGCATCGCTCACCACCTGCCGGCCGTATCCGGTCTCCTGATGGAGAAGGAGCTCGACGTGCTGGGCAAGGCGCTTAACGATCCGGAGCGCCCGTTCACGGCGATCGTCGGCGGCTCCAAGGTCAAGGATAAGATCGACGTCATCGACAAGATGATCGAGATCGCCGACAACATCATCATCGGCGGCGGCATCTCCTATACCTTCTTCAAGTCCCAAGGCTACGAGATCGGCCAATCGCTGCTCGACGAGTCCAAGCTGGAGAAGGTCAAGGAGTTCGTCGAAAAGGCGAAGCAGCTCGGCAAGAAGCTGTACCTGCCGGTCGACCTCGTCATCTCCGACGACTTCAAGTCCGACAAGAACATCGAGATCGTGAATATCGACGGCATCCGTCCCGACTGGGAAGGCGTCGACATCGGTCCGAAGACCCGCGAGATCTATGCGGACGTCATCAAGAACTCCAAGCTGGTCGTCTGGAACGGGCCGATGGGCGTTTTCGAAGTCGAAGGCTTCTCGAACGGCACGCGCGCGGTCGCGCAGGCTTGCGCCGACACTTCCGCATACACCGTCATCGGCGGCGGCGACTCGGCTGCGGCGGCGGAGAAGTTTAAGCTGGCAGACAAGATGGACCATATCTCCACCGGCGGCGGCGCGTCGCTCGAATTTATGGAGGGCAAGGCGCTTCCGGGTGTCGTAGCCCTGAACGATAAGTGAGGGTGAATTCATGAGCAGAACTCCAATCATCGCTGGCAACTGGAAAATGTTCAAGACCGTCTCCGAAGCGACTGCATTCGTGTCCGAAGTAAAAGGCACGGAAGTCGCCGGCGTCGAGACCGTCGTCTGCGCGCCGTTCACGGCGCTGCCGGCGCTCGCCTCCGCGGTCAAAGGCACGTCGATCAAAGTCGGCGCGCAGAACATGCATTTTGAAGACAACGGCGCCTTCACCGGCGAGATCAGCGGCGTCTTCCTGAAGGATCTGGGCGTGGACTACGTCATCATCGGCCACTCCGAGCGCCGGCAGTACTTTGCCGAGACCGACGAGACCGTGAACAAGAAGACGCACGCGGCGTTCAAGCACGGCCTGACCCCGATCGTCTGCGTCGGCGAGAAGCTCGAAGAGCGCGAAGCCGGCAAGACCGACGAAGTCAACCGCGTACAGACGACGGCTGCGCTGGCCGGCCTTACTGCCGAGCAAGCGGCCGAGGTCGTCATCGCTTACGAGCCGATCTGGGCGATCGGCACGGGCAAATCGTCGACGGCGACGGATGCGAACGACGCGATCAAGGCGATCCGCGGCGTCGTTGAAGGTCTTTTCGGCGCAGAAGTAGCCGCGAAGGTCCGTATTCAATACGGCGGCAGCGTCAAGCCGAACAATGTCGCCGAGTACATGGGCGAATCCGATATCGACGGCGCGCTCGTCGGCGGCGCCAGCCTGGAGCCGGCTTCCTTCATCGCCCTGGTCGAGGGGGCGAAGTAAGATGGCCGCTCCCAAGCCGGTCGCGCTCATCATTCTGGACGGCTTCGGCCTTCGCGAGGAGACGCACGGCAACGCCGTGGCTCAAGCGAACAAGCCGAACTTCGACCGTCTGTGGGCGACTTACCCGCATACGCAATTAACCGCTCAAGGCGAGGCCGTCGGCCTCCCCGAGGGCCAGATGGGCAACTCCGAGGTCGGACACCTGAACATCGGCGCCGGCCGCATCGTGTACCAGGACCTGACCCGGATCACGAAGTCGATCCGCGACGGCGATTTTTTCGACAACGCGACTTTGCTCGGCGCCGTGAACCACGCCAAGCAGAACGGCAAAAAGCTGCATCTGTACGGCCTTGTATCTGACGGCGGCGTGCACAGCCATATCGCGCATCTGTTCGCTCTGCTTGAGCTTGCGAAGCGGGAAGGCCTGAACGACGTATATATTCATGCGTTCCTGGACGGGCGCGACGTGGCGCCGGACAGCGCGGTCGGTTATCTGACCCAGCTGCAGGCCAAGATCGAAGAGCTCGGCGTCGGCAAGATCGCCACCGTGCAAGGGCGCTACTACGCGATGGACCGCGACAAGCGGTGGGATCGCGTCGAGAAGTCCTACCGCGCGATGGTGTACGGCGACGGACCGACGGCAGTCGATCCGATCGCGGCGGTCAAGGCTTCGTACGAGGCGTCGGTCTACGACGAGTTCGTGCTGCCGACCGTCATCGTCGGCGCCGAAGGCAAACCGGTCGGCCTGGTCGAGTCCGAAGACGCGGTCGTGTTCTTCAACTTCCGTCCGGACCGCGCGATCCAGCTGTCCAACGTATTCACGAACGAAGACTTCCGCGGCTTCGAGCGCGGCGAGGGACGTCCGGTCGGCCTGTACTTCGTCTGCTTGACGCTGTTCAGCGAAACGGTCGGCGGGTTCGTCGCGTACAAGCCCAAGGAGCTCGACAACACGCTGGGCGAGGTGCTCGTGCAGCAGGGCAAGACTCAGCTGCGCATCGCCGAGACCGAGAAGTACCCGCACGTCACGTTCTTCTTCAGCGGCGGACGCGATCTGCAGTTGCCGGGCGAGACGCGCGTGCTGATCAACTCGCCGAAGGTCGCTACCTACGATCTTCAGCCGGAGATGAGCGCTTACGAGGTCGCGGACGCGGCGGTCAAGGAGATCGAGTCCGAGAAGCATGACGCGATCATCCTGAACTTCGCGAACCCGGACATGGTCGGCCACTCCGGCATGCTGGAGCCGACGATCAAGGCTGTCGAAGCGACGGACGCGTGCCTCGGCCGCGTCGTCGACGCGATCCTCGCGAAGGGCGGCGTAGCCGTCATTATCGCGGACCACGGCAACGCCGACATGGTCATCGACGATGCGGGCCGCCCGTTCACGGCGCACACGACCAATCCGGTCCCGTGCATCGTGACCAAGCACGGCGTGACCGTGCGCGACGGCGGCATGCTGGCCGACGTCGCGCCGACGCTGCTGTCGCTGCTCGAGCTGCCGCTGCCGGCCGAGATGACGGGCCGCACGCTGCTCGCTCCGCTGGGCGAGTAATTCTCGCAGGAGCGACGATCTGCAAGAGGTGAGCAGGGGCGAGTAACGCTTGAAGAGCGACGAACTGCAAGAGGTGAGCAGGGGCGAGTAACGCTTGAAGGGCGACGATCTGCAAGAGGTGAGCAGGAATTTGCTGTTGTCGCGGCGAAGCTTGAGGGCGGAGCCGCGTTTGCGGCAATCGTTTCGGAAAGGGCGTTAACTACCGCTCTGGATACCGACCGAACTTACCTGCGCGCGATTTCGCTCGCCCCGTGGTTGTGTCGACAACTTGCGCACTGGTGAGCGTAAACGGAAAATTGCTGCATTTTAGCAGTTATTTTCTGCTGACGGAGTCTGCGTGTGTAAATAACTGCAAATATGCAGGTATTTCACTTCAAATCGGCGCATTCGGCGTGAAAAAGTGTAAATACCTGCATTATTGCAGTTATCCGCGGCATTTCGGCTTCGTTGAGCCAAAATAACTGCATATTTGCAGCTATTCCGCAAAGGTGGCTCATTTAGGCGCTGACCCGTACCATCGCAAAGGTGGCTCATTTAGGCGCTGACCCGTACCATCGCGAAGGTGGCTCATACAGGCGCTGACCCGAACCATCACAAAGGTGGCTCATTTAGGCGCTGACCCGTACCATCGCAAAGGTGGCTCATCTAGGCGCTAACCCGTATCCTTGCAAAGGTGGCTCATTTAGGCGCTAACCCGTACCATCGCAAAGGTGGCTCATACAGGCGCTGACCCGTACCATCGCGAAGATACGCATACAGCCGAGCTCGCCTGGATTCTCACGCGGCGTCGTTCTGCCCGCAATCGCGCTCACGGCGCTATGTCCTCAGTCGCAGTGCAGCCACGTCGAACCGCAACCGAGCCCGCAAGGCTCACGGCGCTATGTTCGCAGTCGCGGTGCAGCCACGTCGAACCGCAACCGAGCCCGCAACGGAGCTCAAGCCACTGAGCTCAAGCACCGAGCCCAAGCCGGCCATGCTACACCGAACAACTAACCAACATAACTAAGGAGTGTTCACTCAAATGACGATTATCTCTGACGTCTATGCACGCGAAGTACTGGACTCCCGCGGCAACCCGACGGTTGAAGTTGAAGTGCGCCTGGAATCCGGCGCGTTCGGCAGCGCCATCGTACCGTCCGGCGCATCCACTGGCGCTTACGAAGCCGTAGAGCTTCGCGACGGCGACAAGGACCGTTACCTCGGCAAGGGTGTCGAGAAGGCCGTCGACAACGTCAACTCCATCATCGCGCCTGAAATCATCGGCTACGACGCGCTTGACCAAGTCGCGATCGACCGCAAGATGATCGAGCTCGACGGCACGCCGAACAAGGCGAAGCTGGGCGCTAACGCAATCCTGGCCGTCTCCATCGCCGTCGCGCGCGCTGCTGCCGACGCGCTGGACCTGCCGATCTACGCTTACCTCGGCGGCTTCAACTCCAAGACGCTGCCCGTGCCGATGATGAACATCGTCAACGGCGGCGCGCACGCCGACAACAACGTCGACGTGCAAGAGTTCATGGTACTGCCGGTCGGCGCGCCTACGTTCAAGGAAGCGCTCCGCACGGGCGCCGAGATCTTCCACTCGCTGAAGAGCGTACTCAAGTCGAAGGGCCTGAACACGGCCGTCGGCGACGAAGGCGGCTTCGCGCCGAACTTCGGCTCCAACGAAGAAGCGCTGTCCACGATCATCGAAGCCATCGAAAAAGCCGGCTACAAGCCGGGCGTCGACGTATTCCTGGGCATGGACGTCGCTTCCACCGAGTTCTACAAGGACGGCAAGTACCACCTCGAGGGCGAAGGCAAGTCCTACACGTCCGCAGAGTTCGTCGACCTGCTCGCAAGCTGGGTTGACAAGTACCCGCTGATCACGATCGAAGACGGCTGCTCCGAAGACGACTGGGAAGGCTGGAAGCTGCTGACCGAGAAGCTGGGCGACAAGATCCAGCTCGTCGGCGACGACCTGTTCGTCACCAACACCGAGCGTCTGTCGAGGGGCATCGAGCAAGGCATCGGCAACTCGATCCTCGTCAAGGTCAACCAAATCGGCTCCCTGACCGAGACGTTCGAAGCGATCGAAATGGCGAAGACCGCCGGCTACACGGCCGTCATCTCCCACCGCTCCGGCGAGTCCGAAGACAGCACGATCGCCGACATCGCGGTCGCGACCAACGCCGGCCAGATCAAGACTGGCGCGCCGTCCCGTACGGACCGCGTCGCGAAGTACAACCAGCTGCTTCGCATCGAAGACCGTCTCGCAGGCTCCGCCGTATACGCGGGCAAAAAGGCGTTCTACAACCTGAAGAACTTCAAGTAAGCCCGGCTCAGCCCGCCGCGGCTGCGCAAATAGCATGACCTGCCGATCCCCGGGGAACGATGCCTTTACGGCCGTTTTCTCGGGGATTGTTTGTTTCATGCTATAATGAAAGCCGTTCATCCAGACTGCGGAGGAGCTTTCGAAGTGCGAATTAAAAAGGTTTACCGGAACTATTTTCAGAACAATCTGTTCGTGAAAGTCATTCTTGTGTTTACCGTCATCGTCAATCTGACGATCATTGCGTTTTCTTATTTTTTGTTCCAATTCAGCTCGGCCTCCATCGTGCGAAGCCAGCTCAACAATCAGCGCGAGGCGATGGATCGCGTCAACCTGTACATGGATGAAAAGTACAATTGGGTTCAGAATGTCGTGCAGGATATCTACAGGAACAACCTGCTAGCTGACAACGTGTCCTACCTGCTGCGGCATTCTTACCAGGAGTACATTCAATATACATTGGGCGAAAATTACGCCAACGGCAGCGCCAGCGCGGCCAACGCGCTCGAATACTTCGGAAGCAGGCTCGGCACCGACTCCGATATCCGCAACCTGATCCTGTACAGCGCCGAGGAGCAGCTCATGTACGTTTACAAATACGCCGGAAGCCCGAAGTTGTATCAGACGAACGCCGCCCGCTCCTTCATTCCGGACATCATGTCGCTAGAGGGTCCCAACGCTTCGATCCCGAACGTGTGGGTCCGCAAGGCGATCGGGCAGTGGGATACGCGTCTCTACGCGATGCGGAGTCAGATCAACGACAAAAGCACGCTTAAAAACGTAGGACAGCTGATGGTGTATTTCGACTCCGAGATGGTCCGGCAGGCGCTGCTGCGCGTCTCCTCGCCTTTCAAAGGCACGATTCTCGTCCTGACGCAAGGCGGCAGCGTCATGTTCGACTCGTCCGGCAAGTATTACGGGCAGGACTATCCGTACATGGACCAGATCGACGGCTCCCAGGACACCGGCAATACGGGCGAGCCGGCCTATATCTCGCGGCTGACGCAGAACGCGGCGGGCTACACGGTCGTCGGCATCGCGCCGAAGGCCGAGATCGCGCAGGCTTACGCCGGGCTGAGACGGGCGATCGTGCTCATCGGCGCCGTCTGCATTGCGTTCGCGGTCTTGATCCCCTCCCTGCTCATCGTCAACATTGCGAAGCGGACCAACAAGATCGTTCGTTTCATGAAAAAGGTCGAGGGCGGCGATCTGAGCGTACGGCTGCAGGATGCCCGGGAGGACGAGCTAGGGCAGATCTCCCAGAGCTTCAACGAGATGGTGGAGGAGCTGAACCGGACGATCGACCGGGAGTACAAGTCGGAGATCAAGCTCAAGCAGACCGAGCTGGCCGCGCTTCAGGCGCGGGTCAATCCGCACTTCCTGTACAACACGCTGGAAGTAATCCGGATGCGGGCGATGTCCCAAGGGGCGAGCGATGTCGGGGAGATGATCTACAGCCTGGCCGCGCTGTTCCGCAACTCGGTGCGGGCAGGGTCGGACTGCAAGCTCGGCGAGGAGCTGGAGACATGCCGGCTGTACCTCGAGCTATTCCGCATCCGGTTCAAGGACCGGTTTTCTTACGCGATCGACTGTTCGCCCGCGTACGCTTCGGTCGTGATCCCGAAGATGCTGCTGCAGCCGGTGGTCGAAAATTATATCGTGCACGGCATGGAAAACGATCGCGCCGACAACCGGATCGCCATCGAGGTCGCCGCAGAGGACGGTACGCTGCAGATCCAGGTGACCAACAACGGCGCTCCGATCGAGCCGGAGCGCCTGCTGCAGATCCGGACCGAGCTCGACTATCCGGAGCAGCGCGAGGGCTCGTTCGGGCTTAGGAGCGTGCACGAGCGGCTCAAGCTGATGTACGGGCCGGAATACGGCATCGAGATCGAGAGCGAGCCCGAGAAGGGAACACGCATCACGATCGGCATCCCGTACGCGGGATAAGCGGCGAAGACCGAAGGAGGACGATGCGAAAATGTACAAGGTATTTATCGTGGACGACGAACCGTTCATCATCGAAGGCCTCATCGACTCGATCGACTGGCCGGCCTTCGGTCTCGAAGTCGTCGGCAGCGCCGAGAACGGCGAGCAGGCGCTCCGCCGCATCGGGGAGACGCCCGTCGATCTGCTGATCACCGATATTTCGATGCCCCGCATGAACGGTCTGGACCTGATTCGGGCCGCCCGCGCGAGCCGCCCGGATCTGAAGGCGATCATCCTGAGCGGCTTCAACGAATTCGATTACTTGAAGGAAGGCATGCGTCTCGGCATCGAGAACTACCTGCTCAAGCCGATCAACGTCAAGGAGCTGCACGATACGCTGAGCAACGCCGTAGAGAAGCTGAACAGCGTCAGCGCGGATGCGCTGCTGTCGCCGTACGACGTTCAGATCATGAAGGACAATACGCTGTACCGGTGGATCGGCGGCCGGATCTCGGAAGCCGAATTCAACGAACGCGCCGGTCTGCTCAATATCTCGCTAATCGATCCCTACGGCGTTATCGCTCTGCTGAGGCTGCCGCCCGCCGGTTCCGAGGCGCAGGAAGAAACGTTCGAGCGCGTCGCCCGCGCTTTTGAAGGGAGCGCCTCGGCGTATCCTTTCCGCGATATGGACGGGGATATCGTCATCGTGGCCGGCCTCCCGTCCGAAGAGGAGGCGGGCAAGCAGGCGCTGATCGGCCGGGTGCTGCCGCTCCTCGCACAGGCGGACCCGGGCGAAGCGGCGAGACTGTCGCTTGGCGGCGTGCACCCGCTGCGGACGGCGATCGCGTCCAGCTATGCCGAGGCGAAGAAGGCGCAGGAATATTTCATGATCTATCCCGAGCGCGAATGGATAGACTATGCGGAGACGGAGCCGTTCAAGGAAGCGAATACGTCGGAGTTTCCGATCGATTGGGAGTCCTGCCGCAAGCTGCTGGTCGCACGGGACAAGGAAGGCCTTGCCGAAGCCGTCGAAGCCGATCTGGAGCGGCTAAGGCGCAGGGAAGGCGTCGCGCCATCCTACTTGCACGAGGTGGCGGTCGAGCTCATCGTACGCTTCAAGATGGAGCTCAAGGCCATCAAGCATTCGGACGAGACGGAGATGTTTTCGCAGGGCTTCGCGCAGGTGAACGCGGCTTCGGATTATGCGGAGCTCGCCAAGGCGCTGCGGTCCGTCGCGGAGCGCTGCGTCGATTCCTTGGTTAAGGACAGCCGCAGTCCCGTCGTGCTGCAGGTGCTCGAGGAGATCCAGCGCCACTACGCGGACGAGCTGTCCTTGAAGCTGCTCGGCGCGCGGTACCACATTCACCCGGTATACCTGGGGCAGCTGTTCCAGAAGGAGACGGGCGAGAGCTTCACGGAGTACATCAACAAATACCGGATCGAGCAGGCCAAGAAGCTGCTGAAGTCCTCGACGCTAAAGGTGCACGATATCGCTCGTCAGGCGGGATATTGGGAGACGGGGTACTTTTACAAGCAATTCAAGAAGTACGTCGGCATCTCTCCGACCGAATTCAAAGGCCTGCATTGACGCCGAATGAGCCAATAAAATCCTCCGGACTGCCAGCCGCGCAGTCCTTTCTTTATTTTGAACATGATTTATTAGGTTTGTGTTCTATTTGAAACTGCTTTCATGAATTAAAGTTGAATTGTTGCTTGAGGGAATCGAAATAAGGGAGGGCACTAGAAACATGAGTAAAATGACTAGAAAAACCGGCCTGACGGCCGCGGCGGCCGTAACCGCGCTATCGCTCGCGCTGAGCGCATGCGGCGGCAACGACGCCAAATCGGACAGCGCTTCCGACAAGCCGGTCGAGCTGATCTGGTACACGATCGGCACCCCGCAGAAGGATGTCGACACCGTCATGGCGGAAGTCAGCAAGTACACCCAGGAGAAGATCAACGCCACGATCAAAATGAAAATGATCGACTGGGGCGACTACACGCAGAAGATGCAGGTGCTGGTCGCATCGGGCGAGCCGATGGATATCATGTTCACCTCGGCAGGCGGCTTCGACTACGTGCAGAACGCCCGCAAAGGCGCTTTCCTCGAGCTCGACGAATTGCTGGACAAGTACGGCCAAGGCATCAAGGATACGATCGACCCGGGCTTCCTGAGCGGCTCCAAGGTCGACGGCCACAACTACGGCATCCCGGCGAACAAGGAGCTTCCGCAGCTCGAAGTATGGCGCTTCAACCAGAACCTCGTGGACAAGTACAAGCTGGACACGTCCGGCGTCCGCACGCTGGACAGCCTCGAGCCGCTGCTGAAGACGATCAAGGCGCAGGATCCGTCGATCACGCCGTTCGCGATGGACAAGAACTACGTGCCTTACGTGCCTTACGACTATCTCGTGACGAACATGCCGATGGCCGTCAAGCTCGACGGTACGGAACTGAAGGTCGTCGACATCCTCGAGACGGACGAGATGAAGCAAGCGCTGACCACGATGCACAAGTACTACCAAGCAGGTTACGTAGCGCCTGAAGCTGCGACGACCGGCTCGACCCAGGATCTGATGACTTCGGGCAAATGGCTGCTCGACCGCGCGCAAACGCAGCCGCTGGCCGAAAACTCCTGGTCCGCTTCCAACGGCTATCCGGTCACTTCGACGCCGGCCAGCGACGCGATCATCACGAACACGTCGGTACAAGGCTCGATCATGGCGATCTCGGCCAACTCCGAGCACCCGGACAAGGCAATGGAATTCCTGAACCTGCTCAATACCGATCCGGTCCTCCGCAACATGGTCGACTCCGGCATCGAGGGCACGCACTACGAGAAGATCGGCGACAACCGCATGAAGAACCTCGACGCCGCTCAAAACTACAACATGCCTTCTTACTCGCTCGGCAACAACATGCTGCTCTACCTGAACGAGAACGATCCGGACGACAAGTGGGATCAATTCAAGAAGTTCAACGCGGAAGGCAAAGCTTCACCGATCCTGGGCTTCAACTTCGACAGCACGAAGGTATCCACCCAGATGACGGCCATCCAGAACGTCAAGGAGCAATTCTGGGCGTCGCTGATGACCGGCACGGTCGACCCGGCGACGTATCTGCCGAAGGCCATCGAACAGTTCAAGTCGGCCGGCCTCGACAAGGTCATCGCCGAAGCGCAAACCCAGCTCGACGCTTGGGTCGCAGCCAACAAAGCATAATATTCGCAACGTAAATCGCGAGATCGGGCGGGTGAGCAATTCGCCCGGTCTTTCGTTCTTTTTGTCGTATTCACAAATGACCGCAGGAGGGGATTGACGAACATGGTCGGATCATTCTTCCGCTCATTCAATCGCAACAAGGTTATGCTGCTCATGGTGCTTCCCGGCGCCATCTGGTTTCTTTTCTTTTCCTATCTGCCGCTCGTAGGCACGATCGCCGCGTTCAAGGAATACCGCTTCAGCCGCCACGGCTTCTGGTACAGCCTCATTCACAGCAAAAACGTCGGATGGGAAAATTTCAAATTTCTCTTCAGCACGGACGCCGCGTGGTCGATTACCCGCAACACGCTGCTTTACAATATTGCGTTTATCGTACTCGGCCTCGTATTCTCCGTCGCCCTTGCCATTCTCCTGTCGGAGCTGGCGAACAAGAAGCTGGCCAAGCTGTATCAGACAGGCATGTTCCTTCCCTACTTCCTGTCGTGGGTCATCGTCGGCTACTTTGCGTTCAGCTTCCTGAGCATGGACCGCGGGCTGCTTAACCATACGCTCGAATACTTCGGCGTCGACCGCATGCAGTGGTACAACGATCCGAAGGTCTGGCCTTATATCCTGGTGCTGGTCTACTTGTGGAAATCGATCGGCTACAGCAGCGTCGTCTATCTGGCTTCCATCCTCGGCATCGACCGTTCGCTGTACGAAGCCGCGATGATCGACGGCGCCAGCAAAATGCAGCAGGTGCGCAGCATCACGCTGCCGATGCTCAAGCCGATCATCATCATCATGACGCTGCTCGCCGTAGGCAAGATCTTCTACGCCGACTTCGGCCTCTTCTATCAGGTGCCGCGCGACTCGGGCACGCTCTACTCGGTGACCAACGTCATCGACACGTACGTGTACAGAGGTCTCAAGACGACCGGCGAGATCGGCATGAGCACGGCCGCGGGTCTGTACCAATCCGTCGTCGGCTTCGTGCTCGTCATGGTGTCCAACTACATCGTGCGCAAGGTCGACAAGGACAGCGCGCTGTTCTAAATCCCTGAATCGAAAGGAGGGCATACCCGGTGCCCAACGTGATGAAAAAGAAACGCAACTTCCACCAGGCGTCGCCAGGCTGGAACATCGTGTTCAACCTGATCGCCGGCATATTCGCTTTTCTGTGCGTATTTCCCTTTCTGTTCGTCGTCATCATCTCCTTCACCGAGGAGAAGACCCTGGCGACGGACGGCTACCGCATCATTCCAAAGGCATGGAGCCTGGAAGCTTATCAGTATATATTCAAAACCGGCGATACGCTGCTTCGCTCCTACGGCGTCACGATCCTCGTCACGGTCATCGGCACGGTCGTCAGCCTCTTGCTGATCTCGCTGTACGCTTACGCCGTATCGCGCCGCAGCTTCGCGTACCGCCGCTTTTTCTCCCTGTTCGCCATCTTCACCATGCTGTTCAGCGGCGGCATGATCCCGACTTATATCGTCGTGACGCAGCTGCTCGGCCTGAAGGACAGCATCTGGGCGCTCATCCTGCCGCTCGCGCTCAACGCCTTCTATATCATGATCCTGCGGACGTTCTATATCACAGGCATTCCCGACGCGATCATCGAGTCCGGCAAGATCGACGGCGCCGGGGAATTCCGCATCTTCTCCACCATCGTGCTCCCGCTATCGCTGCCGGGCCTTGCTACGATCGGCCTGTTCAGTACGCTCGGCTACTGGAACGACTGGTTTAACGCGCTGCTGTACATCGACGATCCGAACAAGGTGCCGCTGCAGGCGATGCTGATGCGGATCGAATCGAGCATGCAGTTCATCCAGCAAAACTCGGCCAACAGCTCCATCAGCCTCGAGGTGCTGCAGAACATGCCGCAGGATACGGCCCGCATGGCCATGGTCGTGCTGGCGACGGTGCCGATCATTTTCGCTTATCCGTTTTTCCAGCGTTACTTCGTCCAGGGCCTGACGGTCGGGGGCGTTAAAGAATAAGCGTGATCCGCTTGAAGGAATAACGCGATCTGCATGAAGAATAGCGTGATCTGCGTGAAGGAATAACGTGATCTGCGTGATGGAATAAACGGGATTCAACCAATAAGCGGGATGTGAAAAGATGGATTACAAGGACGCGTCGAAGCCGCCCCGCGTACGCGCGGAGCTGCTGCTTCGGCAGATGACGGCGGAAGAAAAGGTCGGCCAGCTCGTGCAGCCGTTCGGCTGGCAGGCCTATGAGCATAAAGACGGAAACGTCGTCCTTAAGGAGATGTTCAAGGAACAAGTCGCGCGGGGCGCCGTAGGCTCGCTGTACGGCACGCTGCGCGCCGACCCCTGGACCGGCGTCACGCTGGAGACGGGCCTGTCGCCCGTTCGCGGCGCGGAGGCGGTTAACGAGATCCAGCGCTATGCGATCGAGCATTCGCGGCTCGGCATTCCGCTGCTGATCGGCGAGGAGTGCTCGCACGGCCATATGGCGATCGGCGCGACGGTGTTTCCCGTGCCGCTGTCGATCGGCAGCGCCTGGAACGTCGATCTGTACCGCGAGATGTGCCGCGCGGTGGCGAAGGAGACGCGCGCCCAGGGCGGCGCGATCACGTATTCGCCGGTGCTGGACATCGTCCGGGATCCCCGGTGGGGACGGACGGAGGAGTGCTTCGGCGAGGATCCGCATCTTGTCGGCGCCCTGGCGGTCGCCGCGGTCGAGGGTATGCAGGGCGAGCGCCTCGACGCGCCGGACAGCGTCGCCGTGACGCTCAAGCACTTCGTCGGCTACGGCAGCTCGGAGGGCGGCCGCAATGCCGGGCCGGTCCATATAGGCTGGCGCGAGCTGCTCGAGGTCGACCTGCATCCGTTCCGCAAGGCGGTGGAGGCGGGCGCGGCGTCGATCATGCCGGCCTACAACGAGATCGATGGCGTCCCTTGCACGACCAACGCGAAGCTGCTGGACGAGGTGCTGGTCCGGGATTGGGGCTTCGACGGCATGATTATCACCGACTGCGGGGCGATCGATATGCTCGCGGCGGGGCACGACACGGCGGAAGACGGTATGGAAGCCGCGGTCCGTGCGCTCGAAGCCGGCATCGATATGGAGATGTCGGGCGAGATGTTCGGCAAGCACCTGCTGCAGGCGCTCGGCGAGGGCAAGCTGAACGAGGCGGCGCTCGACCGCGCGGTCGTACGCGTCCTGGCGCTCAAGTTCAAGCTCGGCCTGTTCGAGCGGCCTTACGTCGATACGCAGCTCGCCGCCGAGGCGATCGGCGCGGATGCGCACGTCGCGCTGGCGCGGCAGCTGGCGGCCGAAGGCGTCGTGCTGCTGAAGAACGAGGGCAGCGCGCTGCCGCTGGATGCTGCGGACGGCACGGTCGCGGTCATCGGTCCGAACGCCGACCTCGGCTACAATCAGCTGGGCGACTACACGTCGCCCCAGCCTGCGGAAAAGATCGCCACGGTGCTCGCGGGCATTCGCGCCAAGCTGGGCGCCGAGCGCGTGCTCTACGCGCCAGGGTGCCGGATTCGCGGCGAAGACCGTGACGGCTTCCCGGTCGCGCTCGAGATCGCGCGGCAGGCGGACACCGTCGTCATGGTCGTCGGCGGCTCCAGCGCGCGCGACTTCGGCGACGGCACGATCGACCTGAAGACAGGTGCGTCCAAGGTGACCGAAGATGCCTGGAACGACATGGACTGCGGCGAAGGCATCGACCGCATGTCGCTGCGTCTATCCGGCGTACAGCTGGAGCTGATTCAGGAGGTTCATAAGCTGGGCAAGCGTCTCGTGGTCGTCTACATCAACGGCCGTCCGATCGCGGAGCCGTGGATCGACGCGAATGCGGACGCAATCCTTGAGGCATGGTATCCTGGGCAAGAAGGCGGGCATGCGATCGCCGACATCCTGTTCGGCGAGGTCAATCCGTCCGGGCGCCTCACGGTATCGATTCCAAGAGACGTCGGGC
The DNA here is from genome assembly GCF_042649185.1 of Cohnella sp. GCM10012308. NCBI lineage: Bacteria > Bacillati > Bacillota > Bacilli > Caryophanales > Paenibacillaceae > Cohnella > Cohnella sp. GCM10012308. The sequence continues at coordinate 59,778 of NZ_JBHRYU010000005.1, forward strand.
AGCTGCCCGTTTATTATAACGGCAAGCGTTCGCGGGGCAAGCGGTATCTGGAGAGCGATTCGAAGCCTCAGTATCCGTTTGGCTACGGACTTAGCTATACGAACTACGAATACGCGAATCTGACGGTGACGCCAAGCGCGATCGGACCGGACGAGGAGGCGACCGTCTCCGTCGACGTGACCAACGCAGGCAGCGTGGCCGGCGCCGAAGTCGTGCAGCTGTACATCTCCGACGTCGCGAGCGAATGCACGCGTCCGGCGCTGGAGCTGAAGGGCTTCGAGAAGGTCGGGCTGGCGCCCGGAGAGACGCGTACCGTGCAGTTCCGGGTAGGCAGAGAACAGCTTGAATACGTAGGCCCGGCATACGAGCGGGTCGTCGAGCCCGGCCGGTTCAAGGTGCTGGTCGGACGGCATTCGGCCGACACGCTGGCAGCCGATCTGCTCGTCAAGGAGGACGGAAACCGATGAACGCAAAAGACCTGTTGGAACGCCTGCGCCGCTTCCTTCGCGAGCTGTCCGAGGCGCAATGGCTCGAGCGCGCGGAAGTGCGCGACTGGGCGATCGACCGGGCGACTTACGTGCTGCCGGGGCAGTACGAGGAGATCGGGCCGTACGAAACGGAAGGGCTCGCCGCCTTTCCGAGCAAGCAGGGGACGACTTACTTTTTCCGCAAGCAGTTGGAGCTGCCTGCCGCCTGGATCGCTTCCGGCGCCAGAATCGGCCTCGTATTCGAGTCCGGCGGCGAGGGACTGCTCCGCGTGAACGGCGCCTCGTATCAGGGGCTGGACCGCAATCACACGTTCGCGACGCTCGATGCCGCCCGCGTCGGCACGTCGCCGGAGCTTGAGATCGAGCTGTACGACCCGATTCCCGAGCCGGTCGATCCGCTCAACCGGCAGGCGGTCATCCAGCCGCCGATCACCGCGATCCGCAGCGAGCTTGTGCTGGCGAACGCGCCGGTCCAGCGGCTCATGTACGCCGCGACGGTCGTACGCGACGCGGCCGTGCTGTTGCCGGAGACGGACTTCCGCAAGGCACGGCTGCTTGAAGCGCTGCTCCGCGCGATGGATGCGTACGTGTCCCTGAGCGATGGGGATATTCGCGAGGGCGCGTTGGTTGCGGGAATTGAGGACCGCTTGAAGGACGAGGTCCGCGCGATCGGCGGCAACGCCGAAGGCGTTCAGCACATGGTCGGGCAGTCGCACATCGATATCGCCTGGCTGTGGCCGGTGAGGGAGACGGTGCGCAAGACGAGCCGGACGTTCTCGACGGTGGACGCGCTCATGCGGGAGTATCCGGAATTCCGGTACGCGCAGAGCCAGCCGCTGCTGTTCGAGTTTCTGAAGAACAACGATCCGGAGCTGTACGCGCGGGTGAAGGAAAGGGTGGCCGAAGGCCGCTGGGAGCTCGTCGGCGGCATGTACGTCGAGCCCGACCTGAACATTCCGAGCGGGGAGTCGCTCATGCGGCAGATGTTGTACGGACAGCGTTTCTACCAGGAAGAGTTCGGACGCGTCTCGGATATCGAGTGGCTGCCGGATACGTTCGGCTACTGCGCGTCCCTGCCGCAGATTCTGAAGCACGGCGGCGTCCGCTACTTCATGACGACCAAGCTTAACTGGAACGACACGAACGTGTTCCCTTACGACCTGTTCCGCTGGGTCGGCATCGACGGCACGCCGATGCTGTCGTACCTGAACCATGGCATCAATGAGCATACGACGCCCAAGGACATCCACGAGCACTGGCAATCGTACCGGCAAAAGGACGTCTATCCCGAGCAGATGCTGTTGTACGGGCACGGCGACGGGGGCGGAGGCGTGACGCGCGAGATGCTCGAGTACGTCGATCTTGCGGACCTGATGGTCGGCCAGCCGGCCAGCAAGCACAGTACGGCCGCGGACTTCTTCGCTGGGGCGGAGGAGAAGCGGGGCGAAGTGCCGGAATGGCACGGCGACCTGTATCTGGAGCTGCACCGCGGGACCTATACGACGCATGGCCGCAACAAACGCAGCAACCGCAAGGCCGAGGTGCTGTATCGCGAGGCCGAGCTGTGGCACGCGCTCGCCCTGCCTCGGCTGGACGCGGGACTGGACGGACGGCTGCGCGGCGATCTGCATGAAGGCTGGAAGCTGATTCTGCTGAATCAGTTCCACGACATCATCCCGGGGTCTGCGATTACCGAGGCGTACGTGACCTCCGAGAAGGAATACGGGACGATTTTCGAAAAGGGACGCGCGAGCCTGAACGCGATACTGCCGGCGCTCGCAGGCGGGGTGGATACGACGGCCGGCGAAGGCGTGCCCTATGTTGTATTTAATGGACTTGGCTGGGCGCGGGACGTGCAGGCTGAGCTGGCGGCGGAAGGATTGTCCGCTGGTGCGCTCGCAGCTTATGACGCGGAAGGCATCCGTTTGACCGCCGATGCGGTCGGCGAGAATCGTCTGGTTGTGCGCGTGCCGGCGGTGCCGGCGTTCGGCTACAAGACGATCTGGCTGCGCGAGCAGAGCGAAGCGGGTGCTGCCGCTGCGGACGCCAGGGCGCGCACGCTTGGCGACAGCTGGGAAACCGGGGCTTACAGCGTCCGGTTCAATGCGCGGGGCGAGATCGTCAGCCTGTTCGACAAGGCGGCCGGACGGGAGATCGTCAAGGACGGCGAAGCCGCGAACCGCTTCGGCTTCTACCACGACCGCCCGACGCTGTGGGACGCCTGGGACATCGACGAGCGCTACGAGCTGCAGCCGGCCGGCGAGGCCGTGCTGCTGGAGAAGAGCGTCGCGCTGCAGGGCGAGACGATGGACGTGCTGCGCTTCCGCTGGCGGCTCCATCAGTCGGAGATCAGCCAGGACGTCGTGTTCTACCACGGCGACCGGCGGATCGACTTCCGCACCCGCGTCGTCTGGAACGAGGCGCACAAGCTGCTGAAGGTCGGCTTTCCGATCGATGTCGTGGCGAGCAAGGCGACGTACGAGATTCCGTACGGGGCGCTCGAGCGTCCGACGCATCGCAACACCAGCTGGGAGCAGGCCCAATACGAGGTATGCGGCCACCGGTTCGTCGACGTGTCGGAGCACGGCTACGGCGTCAGCCTGCTGAACGACTGCAAATACGGCTACGACGTGCAAGGCACGACGGTCCGCCTGTCCCTGCTCCGCGCCCCCAAGTGGCCGGACATCACCGCGGATCTGGGCGAGCACGAATTCACATATTCGCTCTATCCGCACGAAGGCGACTGGCGGACGGCCCATACGGCGCGCCGGGCGGCGGAGCTCAACGCTGAGGAAGTCGTCGTCCTGGCAGACTGTCAGAGCGGCTCGCTCCCGGCGACCGGCGCGCTGCTGCCGTTCGAGAGCGAGCATGTCGTGCTCGACTCGGTCAAGCCGGCCGAGGATGGCGACGGCATCGTGCTGCGGATGTACGAATCGTCCGGCGGCCGCGGCCGAGCGGCGCTGAGCTGGCCTCGCCCGTTCGCGCGCGCCGTGCTCTCGAATGCGCTTGAGGCGGACGGAGAGGCGCTTGCGGTCGAGGACGGCCGGATCGCGCTGTCGTTCGCGCCGTTTGAGATTAAGACCGTTAAGCTTTTAGATCGCTAATGTAGCTCGGCGGTTCGCGACGGGATAGCGATGTGCAGGCGTCTTATCTCGGCGGGAACGGTGGTAAGTGGCGGAATAACGATGTGCCTGCGTCTTATTTAGGCGGGATTGGTGGTTTTCAGCGAAATAACGATGTGCTGGCGTCTTATTTCGGTGGAGTCGGCGGTTTGCAGCGAAATAACGATGTGCTGGCGTCTTATTTCGGCGGAATCGGCGGCTCGCAGCGAAATAACGATGTGCCAGCGTCTTATTTCGGCGGAATCGGCGGCTCGCAGCGAAATAACGATGTGCCACGTCTTATTTCGGCGGAATCGGTGGTTTGCAGCGAAATAACGATGTGCTGGCGTCTTATTTCGGTGGAATCGGTGGTTTGCAGCGAAATAGCGATGTGCCAGCGTCTTATTTCGTGGGAACGGCGAAACGCCTAAGAGCCGATAGCGGCACGGAATGCCGTTAAAACATGCGGGCGCACCGCCCCCAGGTCCATTAGCGGCACAAAATGCCGTTAACACACGCGCCCGCCGCTCCAGACCAGTTAGCGGCACGGAATGCCGCTAACATACGCCGCCGGCCGCTCTGATATATAGCGATATGCAACGAGATGACCATACACAAGCGTTTTCTCGGCGGCAGCATGTAATCTCAGTGGATCGTTGGTTCACGCTCCGACAGTAATGCTTTATAACGTTAATTTAGCTCGTTAAATCACATAGAAGCGGGGTCTTGCCTGCCATGGAACAATTCAGATTGCCACAGATCGCGATGCCGAAGCTGACGCTGCCGGCGGCCGTGCGGGACGTGCTCGCCGAAGCCGAGCAGCGGCTCGCGCATCGTCCGAAGCTGCTCCAGCTTTTCAAAAACTGCTTCCCGAACACGCTTGAGACGACGACCAAGCTGCTCGACGACGGCACGACGTTCGTCATTACCGGCGACATTCCGGCCTCCTGGCTGCGTGATTCCGTCGAGCAGGTCGTCCACTACGTACCGCTGGCCAAGGACGACGCCGACCTGCAGCGCATCATCGCGGGCCTTATCCGCCGCCACATTGCGTATATCCAGATCGACCCGTACGCGAACGCGTTTAACGAATCCGCCAACGACTGGCACTGGAATACGACCGACGTCACCGAGATGTCGCCGTGGGTGTGGGAGCGCAAGTTCGAGATCGACTCGCTGTGCTTCTCCATGCGCCTCGCGTACCTGTATTGGAAGGAAACCGGGCGCGCGGACGTATTCGACGCGGGCTTCAAGCAGGCGATGCGCCTGATCGTCGACCTGTTCAAGACCGAGCAGCGCCACTTCGAGCTGTCCCCGTACCGCTTTACGCGCAACAACGGAATTTCGACGGATTCCCTGCGCAACGGCGGCATGGGCATGCCGGTCAACTACACGGGCATGGTCTGGTCCGGCTTCCGCTCGAGCGACGACGCCTGCGATTTTCACTACAACATTCCGGGCAACATGTTCGCGGTCGTCGCGCTGCGCCACATGCAGGAGTTCGCCGAATGGGTGTTCCGCGACATGGCGCTGCTGGACGAGCTGAAGGCGCTTGAGGCAGACATCGATCACGGCATTCAGCTGTACGGCATCTACCGCCACCCCGAGTTCGGGCCGATATATGCGTACGAGACCGACGGCTACGGCAACTACTGTCTGATGGACGACGCGGGCACGCCGGGTCTGATGTCCATCCCGTACCTTGGTTACGTATCGGCGGACGATCCGATCTATCAGAACACGCGCCGCTTCGCGCTTAGCAAGGAAAATCCGTTCTACTACGAGGGCAAAGTCGCGCGCGGCATCGGCAGCCCGCACACGCCGCCGGATTACATCTGGCATATGGCGCTGTCCATGCAGGGCATCACGGCGTCGACCGCCGAGGAGAAGCTTGCGATGATCGCGATGCTCGAAGCGACGGACGGGGACACCGGGTTCATGCACGAGGGCTTCCATGCCGACGATCCGGCGGTGTTCACGCGGAAGTGGTTCGCCTGGTCCAACAGCCTGTTCTCGCAGCTCGTCTACCGCGCGATGAAGGATGGATTGCTCGATGCATAAGGATTCGATGAACAAGGACTCGATGAATAAGGATTCGTTGAATGTGGATGCGTCGAATAAGGATTCGGCAAATCAGGCATCGTCGAAAATCATCGTCTTTTACGACCCGGCATTTCCGGGCGCGCCGGCCTTGTCCGAAGAGGAAGCGCGGCTGATCGGCGATGTGGCGAACGCGGAGGAATTGGGCGCGCGTCTGCGTCAGGCAGACGGCGGCAGCTTCGTATCGCTGCATGCGCCTTATTTTCCCGTCGGCGCATGGGAGGACATCCTCGCGTATCTGAAGCGCGGGGGCGGGCTGCTCAGCGCGGGCGGCGCACCGTTCCGCAAGCCGGTTCGCCGCGAGAACGGCGCCTGGCATGTCGAAGCTGAGCAGACGGCTTATCATCGCCAGCTTCGCATTCACGAGATGCTGCGGGTGTCCGCCGAGCCCGTGTCGCGGCACGCGTCGCATGCCGACATCCCGCTGTTCGCGGGACAGGAGGCATTGCTTGACGTGGACGATACGTGGAACCTCGTGCCTCACGTCACGAAATCGAGCGACCTGCCGCATCAGATGGGCTCGGCAGGCCCGATGGACGCGCACGTGTACGCGCTGCTCAAGGGCATATCGGCCGACGGACGCGAGCGGTCCGCGCCGGTCGTCCTGTGGGAGAACACCAAGGGCGACTTCGCCGGCAGCCGCTGGCTGTTCGTGAACCAGCCGCTGGGCGACGCGTTCGCGGCGCGCGGCGGCTGGGCGTCCCTCGCGGGCTGGGCCCGCTTCTGCGCGCGCGGCGTGACCGAGCTGTGGCTGAAGCCAAGCTACGCGGTCTATGAAGCGCACGAACGCCCGCTGCTGACGCTGCAGGCGCAGGCGCTCGGACGCGGCGGCGAGTCCGTCCATGCAGCCGAAAGCGGCAAGCAGAAGTGGACGTTCGACCTCCGTGTCGAGCGCGAGACGAAGGAACGGGACGGCACGGAAGCGCCGTTCCGTCTGACGCTTAGCGAACAGGTGGGCCGGGAGCTGGACGTATGGCGGATTCCGGTGCCGCAGGACGTCCAAAGCGGCTTCTACCGGGTGTCCTGCCGGGCCGAATCGGAGAACGGCGAAGTCCGCTATCTCCGCCAGGGCTTTTGGGGCGCGGACCCGGCTTTGTTGGCGGAGGGCACGCCTATTCAGGCGGGACGCGACTATTTCGAGCAGGACGGGCGTCCGCTGCCGATTGTCGGCATGACGTACATGACGAGCGACGTCGCGCGCAAGTTCCTGTTCCTTCCGAACGTATCGGTATGGGACCGCGACATGGCGCAGATGCGCCGCGCGGGCATCAACTGGATCCGCACGGGCATCTGGACGGCGTACCGCAACATTATGCAGGTCGACGGCCATGTCTCGGAGGACGTGCTACGCGCGATCGACGCCTTCCTGTTGACCGCCAAAAAGCATGGACTGCAGATCACCTTTACCTTCTTCTCGTTCACGCCGGAGACCTGGGAAGGCGTTAACCCGTACCTGGATCCCCGCAGCGTGGAAGCGCAGAAGCGGTTCATCCGCTCGATCGTCGGCCGCCACCGGGAGACGAAGCACGTCGACTGGGATCTGATCAACGAGCCGTCGATGTTCGATCCCGAGCGAATCTTCTCGAACGGTCCGCGCTCGAGCCGCGATCCGTTCGAAAAGGCGGCTTTTACCGAATGGCTGGAACGCCGTCACGGCTCGATCGACCGTCTGCGCGAGCGCTGGAGCATGACGCCCGGCGAGCTGCCGGACTTCGCGTCGGCGGCGATTCCCGAGGCCGAGCAGATCAACTTCGACGTGCAGGATATGCATAGCGGGAAAAAGGGAACGCGCTGGCTCGATTACGCGCTGTTCTCGATGGACATGCACAACCGGTGGGCGCGTGAGCTCGTGGCGACGATCAAGGACCTTTGCCCGGACCATCTCGTGACCGTCGGCCAGGACGAGGCGCTCGGCGCGCAGCGGCCTTCCCCGTTTTTCTACGGAGAAGAAGTCGACTACACGACGGTGCATTCCTGGTGGCTTAACGACCAGCTGCTGTGGGACGGCGTGTTCGCCAAGACGGCGGACAAGCCGAACGTCGTGCAAGAGACCGGCATCATGTACGTGGAAACGCCCGAGGGGCTGGCCAAGCGCTCGGAGCAGGAGTTGAAGGCACTGCTGGAGCGCAAGTACGCCTATGCATTCGCGGCGGGCGGCGCAGGCGCGATCCACTGGATCTGGAACACGAATTTCTATATGGACAACGCGAACGAATCCCATATCGGCGCGCTGCGCGCGGACGGTACCGAGAAGCCTGAGGCGGACGTCTCGTACGATTTCGGCGCGTTCATCGAAGCTTCGCGCGATCTGTTCAAAGGGCGCGCGCTCGAGGACGTGGCGGTCGTCTTCCCGTACTCGAACGATCTGTCCAACCGTAAGCTGGCCTTCGACGCTACGACGAAGCTGACCCGCGTGCTGTCCTACGAGCTGAACGTGCCGTTCCGCGGCGTGTCCGAGTACGACCTGAAGCCGCTGCTGGACGAGCCGGCCAAGCTGATCGTGCTGCCTTCCGCTCACAACGTGGACGACGCCGCGTTTGCGCAGCTGCTCGACATCGTCGGCCGGACGGGCGCGACGCTGCTCGTCACCGGTCCCGCGGGCCTCGACGCGTACTGGCGGCACACGGACCGTCTCGCGGAGACGCTGGGCGCGCGCAAGCCCGCCAACGTCGTTCGCGAAGAGCGGCTCGCCGTCGGCGGGAAGCGTTACGCGGTCAGCTACGGCAGCCGGCGCATCGCCGAGGTTGCCAAGGAAGTGCCGGCCGACGTCGCCGGATCGGGAGCGGATGTCGTGGTCGACGTGTTCTACGGGATCGGCCGCATCTTGTGGTGCCCGCTGCCGGTCGAGCTCAACGAACGCAGCGAGCCGATCGCGGCGCTGTATGCGCATGCGTTGGAGACGGCAGGCTATACGCCTGCGCTCGAGTGGCTCGAGGGCGGCGATCTGCCGGGCGTCTACGGGCGCAAGCTTTCGTTTGCGGAAGGCGCGCTGTTCGTGTTCGTTTCGGAATATGCATACGATACGCCGGTCCGGGTGAAGGATGCTTCGACCGGAGCGATTTATTCGTTCCTGCTGGAGCGCGAGCGCTCGGTGCTGTTCGCGGTCGACCGGGAGGGCCGGCTGACGGCCGTTTATCGCCCGGGCGAGACGAATGTAGACACAGACATCGGCGCTTGAGCGTTCGGAGAGGAGAGAATCATTTTGGAGCAAAAAAGAACCGCCCATATCATCTCGCACACCCACTGGGACCGCGAATGGTATTTACCTTATGAAAAGCATCACGTCCGCCTGATCCGCCTGATGGATACGCTGATGGACACGCTGGAGCGGGACGGGGAGTACCGCAGCTTTTTCCTCGACGGCCAGACGATCATCCTGGAGGACTATCTTCAGGTGCGTCCGGAGCGCCGGGAACGGCTGGAGAAGCTGATCCACGAAGGCCGGATTCATATCGGGCCCTGGTACATTCTGCAGGACGCGTTCCTGACGAGCGGCGAGGCCAACCTGCGCAACCTGCTCATCGGGCACCGCGACGCCGCGCGGTACGGGACGATCTCGAAGGTCGGCTACTTCCCCGACACGTTCGGCAACATCGGTCAGGCGCCGCAGATCATGAAGCAGGCGGACATCGACAACGCCGTGTTCGGACGCGGCGTGAAGCCGACGGGCTTCAACAACACGGTGGCCGATTCGGAATACGAATCGTCGTTCTCCGAGCTGGTCTGGGAAGGGCCGGACGGGTCGCGCGTGCTCGGCATTCTGTTCGCCAACTGGTACAGCAACGGCAACGAAGTGCCTGTAGACGCGGCGGAAGCGAAGGCCTACTGGGATCGCAAGCTGGCGGATGCGGAGCGTTATGCGTCGACCGGCCAGCTGCTCTATATGAACGGCTGCGACCACCAGCCGATCCAGACGGACCTGCCCGAGGCGATTCGCGTCGCCCGCGAGCTGTATCCGGACACGAAGTTCGTGCATTCGAGCTTCGAGGATTATCTGGCGTCGGTCAGGCAGTCGCTCGGCGATAACCTGTCGGTCGTCAAGGGCGAGCTGCGCAGCCAGCGCACCGACGGCTGGTCGACGCTCGTCAATACGGCTTCCGCCCGCGTATACCTCAAGCAGATGAACCAGCTGGGACAAGCGCTGCTGGAGCGCGTGGCGGAGCCGCTGGCCGCGATCGCGCACGGCGTCGGCGAAGCCTACCCGCATCACCTGCTGACCTACGCGTGGAAGACGCTCATGCAGAACCATCCGCACGACAGCATCTGCGGCTGCAGCGTCGACGAGGTCCATCGCGAGATGGTGACCCGGTTCGATAAAAGCCGGCACGTCGCCGAGGCGATCATCGACGACAGCAAGCGGGCCGCGGCGGATGCCGTGGATACGTCGGCATTCGCCCGTTACGGCGCCGACGCGCTGCCGCTCGTGGCGTTCAACACGACCGGCTGGCCGCGTACCGGCACGGTCGAGCTCGAGCTCGACGTCGAGCGCATCTACTACCGCGACGGCGTCCCGCCCGAGGAGATGAAGCGCCGCATGAAGGCGCTCGACATCGGCGGACGCGTATTGGTGGACGGGGACGGACGTGCCGTGTCCTGCCAGACGGCAGATCTCGGCCTGCAGTTCGGCTACGATCTGCCGGACGACAAGTTCCGCCAGCCTTACTGGACGCGGCGCGTCAAGCTGACGTTCGAGGCGGCGGACGTGCCGGCGCTCGGATGGAAGGCTTACGCTTGGGTCAAGGCTGCTGCTGCCGGGGAGAATGCCGGTGAGGCTGCTGGCGGTAAAGCTGTTGGCGGAAAGGCTATGGCGTCTTCGGACGCTTCGCTCGTCAGCGGCGAGCGTACCCTGGAAAGCGAACGTCTGCGCGTCGAAATCGCGGACGACGGCACGCTGGCCGTGACGGACAAGCAGACCGGGCGGACCTACCGTGATCTGCTCGTCTACGAGGACACCGGCGACATCGGCAACGAGTACATGTACCGGCAGCCGGAAGGCGAGGCGGCGCTGACCACGCGCGGCCTGGCGGCCGACATCCGGGTTCTGGAGGACGAGGCGCATCGCGGCGCGATCGAGATCGTGCACCGCTGGGCCGTGCCCGCTTCGGCGGACGCGCTGTTCGAGGAAGAGAAGCGGGAAGCCGTTTACTTCCCCGAACGCAAGGCGCAGCGCGTGGCGGAGACGGTGCCGATGGAGATTCGGACCGTCGTCAGCCTGGAGCGCTCGGGCCGCGGCGTGGGCATCCGGACGACGATCGACAACCGCGCCAAGGATCATCGCGTCCGGGCGTTGTTCCCGACGGATATTCAGGCGTCGACGCATCTGGCGGACGCGATCTTCGAGATCGCGCGCCGCGATACCGAGCCTGCGGCCGAGTGGCGCAACCCAAGCAACGCGCAGCATCAGCAGGCGTTCGTGGACGTCGCGGACGGCGAAGCCTTCGGCCTGACGGTCGCGAACCTTGGCCTGAACGAGTACGAGGTGCTTCGCGACGGACGCGGCACGATCGCGGTGACGCTGCTGCGGTCGGTCGCCGAGCTGGGCGACTGGGGCGTCTTCCCGACGCCGGAAGCCCAGTGCCTGGGCGTGCATACGACCGAGCTGCTGCTCGTTCCGCATGGCGGCGACGGCGCGACGGACGGCGCATATGCGGCGGCATATCAGTTTCAGGCGCCTTGGACGCTGGCGCAGACCGGCGTGCACGAGGGCCCGCTGACTGCCGCCGGGCAGCTGCTGAGCTGGGAAGGCGAAGGCGTTGCCTTCTCCTCCGCCGCGATCGGCGAGGAGAGCGGGGACCTGATGGTCCGATGGTTCAACATGCGGCCTGAGGCGGCCGAGCTGCGCGTAGCGGCGACTGCCAAGTCGTTCTACGAGAGCGACGTGCTCGAGCGGCGCGGGGCGGAAGTCGCCCCTGCAGCGGACGGCGAAGCGCTTGTCCGCACGCTGGGCGCCTGCGAGATTTTCACGCTGGGCATCCGTGGGACGGCGCCGGGGCTCGCCAAGTAGTCTCAACTGGAGCCACTTTAGTTGGCAGGCTGGCTTTAGTTTCGCAAGTGGTCTCCGACAGAGCTACTTTAGCGTGCCAACCGATTATGGTCCGCCAAGTAGTCTCAAGCAGAGCCACTTTTGGATCGCAGGCAGGCTGAGCGGCGCAAGTAGTCTCCGTCAGAGCTTTTTGCCGGCGACCCGACCGGGCAGCCTAAGTAATTCTTACTCGAGCGGCGGCGATTCGTGGACAGGTAAGCGTGCGTTAGGCGTGGCGGAGGCGCTTGTCGGAGGTTGGCGGATTTAAAAAACCTGCATTTGTACATGTATTTCCCACCGAACTACGACATCGGATGAAATTCATGCAAATATGCAGGTAAATTCAAAGCGCAAGCCGGAAATCCGGCTGTTTGAGGAAATTAACTGCGTTTTTGCATCTATCCTATCCAATAGGGGCGACGGCGGCTAAAATAGATGTATATTTGCAGGCATTGCGAATCCAGATTCGGATAATCGCCAAAAAACTAAAAGGACCGTCAGGGATCTGGATCTTCCCTGACGGTTTCTTCCATATAAGGACGCCAGCTGCATAGGCATGCCAGGCTTCGCTAAAGATATCGACGGCGCCAATCCCGGCGCCCCCTGCGCGAAGCAGGGTCCAAATGCCATATAAAATGAGCAAATAACGGTCTCGTAAGCGCTCCCGCCAAGCGCCTATAATGGAGAAGGACGAGAAGGTGAACGGCGCGCAAAGCGCCGAATCGATTAATCCGAATATGGAGGAATGAATCATGAGCAAGCCGCAAGTGGGCATCCAGCTTTACTCCGTACGCGACCGCAGCGAGAAGGACTTCCTCGGCACGATCCGCGAGATCGCCGAGATCGGATACAAGAACGTTGAATTGGCGGGCAACTACGGCGTTTCCGCCGCCAACCTGAAGAAGGCGCTGGCTGACGCCGGCCTGAACGTCAACTCGGCGCACGTCGGCCTGAACGTGCAGGAGCCGGACAAGTTCGAGTCCGACCTGAACGAGAAGGTCGCTTATTACAAGGAACTTGGCGTTAAGCGCTTCGTCGTGCCGTGGTTCCCGCTGGCCGAAAATCCGTCCGTCGAAGACGTGAACAACTTCGCAGACACGCTGAAGCGCGCTTCCGCGATCGTTCGCGAAGCAGGCCTTGAATTCGGCTATCACAACCACGCGTTCGAATTCAAGCCGGCTCAGGACGGCAAGCTGGTCATCGATCACCTGTTCGAGCAACTGTCGGCCGAAGAACTGGTTGGCGAGTTCGACCTCGGCTGGGTGAAGGTCGCGGGCCAAGACCCTGCCGCCTACATCGAGAAATATGCCGGTCGGCTGCCGCTCGTGCATGCCAAGGACTTCAAGGACGACGGCAAGGACACGGAGATCGGCAAGGGCTCGGTCGATTGGGATTCCGCGCTGGCAGCCGCCGAGAAGGCCGGCGTCGAGTACGTCATCATCGAGCAGGAGCAGTACGACGTGAACTCGCTCGAGAGCGCGAAGCTGAACTTCGCATGGTTTAAGGAGCGCGGCTGGATCTAATCCGGCTTACGCGTTTAAATGTCCCGACAAGCCCGGCCCGACGGCCGGGCTTTTTGCCGTGCGCGCGTCATTCTTCACCTCCCCTTCATCCGGAATTCATACCATCTTCATGCATATCCTGCCAGTCCAGGGATAGAGTAAGAATAGCGATTCATTCTTACTTATAGAGGTGACCGAGAAATGGCGGACGAGACGAATAAGAGCGGCGCACAACAGCAGCAAGGCGCGGAAGCGGACATGACGCTGACCAATCGCCAGGGACATCCGATTACGGATAACCAGAACGTGCGCACGGTGGGCAGCAGAGGACCGACAACGCTGGAAAACTATCATTTCCTCGAGAAAATCACGCATTTCGACCGCGAACGCATCCCCGAACGCGTCGTTCACGCGCGCGGCGCCGGGGCGCATGGTTATTTCGAGGCATACGGTAAAGCAGGAGAAGAACCCGTCTCGAAGTACACGCGTGCGAAACTGTTCCAGGAGGCGGGCAAGCGGACACCGGTTTTCGTTCGCTTTTCGACCGTCGTGCACGGCGGACACTCCCCGGAAACGCTGCGCGATCCGCGCGGCTTCGCGGTCAAGTTCTACACGGAGGACGGCAACTGGGACCTCGTCGGCAACAACCTCAAGATTTTCTTTATCCGAGATCCGCTGAAGTTTCCCGATATGGTGCATGCGTTCAAGCCGGACCCGGTGACGAACGTCAACAATATGGAGCGGATGTTCGATTTCCTCTCGCTTTCGCCCGAAGCTACGCATATGGCCACGTTCCTGTTTTCCCCCTGGGGAATCCCGGCGAACTACCGGCAGATGCAGGGCGCAGGCGTCAATACGTACAAATGGGTCAATATGGAAGGCGTCGGCGTGCTGGTCAAATACCACTTTGAGCCGCTAAAGCTGCCGATCCGCAACCTGACGCAGGCCGATGCCGACAAGATCGTCAGCAAGAACTACAGCCATGCCACGCAGGATTTATATGAAGCGATCGAAAAAGGGGAATATCCGGAGTGGGAGCTGCGGGTGCAGATTCTGAGCGACGACGAGCATCCCGAGCTCGACTTCGATCCGCTCGACCCGACCAAGCTGTGGCCCGAGGACGTGGCCCCGATGCTGCCCGTCGGCAAGATGGTGCTCGACCGCAATCCGGTCAACTACTTCGCGGAAGTGGAGCAGGCCGCATTCGGCACGGGCGTGCTTGTGGACGGCCTCGACTTTTCCGACGACAAGCTGCTGCAAGGGCGGACATTCTCCTATTCGGACACGCAGCGGCACCGCGTCGGCACGAACTATCTGCAGCTGCCGATCAACGCGCCCAAGACACATGTCGCGACGAACCAGCGGGACGGCCAGATGGCGTACAACGTCGATGCTGCGCCGGGACAGAGCCCGCACGTCAACTATGAGCCTTCTTCGCTCGGCGGGCTGAAGGAAGCGCCCAAGACTGGCAAGGATCATGAGCCTGCGTACAATGCCAAGCTCGTGCGGCAGAAGATCGACCGGCCGAACGATTTCAAGCAGGCGGGCGATACGTACCGCGCATTCGAAGATTGGGAGCGCGACGAGCTGATTGCGAACCTGGTGGCGAACCTCAGCATCTGTAAGGCGGATATCCGCGAGCGGATGATCGGCTACTTCACGCAAGCGGATCCGGACTACGGCCGCCGCGTGCGCGAGGGGCTGGAGGCGGGCGGACAGCAGCAGGGCAATCCGGCTACGGGAACGGCCGCGTCCGATGCCGGCGTCGAAGCGGCGAAGAAGCTGGGCGGGGAGACGGACGGATATTGACCTGTACCGGCGGGAATTGACGGGTACCGTTGCACAGGACGACTAGTGCGGCAGCAGAAAGCCCAGCATCCGGCATGATCGGCGGCTGGGCTTTCCGTTCCTTTAAAGCTATGGTTGCTACGTTCGAGGGGCTTGTGCTATTATGAAACTAACGTTTTATGCCTATTGAACCGATTCTCAGTGTTCCGGCATCACGGGGGGTGGAAGCAGTGGAAATCGCTTTGAAAATCGTACTGGTCATTTTCTCGCTCGGTCTGATCGGCACCGTATTGTTGCAGCGCGGCAAGAGCGCGGGCCTGTCGGGCGCCATCTCCGGCGGTGCGGAGCACTTGTTCGGCAAGCAGAAGGCACGAGGACTGGATCTGTTCCTTCAACGGATGACGATCGTGCTGGCAGTCGGATTTTTCGTTCTGTCCTTGGTCGTTGCTTACGTCGTGAGTGCGTAATTG
The DNA here is from genome assembly GCF_042649185.1 of Cohnella sp. GCM10012308. NCBI lineage: Bacteria > Bacillati > Bacillota > Bacilli > Caryophanales > Paenibacillaceae > Cohnella > Cohnella sp. GCM10012308. Next base: position 75,249 of record NZ_JBHRYU010000005.1, read on the forward strand.
CAATGTCGTTCAAAGCGGGAAGCACGGGCTTCCCGCTTTTTTTGTATCGCGAATCGCGCTGGTCCGATTTACCAAGTGCCTGCTTGCGTTGTCCCACCCCGTCCCGTACCGTAGCTATATTTGGTTCGGGACATCTTGCTGCGCTCCGATTGGCTCACCGCTAAATCGTGTATACTATTGGAAGATGAGGTGATGCCAGTGCCATCGTGGAGCGAGCAGGAGCTGCTCGAGATGATGAAGAATCCAGACTACAAGCCGCTCACGTACAAGGAGCTCGAAGCGCGCTTCGAGATTACGGACGCCGCAGAGTTCAAGTCATTCCTGCGTCTGTTGACGGAGATGGAAGAAGCGGGGAAAATCATGCGTTCCCGCGCGCAGCGCTACGGCCTGCCCGAACAGATGAATCTGCTGCGGGGCCGTCTGCAGGTGCACGCGAAGGGCTTCGCCTTCCTGCTGCCCGAGCAGGAGGGACATCCCGATCTCTATATTAATGCCAACGATCTCAAGGGCGCGATGAACGGCGATATCGTACTCGGCCGCATCACGTCCAAGAACCACGACGGCAGCCGCATGGAAGGCGAAGTCGTGAAGATCGTCAGCCGCGCCGTCACGCAGGTCGTCGGCGTGTTCGAGCATCAAGAGAGCTACGGTCTCGTGATTCCGGACGACAAGCGCATTAACAAGGAAATTTATGTTCGCCCGGCGAATTTTAAAGGTGCGGTAACCGGACAGAAAGTCGTGGCCGACATCGTGCACTATCCGGAGGGCAAGGCGGCCGCCGAAGGCGAGATCGTCGAGGTGCTCGGACACAAGGACGACCCGGGGGTCGACATCCTGAGCATTATCCGCAAGCACGGTCTGCCCGAGAAGTTCCCGGACGAGGTGAACACCGAGGCGGAAGCCGCGCCGGACGCCATCTCCGAGGAAGAGATCGTCGCCCAGGGCCGGCGCGACCTGCGTGGCAAGACGATCGTGACGATCGACGGCGAGGATGCCAAGGACTTGGACGACGCGGTAAACGTGGAGCGGCTGCCGAACGGCAACTATGTGCTCGGCGTTCATATCGCGGACGTCAGCTATTATGTGAAGGACAAGTCCCGGCTTGACGAGGAAGCGTACAACCGCGGTTGCAGCGTGTATCTCGTCGATCGCGTTATCCCGATGCTTCCGCACCGGCTGTCCAACGGCATCTGCTCGCTGAATCCCAAGGTGGATCGCCTGACGATGTCCTGCGAGATGGAGTTCGAGGCCGGCACGATGAAGCGGGTCCGCCACGACGTTTTCACCAGCGTCATTAAGACGACGGAACGCATGACCTACACCAACGTCCGCAAGATCCTCATCGACGAGGATCCGGAGCAGATGGAGCGGTATGCGCCGCTGGTCGAGACGTTCCGTACGATGCGCGAGCTCGCACTGTCCCTGCGGGACAGCCGGATGCGCCGCGGCGCGATCGACTTCGACTTCGAGGAGTCCAAGGTCATCGTGGACGAAGAAGGCAAGCCGGTCGACATCGTCAAGCGCGAGCGCTCGATCGCCGAGCAGATCATCGAGGAATTCATGCTGGCGGCGAACGAGACTGTGGCTGAGCATTTCCACTGGCTGAAGGTGCCGTTCCTGTACCGGATTCACGAGGATCCGGACAGCGAGAAGCTGCTGACGTTCGTTCAGTTCGCTTCGAACCTCGGCTATACGGTGCGCGGCAAGGGCAATTCCGTGCATCCGCGCGCGCTTCAGGATCTGCTGGAGCAGATTCGCGACACCAAGGAAGAGAACGTCATCAGCACGATGATGCTGCGTTCGATGAAACAAGCCAAATACGATTCGCAGAGTCTCGGACACTTCGGGCTCGCGGCCGAATTTTACACGCACTTCACGTCCCCGATCCGTCGTTATCCGGACCTGGTCATCCATCGCGTCATGCGAGAGGTGCTGGAGAACGGAGGAACACTGCCGGAGGAACGCCTCGAGCAATGGGCGGCGCGCATGCCGGACATCGCGCAGCAGTCGTCGGAGAGAGAGCGCGTGGCCGTCGATGCGGAGCGCGACACGAGCAAGCTGAAGAAGGCCGAGTTCATGCTGGACAAGATCGGCGAGGAATACGACGGCATCATCAGCGGCGTGACCGGCTTCGGGATGTTTATCGTGCTCGACAATACGGTGGAGGGTCTTGTTCGTCTCGGCGAGATGAGCGACGACTACTACCACTTCGACGAGCGCCAGATGGCGCTGCTCGGCGAGCGCACGAGCAAGGTGTACCGATTGGGAGACGAAGTGCGGATCAGAGTGGGACGGGTGAACATGGACGATTATAACATCGACTTCGAAGTGGTCGGCATGAAGCCGCGCAGCGAGAACAAGGGCGGCGGAGCGGGCCATCGAGGCAATGGGGGACAAGGCGGCGCCGGCGGGTTCGCGGGCGCGCGCAAGGGCAAGAAACGCCGCGGCGGCGGGGAATCGCCGGCGGCGGAAGGCAGCCGCGGAGGCGCGGCGCGCGGCGAAGGCGGCGGGCGTCGCAGCGGCGCCCGCGGGGATCGCGGTGCCGGCGCAGGAGCCGGGCATGCGGCGCCGCCATTTGTGGCCGCCGGCGCGAAGCCGGGCGGCGGCAAGCGCGGTCGCGGCGGTCGCGTGGACGTAGCGAGCGACGAGCGCGACGAATCGCCGATGCAAAGCGAGCTCGGCGAGTTCGAGCAATCGGCGGTGCAGCTGCCGCAACCGCAGCGCCGCGGAGCGGGGCTGGCCAGCGAGGAGATGATCGGTTCGGGCAGCGATGCGGGATTCCCGCCGCGGCGCGATCGCGACCGCGAGCCGGTCGACGTGAACCGCGATTCGCCGGACTATGTGCCGGCGCCGACGCAGAAGAGCAAGCGCGGTCCGAAGCTCGACATGTGGGGCCTCCCGTTCACGACGCGCAAGTATGCGCACGATGACGACGAGGAGCGCTTCTACGGCGAGAAGAGCCAGCTGCGCCGCGAGCGCAGCGCGCTCGGCCACGGCCGCAGCGGGGGCAACCGCTCCGGCGGCAGGCCGGGTCCAGGCGGCGGCGGTCCCGGTGGCCGAGGCGGCCGCTTCGGCGGCAAGCCGGGCCCGGGCGGCCGTCCGCAGCAGGGCGCTGCGCAGAGCAAGGGCGGCGCGCAGCCGGGCGATGCCGGGCGCAGCGCGCGCGCCAAAGCCGCCGCGCAGACGGCGGCGGCATCCGCCTCCGCCGGCGCCAAGAGCGCGCCGGAGGGCGTGAAGCCCGAAGGCGCAGCCAAGCCGCGCCGCCGGCGCAAGCCGAAGGCGCCGGGCGCCAAGCCGACGCCATCGCCAACGCCGGAACAATAATAATGAAGCCTTGCCGCAGCCGCGGCGGGCTTCTTTTTTTTGCGTGGAGCCCTTAACATTCCCAAGTATGCTCAAGTGTGCACGTAGATCAACACATTAACGGCCTCAGCTACGCGCATCGTCCCAAGTATGTCGTCAGTCAACAAAATGACTGCCGAAATCCATCTCTTTATCGCACAAATCCCATTAGACAATCCCGGGGCAATCCGCTAGGATAGATCATGGTAAACATGGACGCGAGGCAGCGTCGACGGGAGGAACTAAGTGATGGCAGTGCAGGACAAGCTGTATCATGTGCTAGGGGCCAAGCAGTTCTCGCGGAGCGAGCTTGAGGAGTTGTTCGCGGCATCGCGGTCGATGGAGGACGTCGTTCGTGCAGGGGGCGATCGGCGTCATGCCGGGCGCATTATGACGACGCTGTTCTTCGAGGCGAGCACGCGGACGCGGCTGTCATTCGAGTCGGCGATGAACCGTCTGGGCGGCAGCGTCATCGGGACGGAGAACGCGGCACAATTCTCGTCCGCCATCAAGGGAGAGACGCTCGAGGATACGATCCGCATCATCACGGGCTACAGCGACCTCATCGTGATGCGTCATACGGAGATCGGGGCGGCGAAGCGCGCGGCTGCGGTGTCGGGCGTACCGGTCCTTAACGCGGGCGACGGCGCGGGCGAGCACCCGACGCAGGCACTCCTGGACGCTTATACGATTCAAAAGGAATGCGGCAGCCTCGACGGCCTGAGCATCGCGATGGTGGGAGACCTGGCATATGGACGGACGGTACACTCCCTGAGCTACATTCTCGCCAATTTCAAGGACGTCAAGATCTACTACATCTCTCCTGAAAACGTACCGATCCCGCCGTCGGTCAAGCACTATATGGACGACAAGGGCGTGCACTACGAGGAAACGACGGACTTGAACGCTGTGGCAGGATCGGTGGACGTGCTGTATCAGACGCGGATTCAGAAGGAGCGTTTCCCTTCTCCGGAGGAATACGACAAGGCGGCCGGACAATATATCGTCGACGCCGAGTTGATGAACCGTATGCGCCGGGACGCGATCGTACTTCATCCGCTGCCGAGAGCCGGGGAGATCGCCGAAGAAGTGGATGCGGACCCGCGTGCCGCGTACTTCCGTCAGGCGCAGAACGGTCTCTACATCCGCATGGCGCTCATCGACAGGGCGCTGCAAGCAGAATAAATCATCAATCGACGCCGGAGACATTCTCCGGCGTTTATCTTTTCGCATCGGACACAGAGGACGCTAATTTTTGAAAAGGTGTCATGATTAGCTTGGTTGCGGACACAGGATCCGTTACGTGAAGGCATTCTTTCTGATTACCCCTTTTTGACGGAGGATAGCGTACCTCTTGTCCGCAACAGCGCTGAAATAGGCGATTTCGGGGGGAATAACAGCTCCTGTGTCCGCATAGTAACGAATAACGGACCAAAGTTATCGTTTGGCGCGAATCGGGTACTTTATGATGGATAACATGCTGCTCCACTCTTAGGCGACATAGTTGTGAGCGGCTGGAAACGCATGCTATAATGAGAGTCCGACCAAAATGGAATCCGTGAGGTGAAGCAGCATGGTGAAGGGCAAGGACCAGTTCGACAAGCCGCTCGCGCAGAACAGGAAGGCTTCGCATGACTACTTCATCGAGGATACGTTTGAAGCGGGCATGGTGCTGACCGGCACCGAGATCAAGTCGCTCCGGGGCGGCAGAGCCAATATGGGCGATGCATTCGCTACTATTCGGAATGGCGAGATTTTTCTGCACAACATGCATATCAGTCCGTTCGAACAGGGCAACCGGCACAATCCGACCGACCCGACGCGCACGCGCAAGCTGCTCATGCACAAGGCGCAGATTCGCAAGCTGATCGGCGCTTCCAAGCAAGAGGGTTATACGATCGTACCGCTTAAGGTGTATACCCGCAACGGTTACGCCAAGTGCCTTCTGGGCCTCGGCCGAGGCAAGAAGAACTACGACAAGCGCGAGTCCGCCGCCAAAAAGGATGCCGAGCGCGATATCCAACGGGCATTGCGCGAGAAGCAGAAGGTCGCAAGGTAAGACGGCGTAAGGTGTGCTGACCGAGGATTTCTGCGGAGCTTACAGCTGTTTTTCCGCTGATTGGCCGAATCAGGCAGTCATCGCCATCCATCCCAGCAATGCCGTGCGGTATTTGGCGGCGGGGTGTGCTATACTATAGAAGTTCCACCGATACGGTTTGTTTTATGCACCGTGTTCGCACTCGCCGATCTTCGCTACATTAGGGAGATGGCGCCTGAAGATCCGTTCGCCGGCCGACTGTTGGTCCGCCGCGAGGGCTTCGCTTTTATTTAGGGGCCGTTTATGGATTCGACGGGGGTAGTTCGGACATGAGTAGCGGGTAGTAGGGCTGCGGCTGCTTCACCAACGCGGAAGCCAATTAACTGGCAAACAACAACCAACCTACGCTGTAGCAGCCTAAGAAACTGCTCTCGTGCTCCTACCTTCCATCGCCCATGTGGCGGGATAGGGGCTCAACTCTAGTGGGATACGCTGCCTAGTCTCCGCCTGGGGCTAGCTGAAGAAGACAATCAGGCTGACCCGAAGGGAATCCGGTGACAGGGAGTCTCTAGGGTGACATCAAATCTGTCACTACACCCGTAGAAGCTTATGTTGCGTTATCTTCGGACAGGGGTTCGACTCCCCTCGGCTCCACCATCATCAAAGCCAGCCGCGAGAGGCTGGCTTTTTTGCGTGGAACCGAGGGGCTAGGCGTTGCCCCAGTCCGAAGAGGACATTGGGGTTCGACCGCGCGCAGGGAGCGAAGCGGACGAGCACGGCATCTGATTCCACCGCTGCGCTCTACTTCGTCGAATCAGCTTCGTCAGTCATTTTAATCAGGAATCATATACTCCCCTCGGCTCAACCATCATCAAAGCCAGCCGCGAGAGGCTGGCTTTTTTGCGTGGACCCGAGGGGCTAGGCGCTGCCCCCATTCCGAAGGAGGACATCGGGGTTCGACCGCGCGCAGGGATTACTCTCTTGCCTCCGCCATCACGCGCTCCGAGCCTTCCGGGATTGCTGTGAAATTTTATTTGCGAACGCCATGGGATGTAAATATAATCGATTGGAATCTATAGCTGGAAAGAAATATTGAACTTATTTGGAGGGACTTTGCTCTTGCAACTCATAATTGGCATAACGGACAGCGACGTTCTAAGCGGGGAACCTCGAATATTGAATGAAGTATCCAGATTTGCGTCCAGAGGCATTCTCTTCAATGAGAATGGGCAGGTTGCCATGATGGAAATGACGGCGCTCAACCTTTACAAGCTCCCTGGCGGCGGTCTGGAGGAGAATGAGGACAAAGAAGCGGCATTCTTGCGCGAGATCAGGGAAGAAACGGGTTACGATGCTGTTGTCGTTCACGCGCTTGGGTATATCGACGAGCATAAATTTAAAAATCAATTTATGCAACGATCCTATTGCTTTATCGCTAAGGCAGCGAGTCAACAGAGGGGCGTGGAGCTATCTGAAGAAGAAGTTCAGTTAGGCATGCAAGTGAGATGGATGAGCTGCGAAGAAGCTATTGCTAAAATGCGATTTCCGATCGAAAACTGCGAGGACTATTCTACGAGATTCATGGTTCTTAGAGACCGCACCATTTTAGAGCTTGCTTCTCGATGGTTGGACAGCAGCGTTGCATAGAAACGGAGGAGCCGGACATGCGCATCAGACAAGCGTATGCGGAAGACATCGATTCGCTCATTCGCATGCGATGGGAATTCACGCTGGAGCATCAACCTGAAATGAGCGACGACTTCGAGCTTTTTGCTGCCGAGTGCAGAGCGTTTCTGGAAGAAGCGATTTCCGGCGAGCGTTGGCACATCTGGATTGCGGAAGTTGAAGGCGTCATCGCATCGCATATGTACATCCAATTAATCGACAAGGTGCCGCGACCAGGGCGTGTCACGTATCCATTTGCCTACATGACCAACGTCTATACAGATCCGGATTACAGGTCGCAGGGAATCGGAAGCCGGCTGCTCGAGGCGATTCGGGATTGGGCGACGGAGAACAAGTTTGAATTTATCATCGTATGGCCGAGCGAAGAGAGCAGGGAATTTTACGCACGAAACGGTTACACGCTATGCAATGATCCGATGGCGTTGGATTTATAAGCAAATCGGCCCCCTGAAGTATTTATTCTCCCTCTTGAACATACCGTGCAAGTAACAGTCAGTGACTAGAGGGCGAAGGGCGGGGGCTCCGATGGCCGGAAGCTATGCGGAAAAAGTATGGCGGCAGATGATACAGGATCATTCCGGAAACTGGGGTATGGACATCGATCACTGGGACTGGGTCCCGGGGGTTGGCGTCATTGCGCTGCTGGAATACTACGAGGCGACAAGCGATGTTCAGGTGCTGGCGTATTTGCAGGATTGGGTGAAAAGGAATGAAGCGAAGGCCATGGGAAAAACGGTAATCAATTCGATTGCCCCCTTTGCGATCTTTCCTGCGCTATACCGGCTGACCGGCGACGCCAAATTCAAGGAGGAAGCGGTGCGCGTCGCCGAGTGGCTGCTGAATGAAGCGCCGCGTACGCGCGAAGAAGCCTTCGAGCATACGGTGACGGAAAACGTGGCGTTCTCCGAGCAGGTATGGGCGGATACGATATTTATGGCGGTGCTGTTCCTGGCACGAACCGCTTCGCTCCTCGGAAGCGCGGTTTACGCGGAGGAGGCGCTCAAGCAGTTGCTGATCCATCTGCGTTTGCTGCAGGATCCGCAGCCCGGCGTGCTATTCCACGGCTGGAACTGCGCCTCGGGCGATCATATGTCGGGCGCGCGCTGGACGCGGGCGAATGCCTGGATTGCCGCCGGCGTTCCGATGATCGTAGCGGAGATTGACGGGCTCGTCGGCATTCCGCAGGAGCTGAAGGAGCGGTATGGCCGCCTCATGAGCGGGCTCCTCGGTTACCAGCAGACGGATGGGCTGTGGAGCACGGTGATGGACCGGCCGGACTTTTACAGAGAAGTTTCGGGCAGCGCGGGGATCGCTTACGGCATACTGAAGGCGATTGAGCTGAGGCTGATTGCGGACGAAGAGAAGTACGCGGCCGGTGCTGACCGAACGTATCGCGCGATCGTTCCGTATATTACGGAAGAGGGCCTGGTCAACGGAGTGTCCGGCGGCACGCCGGTGATGCCGACAATCGAGGCGTACCAAAATGACGTGCCGACTTATCCGACCCTGTACGGGCAGGGCCTGGTGCTGATGCTGCTCGCGAAAATATCGCAAAGGAGCGAGTAGACATGCGCAGCGCCGAGCTTCTCGCCTCGATTCAAGCAAAGGATAAAGCGTATGATGCCGACGTCAAGCTGGTTCGGGTTCCCATGACGAAGACGTATCACACGGCGTTAAAGCCGGATCGGCATCCTTTCGCTTACGAGCTGTATGTCGCGACCTGCTATGCATTCGACCTGCTGCAATATGGCGGCGAGGCGTATGCGAAGCGGGCGTCAGACATCCTGGAAGTCGTCGTCTCCAGGCAGGACCAGGATTCGAGCCGTTCAACATACGGGATCTGGCCGTATTTCGACGAGGAGTCGCTGGACGAGATGGACCGTCCCGACTGGAATATGGCTGATTTTCACGGCAAGAAGCTCGTGCTCATTTTAAAAAATCATGCGGAGCTGCTCCCGCCTTCGCTCATTGACAAGCTGCGCGGCGCCGTGTACCATGCCTGCCAGGCGATCATCATCCGCAATGTCGGCCCGCACTATACGAACATCGCCATCATGGGGGCGTTTGTTACGCTTCTGGGCGGCGAGCTGCTGGGCCAAGAAGGGATTCGCAGCTATGGCGAGCAGCGTCTCCGCACGTTTCGCGACTATACGAAGGCTATCGGCACGTTCTCGGAGTACAACAGCCCGTGCTATACGCCGATCGCCATCGAGGAGCTGCATGGCATATACGCGGAGTCGGGCACGGCCGGGGCGGTTGCGGACGCGGAGGAGCTGCTGGACCTGGCCTGGCATATGATCGCGAGGCATTATCATCCTGCGACGGGCGCATGGAGCGGCCCGCATAGTCGGACGTACAGCACGCAGCTGAGGCCGAACGAGAAGGCTTTTCTTCAAAATGCGCTCGGTCAAGAGCCGGAGCAGGGGCAGGAGCAAGGATTGAAGCCGGAACCGGGACCTATTCGTTGCCCTGAAAAGTACCGCTATTTGTTCACCTCAACGGAGGCGCGTTACTTCACGGAGCCAACGCTGAAGGCGGACGAGACGGGCTTCCAGAACTACGCAACGACGTACCAAAACGAGCGGCTGTCGCTCGGCAGTTATACGTCGGGCAGCATGTGGAACCAGCGCCGCAATCTGCTCGGCTATGTCGACAGCGGCGGCGGGAATGCAGTGTCGATCCAGCTCCAGTTTTTAAAGGACGGCAAGGACTTCTGCTCGGCGATCTTTACTGGCGTGCAGTCGCGCGGGATGGCACTGTTCGCCTTTAACCTTGCGACGGACAACGGCGGGTGGCATCAGGATCTGGACATCCTTAACGGCAGGTTCAGCGCGATGGATCTGCGCATCCGGCTGCTTCTCGGCGGAAACGCGGCGAACGTGGAGCTGCCGACGACACAAACGGCCTCCCGGTTTGCGACTGCAATCGGGGAGACGGCGCTGCAGGTGGAGGCAATACTGGACCGCTCGGAGTATGGCGAACTTCAGCTGCAGACGGAACAAAGCGAACAAGGCCTCTGCCTGGACTACGTCATCTCGACGGGCGAGGAGCGGGATTTCGATTTTCATGCGCTGGAGCAAGCTGTCTGGATCTTCACGCTGTCGCTAGGCGAGGTTCGGCCGCTGCCGGCCGTCGACATCCAGTCGAGCGAATCGTGGGTGACGGCGTCGGCTCAGACGGACGACGGCCTGGCCGCCATCACCGTGCCGCAGAAGCCGCGGAAGACACGCGAGCTATATCAGGAGAATCAGATTCAGTTGCCTTCGGCTTTGTTGGGGCATATGTCGTAAATGAATAGAAAGAATGAGGAAAGCCTTCAAGCTGCTGCTTCGGAGGCTTTCTTGTTATTTCATTTTCTAACGCCATCCTGTCGACATCGTCTGTCCTACGCATGGTGATTTTTCTTTATATTTTTAGAGAAAATTGCTACGATATTATACAAATTTAGAATTTCTGGATCATAAGCGAGGCGAGGTTGTAATGATGAAGACGCGGCAAACGCAACTCCCCGATCATGTAAGATCAGAAGTTCTTGAGGCGTTTTTTGACGTGTTTGAAGAAGATGAGGGTATTTTTGTAGATTTAAGGGATCAATGAAGACGGACAGCGTATTTGGTTGCCAAATGATTTCTTATACTGTAACTACATTCGCTGGCCGCCTGAGGCCAGCGCTTTTTGTTTGCCGCACGTAAAAATAATGCACAAAAGCGTAATGAGATTACGCTTGCAAGCCATAGCTTTTCGATTATGATACAGGCAGGGATTGTTCGAAAGAAGTCGAAAAAGATGAAAACGGAAAAAGAGGAACTTCATGCGATTATAGATGGATAAGGAAGTGGGAGTGGCATGCGGCATTTCCTTCATCGTTCTTTTTACACGAAAATCCAGGCCTCGTTCTTGGTATTGATTTTTCTCCCCATGGTGTTTATTTCCTTCATCAGCTATTCCATCACGCAAGGCATCGTCAAGGACAAGATCCAGCTCAGCAACCAATCGGTGCTCACCGTCATGGCGAAGGATATCGAGAAGATGCTCGACGATATCACTTACGCCTCCAATTTTTTCGTACAGGACAAGCAGGCGCTCGACCCCCTTCGAACGTTTAAAGCCATCAAAAGCATCGACAGCTCGCGGAATTACGCGGCTTATCAGCAAATCAAGGATTTCTTCAGCCAGGTGTCCGTCAAAACGATGAATACGGACATTTTTATGTTTGTAGCGAATGAAAACGATTTCATTGCAGAGTCATCGGAAACCTGGACGCTGACCCCCGAGCAGGTCGAGAAAAGTTGGCATGACGTCAAAGGAAGGGTCAACAAGGACAATCCGAAAGTGCTGCAATGGCTGGGTACAATCAAAAACGATGCCGAACAGGAGCCGGACAACTATTTCGTCGCGAGAGCGCTCAAGGATCCGGCCGACAATCAGTATTTGGCCACCCTCGTGATCGTGATCTCCAGCAAATACTTTGAAAAGCTGTTCGGCCAGGTCATGTCGGGCAACATGGCGCTGACCGATTCGAACGGCGAACTCATCGCCGCCGGTCCGATTACAGAATCCATAGAGGCCGCTTCGGCATCGGGAGAAATTCGGAACGAGGTCGCCATTCCCAAGGCGGGATGGTCTCTTTTGTACGCGAACTCGAAGAAAGAAGTCACCGGGCAAATATCGCGGACGTTTTTCCTCTCGATTTTGATCGTCATTCCGTTTTGCGTCGTGTTCCTGTTCATCTCGTTCTATGTGGCCAAGCGATTGCATCGACCGATCCGCAAGCTGCAGACCGGCGTCAAGCAATTCGGCAACGGCAACCGGAACATCCGGTTCCAGGCGGATGGGAACGACGAGATCGCCGATCTCGGAAGAACGCTGAACCGGATGCTGGATCAGATCAATGCGCTGATCGCCGACATCGAGCAGGAGCAGGAACAGAAGCGGGTCCTCGAATTGCAGGCGTTATATTCCCAGATTCGGCCGCATTTTCTGCTTAATACGCTGAACTCGATCAAGTGCAGCCTGGTCCTGCATGACGATACGGCGCACAGCCAAAAAATCGATTCGCTCATGAGTCTCTTAAGAGCCTATTTAAAATTTAACGAATCGTCCACGTTGCGCAGCGAGTGCAAGCTGCTTGGCCACTATGTAGAGATTATGCAAATGCGAAACGATATTCAGCTGCAATTCGATACCCCTCTCTCTGCCGATGTCGAGGACTTCAGCCTGCCGAAGCTGCTGCTTCAGCCCATTGTCGAGAATGCCATCGTGCACGGCTTTATGGACGAAGGCGCCAGTCCTCGTATCGAGCTTCGGGCCGTACAAGAGGAAGAATGCATCCGGATCGATATCCAGGACAACGGGTCCGGGATGGAGGAGGAGCGGCTCCACGCGTTTAACGAGCTGCTGCGGCAGCCGGACGCCGATTCGGCGGATGACTATAAACGTGTCGGTCTGATCAACGTCCTGAGGCGGTTGCGGACGACCTATGGCATGAAGGCGGACATGCGCCTGATGCAGGGCGAGCTTGGCGGATTGAAGGTCCGGATCTCCATTCCTTTGGAAAGGAAGAATGCGCATGCTCAAAGCGATGCTGGTTGACGACGACGTGCCCATGCTCAAATACTTGGCCAAGCTGGTCCCCTGGCGGGAGCTTGGTCTCGAGATCGTCGCGCAGGCCCATTCGGCGAAACGCGCGCTTCAGCATTTTCGCGAGACGGCGCCGGATCTGATCGTGACGGATATCGGCATGCCGGGGATGGACGGATTGGAGCTAGCGCAGGAATGCAAGAGGTTGAACCCCGAAGTGCGGCTCATTTTCCTCACCTGCCACGGAGAGTTTCACTACGCCAGGACCGCGGTCAAGCTGGAGGCGGTCGATTATTTGCTGAAGGACGAGTTAACGGCGGAGCAGCTCCGCGACTCGCTCAAGAAAGCGGTCGAACTCCTTAAGGAAGAAAAGGAGAGCCGCAGGGAGCTGGCGTACAAGCAGGATTTGTTCAAAAACCGGGAAGTGCTGAAGCAGCCTTTTTTTCAAAAACTGATGTCCGGCTCCGCCGACGCCGGCATGCTCGGCTATGGGCAAAGACTGGGGATCGATTGGAAGCATCCGCAATTTATAATGGCGATCGGCACGATTCGTTATCTCTCCTTTACCGGCCGGTTCCGATATACGGACACGGACCTGCTTCTGTACGCGATCGGCAACATATCGGGCGAGCTGCCGCTGGAATCCATGACGGTAACCACCTTTATCGATCCGCATGCGGGCTTCGTCTGCGTGGCCAACTACCAGCCCTCCTTACGCCTGAAAGGGATGGAGTCGTTCGAACTTTACTTGCGGACGCTGGCGGACAAGATCAGGGAGTATCTGGGCATCGGTGTCTACATGACGTACGGGAGCCCTGTCAAAGATCTCGCATCGCTTCGGCAGCAGTATAAGAAGCTGAAGGAATGGCGGCGGTCGTCCTATTACGACGGACCTGCCTTCGGCCAAATGCCGTCCTACGACGGCAAGCCGTGGACGAGCGACGTTTGGAATGCCGTCAGCGCGGAATGGGAGCAGGTCCGCAAGGCCTTCAAGGAGCATGACGAGCAATCGGCTGCGTCCTTGCTGGACCAAATGAAGCAGAAAGCGGCGGATCTGCGTTTGGAGCCGGAGGAGTGGAAGCTCAGGTCGTCCCAGTGGATCCGGGTACTCGAGCTTGACGATAACCGCAACAGCGATAACGCCTTTCACGAATGTCTGGTCAGGACCGTCCGGCTGGAGGACACGATGCATCTCGTCCGGACGAAAATCGGCGAATTGTTCGCGACGAAGACGCCCCCCGTCGACCGGAAGCCGAAGATCCAGCAGATCGAACGCTATCTCTCGGCGCATCTGTCCGAGAACCTGTCGCTGGTCGACGTGGCCCATCATCTTTATTTGAACCCGAGCTATTTATCGCGGTATTTCAAGCTGGAGACCGGCATGAACTTTACGGATTTCCTCCATCGCTTCAAGATGAAGCTGGCGTGTCAAATGCTCAAGGGCAAGCAAGAGAGCATCGAGATGATTTCCTTAAAGCTGGGGTATGCGGATCGCACGTACTTCTCCAAAATATTCAAAAAGTACGTCGGCGTCAGCCCGAAGGATTACCGGTAAGCAAAGTAAAGATTTTGCACAAAGGAGTAAAAATCGCTACGCCTCGTTCAAGCCGGAAGTGGCCTATAGTTATCCTATCAACCATTTCCGATCGAGGTGAGCCTGTTGGAGAAGACGATGGTCAAAGCCGGAATTCCGGCTTACCAATCGCAACGAAGGTACTGGAACAACGAAAGAAAAGAGACGCTCGCCGCCTGGATCTTCTTGGCCCCGGAAGTCATCGGCGTGCTGCTCTTAAGCGTGTTTCCCATCTTGTTCTCGCTGTTCTTAAGCTTCTGCGACTGGAATCTGGTCGGCGGCTTGTCCGCGATCAAGTGGGTGGGGCTGGACAATTACCGGGCGCTGCTGGACGATGACAAGATCTTCATGGCTTTGAAAAACAATATTACCTACACGGCGTGCGTCGTGCCGGTCGGGATCGTGCTGGCGCTGCTCCTGTCCGTCGTCATTCACTCCAAGGTGTATGGGAAAGAATACTTCAAGGTGGCCTTCTTCATCCCCTATATTTCCTCCATCGTCGCGATCGGGGCGGTATGGAGCGCTTTGTTCCATCCGTCACAAGGGCCAATCAACCGGTTTCTGATCGGGCTTGGCATCGCGAACCCGCCGAAGTGGATGGCCGACACGCATTATTCGCTGACCGCGATCATCGTCATCGCGATCTGGGCGGCCTTGGGGTACCAGATCGTTATCTTCATCGCCGGCTTGTCCGGCATCCCGGAGGAATTGTACGAAGCGGCGGACATCGACGGCGCGAATCAGGCGCAGCAATTTACCCGAATCACACTGCCCTTGCTCGGCCCCACGCTCTCCTTCCTGATCATCACCACGCTGATGGCTTCTTTCAAAGTATTCGATCTGATCGCCTTTCTGACCGACGGCGGGCCGAACGAGTCCTCGACGGTGCTCGTCTATCGAATCTACGACGAAGGCTTCCACAATTTCAGAATGGGTTATGCGTCGGCCATATCCTGGCTGCTATTCTTGATCGTCGGCGCGATCACCCTGATTACGTGGAAAATTCAGCGAACGAAGGTTGAGGAATGAGGGGGAGGCCATCATGACAACGCGAAGGAACAAAATGTTCAAATGGTTGACGACAGGGGCGATGGGCGCGATCTCCGTGCTGTTCCTGACGCCGCTAATCTGGATGGTGTCGTCGGCATCCAAGTACGAGAAGGATGTCATGGTTTACCCGATCCAATGGATTCCGGCGCAGTGGAATTTCTGGAACAACTTCAAGGAAGTGTGGATGAGCAACGTCCCGTTCGGTTTATTTTATTTCAATTCGCTGAAGCTGGCTGCCTGCATGACGCTGTTGACGCTCATCGTCTCGTCGATGTCGGCCTTCGCGCTGGCCAAGCTTCGGTTCAAAGGGCGAAACCTGGCATTCGGCTTGCTGCTGTCGCTCATGATCATCCCGAACGAAGCGACGCTCGTCCCCCGGTATCTTCTGCTCAAATGGTTTCATTTGTACAATTCGCACCTGGGACTGATCGTGATGGGGATGTTCTCGATTTACTTCACTTACCTGCTGCGCCAGTTCATGATCGGCATTCATCAGGATTATCTCGAAGCCGCCAAGATGGACGGCGCCGGTTATACGCTCATCTTTTTGCGGATCATGCTGCCGCTGTGCAAGCCGATCCTGGCGACGGTCGGCATCATCAAGTTCATATGGAGCTGGAACGACTACCAGGGTCCGCTTATTTTCCTGATCAGCAAGCAATTGTACCCCATCCCGCTCGGCATGCAGCTGTTCAAGTCCGAATTCGCCGATAACGTGTCATTGACAATGATGGCTTCGCTCTCCGCCATCGTGCCGCTGCTCCTCGTGTTTATCGTGCTTCAGAAGCAGGTCATTCAAGGGATCTCGCTCGGCGGCGTTAAGGGATAGAAGTCAACAAAGCGCACAAAAAACAAAAAATCGTCCACATCCGGGCGGCTTGCCCGACTGTACAATTTGAACTGTAAACCACAATGAACGAGGGGGAAAACGAATTGAAAAAAAGAAGTGCCGCAATGCTTAGCAGCATCTTGATCGCTACGTCGATGTTAGCCGGGTGCGGCGGGAAAAACGACAATAACGCCGCGTCGCACCCGGCGAGTGGAACTGCATCGACGTCCGCGTCCGCAGGAACGGCGTCGGCGCCCGCCGAGACCGTAACGATCAAATATTATAACTGGGACAACGAGATCGCGGAGCCGCACACCAAACAACTGATCGAGGATTTTCAAAGCAAAAATCCGGGCATCAAAGTTGAATCGGTCAGCCTGGTGCCCGGCAACTCCGTCGAATCGATGAAAAAGCTGGACGTCATGATGTCGTCCGGCGAGCAAGTGGACGTCGTCCTGTACTCGAACATCGACGAGACGATGGCGCGCGCCGCCCAAGGCGTGCTCGCTCCGCTCAACGATCTGTATCAGAAGGATAACGTCAAGCCGGACGACGAGTACTATATCAATCCGAAGTACAACGGAAATTATTATGCCACCATGTTCACCGCCACGGACTGGCTCGTCATGCTGAACGAAGACGCGCTGAAAGCGGCCGGCTTGGAAACGCCGCCATACGACTGGACCTGGGACGACTTCCGGACGTATGCGAAGAAGCTGACCAAGGGCGAGCAATTCGGGTCGTACTTTCACACGTGGGGCGAATACGCGAACCCGATCGCCTACGCCGAACTGAAAAATCCGTACCTGACCGCGGATATGCAGCCGGCGTTCAACGATCCTTCCTTCGCTTATTTCTTTAACCTGAGAAAAGCCATGGAGCAAGAAGACAAGTCGGTAAAAACGTATTCGGACATCGTAGGCGGCAAATTGAACTACGGGACCGAATTCGTCAACGGCAAAGCGGCGATGATCCTGACCGGCTCCTTCCTGATCGCGAGTCTTGCGGACAAGACCAAAAACCCGCATACGTTCAAGACCGTGTTCGCGCCGATGCCGCGTTCGTCCAAGGACGTCGAGCCGGGCCTGACCAGCCTTGGCGCCTCCTACGTGGCGATCGCGAACAACTCGAAGCACAAGGAAGAAGCATATAAGTTCATCCGTTACATGTCGACGGAGGACAGCGCGCGGACCGACTTGTCCGGCTGGAAGAAGACCGATACGAAAGCGCTGCTGGAGCGGCTGTACGGCGGCAACGCGGATCTGATCGACCTGCCTTCGCTGACCGCGGTCCTGTCCGACGCACGGCTCAGAACGAACGCGACGACCGACATTTCCGCTTCCTATCAGAATCAGTTGAAAAAAGTGCTGGAGAACGGGTACTCGGGCTTTATCCTCGACAACCTTTCCGTCGAAGAAGCGCAGAAGCGCATGATGGAAGAAGCGGACAAGATCATTAAGCAGAATGCGAAATAAATCAAAAATCGTATAGGAAAAGTAGAAGGTTAGCGGGGCGCTTCGAACGGTTCTGCTAGCCTTCTTCTGTTCAGAGGGGGATACGCGCCATGAAGCTCACTTCATTCGTATCGGCGGAGGATGTCGCCGCGCATATTCTGAGTCATGACATGACGGGGCGTCTTTTTCCGGCATGGGAGGATCGCGAAGCTTGGGAGCGGATGCCCGACGGGTTGGGCGAGGAATGGATCCGTGCGGCGGAAAGGCATATCGGCGAGGAGTTGCCGACGCTTCGCGCCTCCGCGTTCATGGCCTATTTCACCGAGGGAAGCCGCGTGCGGTACGAATCGATCGACGCGGCAAGACGAAGCGCGCTGTGCGCGCTGCTGATCGCCGAGTGCCTGGAAGGCCAAGGAAGGTTCGTCCGGGACATCGTCGACATCGTATGGCTCCTGTGCGAGCAGACGACCTGGTGCAGCCCGGCGCATCATTATTTGTCCCGCGACCCGGAGCAAGTCCTCTCCAATGTGGCTGAGCCTCTGTTCGACTTGATGGCGGGCGAGACGGCGGCGGTCTTGGCCTGGACCTCGTTCCTGCTCCGCGGGCCGCTCGACCGCGTATCCCCGCTGATCCGCGAGCGCATTCGTCTTGAGATCGACCGCCGGATCGTGGCGCCCTATATGGAACGCAGCGACTTCTGGTGGATGGGCTTCGGCGAGCGGGAGCCGAACAACTGGAACCCTTGGTGCAACGGCAATATGTTGAGCGTAGCGCTGCTGCAGGAGATGGCCGGGGATCTTAGAGCCGCAGTTCTCTCCAAAATTCTGCACAGCTTGGACCGATATTTGGAGGTTCAGCATGATGACGGCGGCTGCGACGAGGGCACTACCTATTGGGGGCGGGCGGCCGGGATGCTTCTGGTCAATCTGGAGCTGTTGTACAGGGCGTCCGGCGGCGCGCTTCGGGTGTACGATCAGCCGCTGATTCAGAAGCTGGGGCAGTTCGTCTACCGCATGTATGTTGGCGGGCCGTATTTCGTGAATTTCGCCGACGGCTCCGCGATGCCATCGCTTGATTACGGCCTGATTCATTTATATGGCAGGAGAATCAAGGACGACAGGCTGCAGGCTTTGGGGCAGATCGGGATGGCCTCGCATCGCGTGCCGACCGAGGGGATCGTCTCTTTCTTTCAGGAAATGATCAGCCTCGCCGCTTATGCGGACATCCAGACAGAGGAGGTGTTGAGCCCGCCTTTGGTCCAAGACTGCTGGCTGCCCGATTTGCAGGCGATGACGGCCAGACAGCAGGACGGGTCGGTGCACGGTTTGTATCTGGCAGCCAAGGGCGGTCACAACGACGAAAGCCACAACCATAACGATATCGGCCACTATGTGGTATATGCGGACGGCAAACCGTATCTGATCGACATTGGCGTAGAGACGTATACCGCAAAGACGTTCAGTCCCGAGCGCTACGAGATCTGGACGATGCAGTCGGCGTATCACAGTCTGCCGGTCGTCAATGGCTTTGGACAAAAGGAGGGGGGCGTCTACCGGGCTAGGGAGGTCACTTATGAGCGAAGCGACAATGTCGTGCGATTCGCGCTCGATCTGGCCGCCGCTTATCCGGCGGAAGCCGGAGTGAAGGCTTGGCGGCGAAGCTGGATGTTCGAGCGAGCGGAGGGGCGGGAGGCGGCGATTACGCTGCGGGAGCAGTGCATGCTGGCGGAGCCGAGCCTGTCCGTCAGGCTGCATATGATCAGCTGCCGTCGTCCGGAAGCTATATGCGAAGGCCGGATTCGCCTGCGGGACGGGTGCGGCGGCGCGCTCGCGATCGCTTACGATCCGGGGCAGTGGGACGTCGCGTTCGAGCGCATCGAAGTCGTCGACGAACAATTAAGGCGCGTATGGGGCGAGGCCTTGTACCGAATCGTCTTTATCGCGCTTGGCGAGGTCGACCGCGGCGATTGGACGTTCCGAATCGTGGCCGCCGAAAACGAAAACGAAAACGAAAACGAAAACGAAAACGAATACGAAAACGAAAACGAAGGCGGTAAGGCATGAAAAGATCGCGCCGCCTCGTCGCGGCTTTGGCTGGAGGAATCGTGCTTTTCGCCCTGATTTTCGCAGGCCGCCTCCCTGTGCTGACAGGGAGCGGGGCCGACGCTCCGCATGCCGCGATGGGCTACATCGACGATACCCCGGTGGATCAGAGGGAGTTCAGTTTGGTGCTGAACCAAATAAAGGCGCAGGTAGCGAGCTATTTTAAGATGACTTACGACGCAGATGTCACGCCGGCCTTTTGGGATACCTCCTACCAGGGGGAGGTTCCGCTAGAGAAGGCCAGGCAGATGGCGTTGGAACAGATCAAGCGCGTCAAGGCCGTGCAGCGCCTGGCACAACAAAACGGACTCTTGGACGACCCATCCTACGCCGCTTTTCTCGATAACTGGGCAAAGGAGAATCGAAGAAGGGCGGAAGCGGTTAAGCGCAATGAGGTCATCTACGGCCCTCGGCAGTATGACGAATGGGGCTACTACACGTATCTCAATACGAATATGGAGCTGAAGCTCAAACAACTGCTGTACGAGCGGGGACAACCCTTGCCCGAACAAACGTTGAGGAACGCTTATGAAGCGTGGAAGGACACGTTGTACGCCGAAGTCGGCGAGATTAAGACGTACAAATTCGAAACTCCCTACGCGGCGGCAGCTTCAGGGGAACCGAGACGGTCGGATAAACCGGACACCAAGGCGAAGATCGAGGAGATCAAGCGGCGTCTGGAACGGGGGGAGGACCCTGAAGGCATCGGCCGGTCGCTGGACTCGGATGCCGGGGCTGGCTGGAAGGTCGGTGAATTTGTAGTGAACGAGGATTCCCTGCGGAGCAAAGATATGCATTCGCCTGACCAAGAGGCGATCGAGGAAGCGCTGCGCTTGCCCGAAAACGGTGTCAGCGAGGTTTTTGCGAGCGGGGATCGCTTTGTCGTGCTCAAATGCCTGGAGCGAAAAGGAGGTGGGTACCGGTCTTTCGACAACGTAAAGGAAGACGTAACACGCCGTCTGTTCGAGGAAAAATTCGAAATGGAGGTGAAAAAGCTGACTTCGGAGGCGAAAGTAACGCTGGAGGAAAGCGTCTACCGAAGCATGCGGCTTCAATAACGGAGGCGGGCAAACTTGCGTCATTTTATGAAAACGCTTAATCAGAACGCGAGGAGGACAATGAGAGATGAGAATTTTGAAAAACGGACGTTCATGGCTGTCCATCGGTTTGATTTTTACGCTGATGCTGAGCTGTACGCTGTCGATCCCTTCCCTGGCCACGAAGACTTACGCCAACAACACGACTTATTATGTCGATTCGGTCGGCGGCAGCGACAGCAATAGCGGACTGAGCGATAGTTCGGCCTGGCAATCGCTTGCCAAGGTGAACGCCACGACGTTTCAACCGGGCGACGTCATCTTGTTCAAAGCCGGCTCCGTCTGGTCCGGACAGCTGCACCCGCTGGGCTCCGGCACGTCCGGCGCACCGATCGTTATCGACAAGTACGGCAGCGGCGGCAGACCCATTATTAACGGGAACGGCCTGATCGGCGGAACGGTCTATTTCTACAATCAACAGTATTGGGAAATCAACAATCTGGAAGTTACGAACTCGGCGACGGCGGAAGGCGATCGTTACGGGATTAAGGTGGAGGCGCACGACGTCGGGACGTACAACCATTTTTACATCCAGAACAATTACGTCCACGATGTCAAAGGGACGAACAGCGACGCGCTTAAAGCGACGGGGGGGATCCTCGTGCTCGTCACGGGGACGGCCGTGCGTTCGAAATGGAACGATGTGCGGATCGACGGCAATACCGTCGAGCGCGTCGACCGTACCGGGATCAACAACGCGAGCTCGTGGGGCAACAATGACAACGCGGGCAATTTCGAACCTTTTACGAATCTGGTGATCAGCAATAATACGCTGAACGATATCGGCGGGGACGGCATCGTGATGCGCTCTTCAATTAACGGCCTCATTCAATATAACGTGGTGAATGCCGCCCATAACCGGGACACGCACTATGACGTGGCGATCTGGGCGATTAACAGCACGAATCCGGTGATGCAGTACAACGAAGCGTATAACACGAAGACGACGAACGACGGGCATGGCTTCGACTGCGACTTCAATTTGACCGGCTGCACCGTGCAGTACAACTACAGCCACGATAACGAAGGCGGCTTTTTGCTGATCATGGGCGTCGGCGCGATCCGCAACGATAATATGGTGGTACGGTACAACATTAGCCAGAACGACCGGACGCGGACGTTTCAGTTCAGCGACAGCTACACGCCTTTGAACGCCGGCATTTATAACAATACGATTTATGTCGGGTCGGGGTTGACGACGAACATCGTGACCGGGCTCGCGGGCAGCAATCCACTATCTTTCAAAAACAACATCGTCTATAACCTCGGCAGCGGGGGATATGCGGTAAAAGGGAACGACGTGTACGACTACAATATTTTCTACGGCAATCACCCGACCAGCGAGCCGAGCGATCCCCACAAGCTTACGAGCGATCCGCTGTTGGTCACGCCGGGAAGCGGAGGGACGGGCAGGAATACCGTGGACGGTTACAAGCTCGTTGCGGGATCGCCTGCCATCGGGTCCGGCGTTCTGATCGGCAGCAACGGAGGGAAGGACTATTGGGGGAACGCGGTATCTTCCACCGGCGCACCTAACCGCGGCGCTTATAACGGAGCGGGCATCCCTGTAAGCAACAGCAGCTTGACTTTGCAGAGCGACGACTTCGAAACGGGGACGGCGACGGGATGGACCGCTTCGGGCGGAACATGGAGCGTCGTAACGGACGGCACGAAGGTTTATAACCAATCGAACGCTGCGGCGACCGGAGTGACTGCCTATAGCGGGCAGAGTACCTGGCAGAATTATACGGTATCCGCCAAAGTCAAAGCCGACGCTTTCGACAGCACCAACTATGCGGGAGCCGGCCTCGTCGCCAGGCGGGTCGACGATAATAACTATTACGTTTTTATGTATTATAAATTGAACAATACGTTAAAAATCGTGAAAGTGTCAGGCGGCGCAGCCACCGATCTGGTAACGACGCCGTTCAGCCTGAACACGGGAAACTGGTACGACATGAAGGCGGTCGTTAACGGCAGCACGCTTGAGTTCTGGGTGGGCGGGGTCAAGCAGCTGTCGACGACCGATACGAGCATCGGCGCCGGACAGGCCGGCCTTTACTCGCATCGGGCCAATGCGAAGTTCGACGACGTGAAAGTGGCGCCGATTTTCGGCGAGGACTTCGAAGCGGGTTATGCGGCGGGCTGGACACTAGCTGGAGGCACCTGGAGCGTAGCGACGGACGGGACCAAGGTTTACAACCAATCCAGTACGACGTCCGCGAGCGCGATCGCCTATGCGGGTCAGACCTCGCTGCAAAATTACACGGTGTCGGCCAAAGTCAAAGCGGACGCCTTCGACAGCGGCAATTATGCGGGCGTCGGGCTCGTGGCGAGGCGGGTCGACAGCAACAACTACTATGTGTTTATGTACTACAAAATTACGAACACCCTCAAGATTACCAAAGTATCCGGAGGCGTCGCGACGGACTTGATCTCGACCGCCTACTCGCTTAATACCGGCACGTGGTACGACTTCAAGGCGGTCGCGAACGGCAGCACGCTGGAGCTTTGGGTGAACGGGACCAAGCAGCTGACGACGACCGATACCGCGATCGCGTCCGGCCAATTCGGCTTGTATGCGCACCGCGCCAACGCGAAGTTCGATAATGTGTTGCAGTATTGAACGGCCGGCAAGAAATTTAGAGGAGGAGAGCCGCTATCGCGGCTCTTTCTTTATGAGCAGCGTTGAGCGGATGTGATGAGTTGTCCGCAAGACGATAATGACGGACTTTTATTGAAAACAGGAATTGCCTTTGTTAAGGTTACTCGTAGTAAGCACTAGCGGAGGAGGATGGCTTCGGATGTCTGAGGCGATGCAAGCGTTCCGGGCGACAGCATCAACCGTGAAAATGATCGGGCGAACCTACGATTACAAGGAAACGTTGTGGCTCGCGTTGTCCGGCAGCGGCGTGGAATTTGAGTTCTATGGCAAACGGGCGGAAATCGCCATAAAAGGCGACGATAGGATTGCAAGTCCGGCGCATCAAGCCAGGATCGGCATTTACGTGAACGGAAAACGAGTCGTCGACGATCAAGTGACTGAACATATGAAAACGTATACCGTTCTCCAAAGCGATACCGAGGCGCAGATCACGGTTAAAGTCATTAAATTATCGGAAGCGGCGATGTCGACCGTCGGGATTGAGCGCATTATCGTCGATGCTGCCGGGGGAATTAAGCCTACTGCCGCACAAGCGCGCAAAGTTGAAATCATCGGCGACTCCATCACTTGCGGCTATGGCGTTGACGATGAAAACGAGCAGCGCCATTTTTCCACGGCCACTGAAGATGTCACGCAAGCCTATGCTTACCAAGCGGCTCAAGCGCTTGAGGCGGATTATAGCATGGTTTGTTACAGCGGTTACGGAATCATATCGGGCTACACGGAGGACGATCAAAAAAAGACGGCTCACCTCGTGCCGGACTACTACGAAAAAGTAGCCAAATCCGAAGGAAAGTTTGACCGGACATTGGACCCGCTAACCGTAAGCTGGGATTTCGACAGGTTTGTCCCGGAGCTCATCGTCATCAACCTGGGAACGAATGACGATTCTTATACGAAGGAGCATGCCGTCAGACAGGCGGAATATGCCGATCAGTATGTCGAGTTCCTCAAGTGCGTGAGACGAAACAATGCCGATGCCAAAATTCTCTGTACGCTGGGCATCCTGGGAGGCAGGTTGTATCCGTTTGTCGAACAAGCGGTTGATCGTTATGGGCACGAAACCGGAGATCGCAATATCGCTACAATGGAATTCGACACCCAGCTAGCGTCTGACGGCTACGGCGCCGACTGGCATCCGTCGAAAGCAACGCATCGCAAAGCGGCGAAGAAGCTGGTTGCTCGAATTAGGGAGCTTATGGACTGGAAGTAAGTTTAGAGCAAGGGAACAAGGGGCGCTTTCCTATGAACATTACAATGAACGGTACGATGATCGAGGTCATACAGGGAGATATCACGCGATCCGAGCTGGATTGTATCGTGAACGCAGCCAATACGAGTTTGCTCGGCGGCGGCGGGGTGGACGGCGCGATCCACCGGGCTGGCGGCAAGCAGATCCTCGAGGAATGTATCCGAATCCGCAACAAGCAAGGCGGCTGTGCGGTCGGAGAAGCTGTCATCACGACCGGCGGCAACCTGCAGGCTAGATATGTGATTCACACGGTAGGCCCCGTATGGCAAGGCGGAGCCGGCAGCGAAGACGAACTGCTGGGCAATTGCTACAGGAACGCGCTCAGCCTGGCCGCGGAACACGGGATACGAACCATCGCTTTTCCGAATATCAGCACCGGCATCTACGGATATCCGAAAGCCAGAGCCGCCGATGTCGCTTTGAAGGCGATCGCAGCGGTACTGGACAGCCGGCAGGCGTTCCGGCAGATCCGGTTTGTATGCTTTGATCAAGAGAACTACGATCTGTATGCGAGACGAATCGAGCGATTAATCTGAGCGCTAGAGCTAAGGTAGGCGGACGCCGTCCTTCAGGGATGGAGTCTTTTTGACGCTCAGGGCAGGTTTGAACGCGATTCCAGAGATATACACCACTTACCTACATTATCAACAGGTTACCCACAGTATGTGCACAGAATTATGCACATGTGAATCTTAGTGGTTAAATAACTGATCATGCATTGCTCGTTGTGGAGGATATTGCAGTGCTCATTCTTTTACATGGGGAATTCACGCTAGCACATCAGTCGCTTCGTTTTTTTTGATGATGCAAGTCGGTCGCGGCACCAGAATTCTATTTATCCCCAGATTGTCCACGGGTTGTGCACAAAGTTATGCACATGTGAATGGTAGGTGAATGGCGTTTGCTCGCTTGTTTTCTCGCTGCAACGTTTTTCTTGCCCGTTATCGGATTGACGAATTTGGCGTCCCATTCCTCGCCTTCCGGTCCGGTGATACAATTGAACCGAAGAGAATGAACAGAGGGGAAGGCGAGCAGGATGGCGGCGAAAAACACGCTTTTATTCATTGGCGATTCGATTACGGACGGCGCTCGCGGCCGGACGAGCGATCCCAATCATATCTTGGGACACGGTTTTGTATTTCAGATCGCGGGCCGCTTGGGCTTGGAACTAGGCGCCGATGCCCCTGAAGTGGTGAATCGCGGCATCAGCGGAGACCGGGCCTCGGATCTGTATGCCAGATGGAACGAAGACGCGATCAGCGTGCGGCCTGATCTCATCAGCATCCTGGTTGGCGTCAATGACGCCTATCATCTGATCCAGGGCGACGCGCGCGGCGTTTCGGACCGATACAAGCGGGCTTATACGCATCTTCTCGAAGAGACGCGGGCGGTGCTTCCGAATGCGCGGATCGTATTGTGCGAGCCTTTTATCCTCCGGGCCGGGTCTCTTGACGAGAAGTGGACGGACTGGGAAACGAGGATGACGGCATACCGGCAGATCGTGCGCGAGCTGGCCGACAGCTATTCGGCGACGTTCGTACCGCTGCAGCACCTGTTCGACGAGGCTTGCCGGCGTGCGCCGCGGGAGCACTGGCTCTGGGACGGCATTCATCCGACCGCCGCCGGCCACGAGCTGATCGCGCGCCAATGGCTGAAGGTCGTGGCCTTGCAGGGCGTGCAATAACGACTTTTCGGCAGTTATCAACAGAACATCCACAGCATGTGCACAGAGTTATGCACATGTGGAAGAAACCGAGACAGACGAAACCACACTTCGGTGTTAGCGCTGCTTTTAAAGCTGTATAGTCAGGATAAAAATTCCCCTTCCGCGCAACCTAATCGGATGTCGAGGCGAACTTCATTTGCCCATAGGGCGCGCGACGCATCGGACTTCGGATACGTGGAGGGATATCGGGTGGAAAACCTATATACGGCAACCGTGACAGTCACGGGGGGACGCGAAGGCAAGCTGTCTTCGAGCGACGGCGTGCTGCAGCTTGAGCTGCGCATGCCCAAGGAGCTAGGCGGAATGGGCGGGGCTGCGACGAATCCGGAGCAGCTATTCGCGGCGGGCTACGCGGCATGCTTCGAGAGCGCGCTGAATCTGGTATGCCGCCGGCGTGAGGTCAAGTTCGAAGGCACGGAAGTGACGGCCCATGTCACGATCGGCAAAGACACGGACGGCGGATTTGCCCTGACGGTCGCGCTCGATGTGAAGCTGAACGGCGTCGAACGCACGCTGGCCGAACAGCTGACTGCCGAGGCGCACCAGGTCTGCCCTTATTCCAAAGCGACGCGGGGCAATATCGAGGTCGCGATTAAGGTCGTTTAAAGACAGGACGCCCAGCCGCATGCAAATAAGACACCGCGAACCTTTTTGCGAAAAGGCCGCCGGTGTCTTATTCTTTGAAGACAAGGTTATTGACGATCCGTATTCTGAGTGCCGCTGGCGGATTGGCCTTGCTCGAAAGCTTCTGCCGCTTCCTCCGCTGAGAACTCGGTATCGTCCTGGCCGGGGACGGGCAGCTTGTTGAGCTCGGTGGTTTGAACTTCCGCTTTGGTCGGCTCATTGTGGTTATTGGTCATGGGGCACCTCCTAGGACGATTTTTACAACCATTCCAGCATGCCACATCTTGGACGAGAATATGTGCGTAATAGGAGGAGGCGGTCTTATGCGGGGGAAACGGACGATCACGCTTGGCATGGGCTGCTTCTGGTCGCCGGAAGCGCTGTTCGGCTCGTTGCCGGGCGTCGAGGAGACGCGCGTGGGGTATGCGGGAGGCACGACCGGGCTGCCGACTTACCGCGAGATGGGGGATCATTCCGAGACGGTCGAGATCGGATTCGATGCCGAGCTTATCTCTGTCGATCAACTGCTCGAGACGTTCTGGAACAACCATAACCCCGTTAATATTAACGGTTATAAAGGAAGGCAGTATCAGTCTTTGCTGCTATACCGCGATGAGGATCAGGCGGAGACGTTTAACCGGGTTAAGAAGCGGATGGAGGCGGACAAGGGACATGCGCTGGAGACGGAGATCGCTGCTTTCGAGGCGTTTTATCCGGCAGAGCCGCGGCACCAGAAGTATTATCTGAAAAGATACCCGGATGCGGCGGACAGGCTGAGCGGGCTGTACGAATCGGAAGAAGCGTTTCTGCGTTCGACGCTGGCGGCACGGCTCAACGGCATCGCCAAGGGGTATACGAATCTGGGGCCGGTCCTCCGCGAGATTCAAGCGTGGCCCATGAATCCGGACGATCGTAATGCCTTGATTGAACAGGTTCGGAAGGTACGGTGGTAATCGCTAAGCCGCAGCCTGTCCGTCTTTAGATGGTAAAGCGCAGGGATTTATCGTATCATGAAGAACCGACAATCGCGGATGTACAAAGGGGAATTAGCATGAGCGAATCCAGTTTCAATGACTATAAATTAAGCGACGACATACGCCGGGCTTTGGAAAGCATGGGGTATGTCAAGCCGACCGAAGTGCAAAGCAAAGTCATTCCGGTCGCGCTGCAAAAGAAGGATATGACCGTCAAGTCTCACACGGGCAGCGGGAAGACGGCCGCGTACGGAATTCCGATCTGCGAGATGGTGGAATGGGAAGAGAACCGTCCGCAAGCCTTGATCCTGACGCCGACGCGCGAGCTGGCCGACCAGGTCAAGGAAGATATGATGAACATCGGCCGATTTAAACGGATCAAGGCGACCGCGATCTATGGCAAACAGCCCTTTGCCAGGCAAAAGATTCAGCTGGCCCATAAAAACCATGTCGTCGTCGGTACGCCGGGTCGGGTCATGGATCACATCGAGAGAGAAACGATCGACCTCGAGCAAGTGAAATACCTGGTCATCGACGAAGCCGACGAGATGCTGAGCATGGGGTTCATTGAGCAGGTAGAGAAGATTATTCGCGAGCTGCCCAAGGATCGTGTGACCCTGCTGTTCTCGGCGACGCTGCCCAAGGATGTCGAGCGCCTGTGCCACAAGTATATGAAGCAGCCGCTCGATATCGAGATACAGACGGAGGGCAGAACGACAAGCCAGATCGAGCATGCGCTCTACACGGTGAAGGACGACGACAAGCTGAATGTGCTCAAGGACGTCGCCACGGTCGAAAATCCGGACAGCTGCATCATTTTTTGCCGGACGCAGGTCAGGGTTGACGTCGTATTCAAGGAACTGCACAAGCACGGCTACCCCTGCGACCGAATCCACGGGGGCATGGAGCAGGACAATCGCTCCCAGGTCATGAACGAGTTCAAACGCGGAGAGTTTCGTTATCTGATCGCGACGGACGTTGCCGCGAGAGGAATCGATATCGACAATATTAGTCTGGTCATCAACTACGACTTTCCCCAGGAAAACGAGAGCTACGTACATCGGACCGGCAGAACCGGACGAGCCGGCAACAGGGGGAAAGCGGTCTCCTTCGCCACGCCGAACGAAGAGAAGTTCGTAATCAACGTGGAGCGATATGTGGGCTTTGAAATTCCGAGGAGAAACAACCCCTCCAAAGACGCGGTGGCGTATGCCCAAGCGTCCTTTGATGCGAAGATCAAGAGCAAGGCAGGCGTCAAAAAAGACAGAAGCGCCCGATTGGAAGAGGAGATCCTGAAGCTTTACTTCAACGGCGGGAAGAAAAAGAAGATCCGGGCGGTGGACTTCGTCGGCACGATCGCCAAGATCGAAGGCGTAGCGGCGGAGGACATCGGGATCATCACGATCGAGGACAACGTATCCTACGTGGATATTCTGAACGGCAAAGGCCGCCTGGTGTTGAACAAGATGCAGGAGACGACGATCAAAGGCAAGCTGCTGAAGGTTCGCGTAGCGAACAAGTAATAGAAAGGCGCTTCAGCTTCGCAGCTTATAAAATTCGAGCTTTTCAAGCGCGGGCGAATATGGTTTAATGTACTTAATATTTCCAGCGGTGAAGCACACCCTGGCAGGACGTCTGCGGACGTTTTGTCGGGGTGTTTTGTTTTGCCCGGGACATTTTGAGGAGGCGTGCGGTATGAAGCAAGCAAGATTGTACGATCAGCCGGAGCAGTTCGCGGAGATGATGAAGCGTCAGTTGGCGGAAAGTTTGCAGATCGAAGTGAGAATGACCGAGGGCGAGCCGCTGCTGCTCGAAATGGACGACAAAATCGGAACGGCGCAAGTGAGTCTGCACAATACGTACCGGACCTACATGGCCGGAGGCGATCTGAACGCGGCTATCGATTATTTGAACAATATCGTTCGCAGTTCTAGGCTGGCAGCGGAAAAGAAAGATGAAATCAACGTTCTCGATCCTGATTACATCTATCCCGCGCTGCGGGATGAGGGGTACGCGGAGGCTTCGCGCAAGCAGGCGGGCGGACTGTCGGCCGAGCGGCTGCCGGGCTTGCGGGAGATGTATCTCGAGATCAAGGACGGTCTTACGAAGATCGTCACTACGGATTTGCTTGAGCTGAATCCGGAGCTGCCCGAGGATCAGTTAAGGACGATTGCTTACCGGAATCTTCGGCGGGAAGGCTGGCAGCAACCGCAGATGAGATTGCCGACTTTGTTGGATAGCTGCTGGCTTGAGGCGTACATGCACGATACGCATCCGGCGGAGTGCCAGTTTTTAGACCCGGAATTAAATAAGCATTTGGGGCGCAATCCGTACCTGGTCGCGTTCACGAATCGTAAGACAGTGATGGTGCTGCGCGCGGACGAAGCGATGGAGACGCTCCGCCAGGCGCAGCGGCTGGCGGAGGAATCCGGCTTCCGGATGATGGCAAGGCGCAGCGTGGCGCTTATGCCGAGCCCGGTATCGGACCGCATCTATTGGGTGCGGAACGGAAAAGCCGGTCTGCTGCCGCCGCGGAAGTAAGCGACTGATTCGGCCGGGTCAGGACGCGGAGCCGGCATCTTTGGGGGGCTGCGGGGCTTGCTGCGAATCGGTCGTTCCCTCGTATCTGGCCAGCGTCCAAGCCGCCGACTCCCGCATGCGCCGACGCAGCTGCTCGCCTTCGACGATTCGCACCCGACGCCCGAGGAATCTAATCTTGGACAGCAGGAACTCGCTCTCGTCGGCGAGGCAGGAGACTCGGATGCGGTACAAGTCCAGGTCTTCTTCGTAGCTGACGGTCTTGTCGAAGCAGGAGAAGGCGTAGAGGATCCGGGAGAGCTCCGCGTTGTATTCGCGGACGATCTCGATCACGGCGTAGGTCCGGCGCTCCTCGAGGAGCGCGAAGGCCCGGCTTCGCAGCGCTTGGACGCGCTCCGGCGGAAGCGGCACGGGCTTCGCGGAGACGATATGCTGCAGCTTGCTCGACATGAGGCCGCGCACGTTGTACCAGAGCAAGTACCACTCTCGCTTGACCATATTGTATTCCAGCTTGACGGGGAGTCCGTTCTGATTCGCCTGGACACCGCCATGCTTGAGCCTTGTCGTGAGCCTGATGCCGCTGCCCTCCTGAATCATGCGGCGCAGCGGACGGAGCAGGGCGTGGTAGATTTGTCTTTCCCGGCTTTTGGCTTTTTGGATAATATATTGGCGGCTGTCGATGGAGGCCTCGTCTCGCAGCAGATCGCGGAGCCCGGACAGCGTTCCTTCCGCGAACGCGTCGGCCGACGCGGGATGCTCGAGCATCGTCTTGAGCCATGAACGCTCGTGAGCCGTAAGGGCGATCGAATCCGCTTCGTCCAGCCGCGACAGAATCTGATAATTAAAGATCTTCTCGAACGGGTTCATAGTAGGCTTGGATCTCCTTCCATTCGGCAATCAGCTCACGGCGCAGCCATGCGGGCTCCAGAACCTCGCAGCTCGAGCCGAAGCTTCGCAGCCAAGGCTTGATTTCGTAAATGCCGTTGACCTCGATTTCATAAAGGAAGGTCGTGTCCGACTCGTCCGTCACGACGCCCCATTGGCCTTGGGCTTCGACGCGTTCGCGTACGAAGTTCGCGCCGGGACGCCCCGGATTGTAGAACCTTACCCGGATCTTCATGCGCCGGTGGGAGTCCGTGACCCAGCTGTGCTCGAGCTCCTGCTCGACGGCTTCGAGCCGATTGTCGAAGGTTGCCGTATCTACGGCCTCGCCCATCTCGATCTGGGTGACGCCTTCCATGCGATACTTCATCGTGCCCAGCCGGGGGCTGTGTCCGATCAGATACCAGCGGCCGTATTGGTGGTCGTAAACCACGCGCAGCGGGAGCGTCGTCTCTACGCGACCCTCCGTCTCGCGCTCAAACAGCGGGTTGGTGTTTTTGGAGGCATAGTTTTTGCCCTTCTTGGGCGACAGGTAGAGAAAGGTCAGCTGACGATGCTCCCGGATCGCCTCGAATACCGTATACAGATGCGCCTCGTCGAGGATACGCGTATGGTAGTGATATTTGTACAGATGCACATCGAACGTCTCGGGGCCATAGCCGCGTCTCGTCAGCGCCTTCTTCAGCGTATCTCTCAGCAGATAGCCCTGGACGGCGGGCACCTGCGTGTTCGCCATCACGTCGACATAGTCGTAAAGGTCGAGCAGCTCCTCGTCCGCCAGCCGATCGATCAGATCGATGTCGGCCCTGTACCTGTACGGTCGTCCGCCGTCCATGCGGCGGATGACGCCGACTTCTTCCAGATATTTGAGGTCCCCGCGCACGGTTTTCTCGTCGGGGCAAGCATAGTCGGCCGGCATGCTGTCGCTGCAGGCGTCCAGCAATTCCTTGGCGGTCAGCGCTTCGCCCTGCATCAAGCCGATCAGTACCGCGAGCCGGACGCTTTCCGAATCCTTCAGCGACTTGGACCTGAAGAGAAACAGCAGCAGCGGGTCCGCGGATTCGTAATGGTTGTAGCGCAGACCTTCGGCGAGATCGCCGGCCGCATCCGAGGACAGCATCGTCCGCATGTCCTTGATGTAGCGCAGCGTCTTGTCGTACGTATGCACGGAGATGCCGAGCCGGTCGGCGAATTGCTGCCTGCTGTAAGCGCCGCCCGCAAGCGCGAGCATGCGAAGAAACTGAACCTCTTTGTCGAAGCTTTCCCGCGCCATGCGCGCACCTCCTGCCGATCTTTGCTCCATTGTATCAAGAGAAAAGGCAGGAGAATATGGAAACTTTTTGAGCGTTGCCATACTTTCGCCCTGTTCGATCGATGCGATTGCTGCGAAAATCAGGTTGTGAAGCCGAGGGCCGCAAGGCAATCGGGGCCACGGCATCATGGAGGCGCACGGAAGGGTTACTTCGTCCAAACGTTTTGGTTAGGCCCGATACCTAACCGCTCCAATCCAAAGGGATTCGGAGTGACTAACCTTTCCAACCCATTTCCTCCATGATATCATTCATGCAGTTTATGGTTGACAGCGTGAATCGTCCGATGCTAGGATTACCAGCAACATACTGAATTGGAGAAAGGAGTGCGGAACATGCACGACACGAATTTTATCTATGAACGTCCGAATCATTGCAGCCCAATGTCTCAGATTAAAGGCGGCCAGCGAGAGATAAGCTTCTTAAATCCGCATGATCTGTATTTCCAATCTCATAAAGGCATTCTTTACAGGCGCAAACCCGCTTCGGTTCGTCGGTTGTTTTCTACAGCCTGACGCCTCCGGCGACGGCATACATATGCGTACCCGTAAAGACTGCTTGTAGCCGAGCGGTCTTTTTCTATGGCTAAATTCAGCCTTAGAGGAAGATCCGAGGGCGACAGGGGTCTTTTTTTCATACCTGGATGGCCCCTGCAAAGTACATAACGCGTCAAGCGCTATTAAAAACAAAGAAAGGAGGCTGCGGCTCGCCTCTGCCATAAGGCAGGGCGGGAACCGCGGCAAGCATGGATCGCTTTCTATTATGGAGATCATGGCGAAAAGGCGAACGCAGCGGACTGTGAATCCGCCAGTACCGGTTCGATTCCGGTTGGTCTCCCCATACGATGCCCGGTAGCCAAGCGGCAAGGCAGATGACTTTGACTCATCCACCGCAGGTTCGAATCCTGCCCGGGCAGCCAATCGATTTTACGGAACCGCCATGGCGTGGTGGTGAAACTGGATGAACACACGGGCCTTTCACGTCCGGATCTGCGGGTTCGAGCCCCGTCCACGCCTTCATCAGACAAACAAGAAAGGAAGAAGCCGCCTTGCGCTACAGGTGACACATATGAAAAGACAGGTATACCCCATGCTTCACGAGCAAGTCTTCCGCAACCTCTCCGAACAGAATCTGTCCTTGAACGATGTCTTCGACCGCATCCGCAGCTTCATGGCGCGCGATCCGCGCGCTGCGTACCAGCTTGTCGTCGGGACGGACGCGCAGGTGCACGCCGGACATACGAAGTTCGTAACGTCTGTCGTCATTGTCCGTCCGGGCAGGGGCGCCTGGTTCTGCTACCGCCAGGTGATCGTCCCGCGGGAGCTGCGTTCGCTGCGGGAAAAGCTGAGCCTCGAAACGACCTATAGCCAGGAGATCGCAGCCTACTTCGATACCGGGAAACGCGCTGCACTGGAGGATATCCTCCTGCCGTACGCCTATCATGGCGCGAGTCTTGCGATGTTCGTCGATATCGACGCAGGCACCGACGCGAAGCGCAACCGGACGTCGGCGATGGTCGCGGAGCTGGTCGGAAGAATCGAAGCGATGGGGCTGTCGGCCAGAGTGAAACCGGAGGCGATCGCGGCTTCGTCCGTTTCCAATCGCTATACCAAAACCCCGTACAGAGGCGCTTCGGCCTCGAAAACGGCATCGAATTTCGGATAAATTTACAAGTCGTCATACTTGCGCCATGTTCGCGGCAGCGGAACTGCGCGATGATAAGAGCAAGCAGCCGACGCCGAAAAGGCGGGGCACAACGCCGCAAGGTGTAAATACAAAATGCAAAATGAGTGCTAAGTTTTCGACGTTCGTTCGTTGAGGCGCATGGAAGGGTTACTTCGACTTCTAATCGGCCTGTCGTTGGTTCGAATCCAACTCTCGCTCCGGCGGGATAGCTCAGATGGTAGAGCAGCATGCCTTTCCGACCTTTTTCCTCAACGATGCGGCATCACAGACGGAGCGAGGCGAACGAGAGGGATACTTCGATAAGTATAAGGGACGGACGAGGCCTTTCGCAGGCCTTCCGTGAACCTTCTCGGCCAGTTTCCTCGCTCCGCTCTCTTTAAGGAGGTTTTATCCGATGAGTTTCGCTAAAAAGCTGTTCTCGGCCGTCCGGCCGACGACATTGAACCAGGATGGCTATCCGGCCTACGAACGCTCCGCCGAGGAGCGGTACGTGCAGACGCTGGTCACCAATACGATGGGCAACACGTTTTACGCGGACGGTCAGTCGCTGCTGATCGAAGCCGAAGCGATTCACCGCGAGATGGCGCAGCGCGATCCGCAGTTCATGGCCAAAGCGCTCGTCTATGCGCGGGGCGAAGGCTACATGCGGCTTCAGCCGCTGTACGGCCTCGCGATCCTGTCGGTCTACCGTCCCGACCTGTTCGCGAAGATCTTCCTCAAGGTCGTGCAGATTCCGTCCGACCTGTCCGACTTCCTGACGATCCTCCAGGGAATGGGCCGGGGCGAGGGCGGCCGGGCCGTGAAGCGGCAGGTGAACCGTTTCCTGGCTAAGGTGTCCGAATATT
The DNA here is from genome assembly GCF_042649185.1 of Cohnella sp. GCM10012308. Taxonomy (NCBI): domain Bacteria; kingdom Bacillati; phylum Bacillota; class Bacilli; order Caryophanales; family Paenibacillaceae; genus Cohnella; species Cohnella sp. GCM10012308. Next base: position 110,502 of record NZ_JBHRYU010000005.1, read on the forward strand.
GGGCGATCAAGTATAACGGCCGGGGACGAGGCTACAGCCTTGGCGACGCGATCGCGACGGCGCACCCGAAGCCGGCGGACCTGAAGCAGCAGGCGCTTTATCGGTATCTGCGAGGCCAGGAAGCGAACCTGTCGCTGCTGCCGCAGGTCTATGCCCTGGAGCAGCTGAAGCAGGCGACGACCGAGGCCGAGCGGCTGTACTGGATCGAAACGGGTAAGCTGCCGCACGAGGTCGTCACCGGTGCGGTCAAGCCGACCAAGGCGATCTGGGAAGCGCTGATCGCCCAGATGCCGACGTTCGCACTGCTGCGTCACCTGAACGCGCTCGAGCGGGCCGGGGTGCTAGAGGATTGGAACACGGTGCGAGTCGTGACGGATCGACTGACCGATCAGCGCGCGCTGGCGAAGGCGAGGATCCTGCCATTCCGGTTTGCCAAAGCGTTCGGGCAGGTGAAGCATCCGCTGCTGCGCGACGCACTCCGGGACGCGGTTGAATATACGTTCAGCCATTTGCCGGACTTGGAGGGGCGCACTGCAATCTTTCTCGATATCTCGGGTTCGATGAACGGCGAGTATCTGCAGGCCGGTTCGGTGTTCGCACTGGCGCTGTACAAGAAGACGGCGGGCGACTCCCTGTTCTGGCTATTCAATACCGTCGCAAAGGATGCGATGCCTTCCCGCAAAGACAGTATCCTCTCGCAGGCAGGGGGCATTCGTGCGGCGGGCGGCACGGATACCGGCGCGCCGGTGCGCAAGCTGCGGCAGGAGCGCCGCAAGGTCGAGCAGATCGTCATCATCACGGACGAACAGCAAAATACGGGCAGTCCATTTTATAAGGCGCTAAAGCAGTACAGGGAGAAGGTGAACCCGGGCGTCAAGGCGTTTATCGTCGACGTGTCGCCATACCGCGGCGCGATGGTGCCGCAGCAAGACCCGGATACGTTCTATATATACGGCTGGAGCGACACGGTGCTGAGCTACATCGCGCAGTCGGCCAAGGGTTACGCTTCCATGGTCGAACGGATCGAAGCGATCGATATCGATAACTAAAAGAAGAGGTGCATGAAGATGAAGCTGGCGGAAGCGCTGGTCCGCAGGGCGGATAGCCAGAAAAAAATCGCGCAGCTGCGGCAGCGGCTGGAGCGGGTCGTGAAGGTACAGGAGGGAGAAGCGCCGGCCGAGGATCCGGTCTTGCTGATGGCGGAGCTGGAGCAGACGCTAGGCGAGCAGACGGCCTGGGTGCGTCGGATCAACAAGACGAATGCGGCGACGCCGTTTAACGCGGAGCTGAGCATCTCGGATGCGCTGGCGGAGCGGGACCGGCTCATGCAGCATCGCAAGCTGCTGGCGGATCTGCTCGAGCAGGCGTCGATCAAGCAGGACCGGTTCAGCCGTTCGGAGGTCAGGTTCGAGCGGACGGTAGACGTCGTGCAGCTTCAGATCCGAGTGGACGCGCTGTCCAAAGCCTATCGAGAGATGGATTTTCGCATTCAGGAGATGAACTGGACGACGAATCTGATCGAGACGTAGCTGCGAAGGTAGTCTGGATCGGCCGAGGCGTGCACAACCCGCCAACAGGGAAAGTTGGAGCCGCTCGGACACGGGGGCCATGTCCAACCTATCAATCATGAGCCCAGCAATGTGACGAGCGTAACGTGTACCAATCATTGTGACCACCGCGTGCAGATCGGCAGGATTCGGGCGAGGGCGGGAATGGGGAAATCGCAGCGATGCACGACAACAAGCGGCAGGCTTCGCAGCGGCGGAGTTTGCCGTTTTTCATAGAGGTGACTGGCAAATGGAAACGATCAGAAAAACGATAGGCGATCAGTTGGAGCGGCTGGAGCGCGAAGAGAACGTCCGCATCCTGTACGCGTGCGAATCGGGCAGCCGGGCGTGGGGCTTCCCGTCGCAGGACAGCGACTACGACGTGCGGTTCGTTTACGTGCGCGAGCCCGATTGGTACCTGTCGATCTACGATAAAAGAGACGTTATTGAGCGGCCGATCAGCGATCGATTGGACATCAGCGGCTGGGATCTGCGCAAGGCGCTGAACCTGTACCGCAAGTCCAACCCGCCGCTGCTCGAATGGCTGCAATCGCCGATTCAGTACGCCGAGCGCTACACCGTGGCGGAGCAGCTGCGCGCGATCTCCCCGCTCACCTTTTCGCCCAAGTCCTGTATGTACCATTACCTGAACATGGCCCGGGGCAACTACCGGACGTATCTGCAGGGCGACCGGGTCAAGATCAAAAAGTACTTCTACGTGCTGCGCCCCGTGCTGGCCTGCGAATGGATCGAGCGGTACGGCGACATGCCGCCGATGGCGTTCGACGTCCTGGTGAACCGGCTTCTCCCGCGGGGTGGCGAACTATGGGACACGGTAAAGCAGCTGTTGGTGCGAAAGATGGCGGGCGAGGAGCTCGACTACGAGCCGCGGCTCGCCGTCGTGGGCGATTATTTGGAGGAACGGCTGGATCATTTGGAGCGAAGCGCCGCTTTGCAGTCAACGAGGGCCGAGCGCCTGGACGACCGGCTGGACGCGCTGTTCCGGTCGGCGCTGCGAGAGGTATGGGGCGCCTAGCGGTTACAGGTTATTGCGAATAAAGGAGCGTAAAGATACATCATGACTTATCAAACGATAGACGGCGTGCGCGTCTGGGGGAAGCCCGACGAGAGCGCGCTGTCGCAAGCCAAAACCTGCGCGGTGCACGGCAACGTCGTTCAGGCGCTGCTGATGGCCGACCACCACAAAGGCTACAGCCAGCCGATCGGCGGTGTGGTCGCCTATGACGGCCAGATCTCGCCCTCCGGCGTGGGGTACGATATCGGCTGCGGCAACAAAGCCGTGCGTACGAACCTGATGGCGAGCGACGTGCTGCCTCATCTGACCGGCATCATGGATCAAATCGCGCGCAAGGTGTCCTTCGGCATCGGCCGCAGCAACAGCGAGCCGGTCGATCACGATCTGTTCGACGATCCCGATTGGAGCGCATATTCGGCGATCGGGCGGCAGGAGCACGACAAGCTGAAGAAGCTCGCGCGCGACCAGCTCGGAACGGTCGGCAGCGGCAATCACTACGTCGACTTGTTCGTCGAACCCGCCACGGGCCGCCTATGGATCGGCAATCACTTCGGCAGCCGGGGCTTCGGCCACAGGACGGCCAGCGGCTTCCTGAACCTTGCGGCAGGTCGCGAGTTTCTGGGCAACGCACCAGGTGAAAAGATGGATCAGCCGCCCGTATTGTTCGATCTCGATAGCGAGCTCGGCGACTTGTACTACAGGGCAATGAAGCTGGCCGGCCGGTACGCGTATGCCGGGCGCGACTACGTGATCCGGCAGGTGCTGTCGATCGTAGGCGCGGAGGCGGACTTCGAGGTCCACAACCACCATAACTACGCGTGGCGCGAGACGCACGGCGGCAAGGATACGATCGTCGTGCGCAAAGGCGCGACGCCTTCGGCGCCGGGACAGCTTGGATTTATCGGCGGCAGCATGGGCGATATCTCGGTCATCGTCCGCGGCAAGGACACGGCGGAAAATCGCGACTCCTACTACAGCACGGTCCATGGCGCTGGCCGCGTTATGAGCCGTACGCAAGCGGCAGGCAAGATGAACTGGAAGACCCGCACCCGTTCGGGCGGACAAATCACGACGGAGCAAATGAAGCGGGCGGTCCGCGAATTCGGCGTCGTGCTGCGGGGCGCTGGGACGGACGAGAGTCCGTTCGTTTATCGCCGGCTGCAGGAGGTGCTGGATGCCCATGCCGAGACAATTGACGTCATGCATGTGCTGAAGCCGATCGGGGTGTGCATGGCCGGCGCCGACGAATTCGATCCTTACAAGGATTAGCCGACGTCTCGCTTTTTCGCGTCCCACAGAGAGGATGACTTCCATTGGCCATTGTTCAACTCAAGTCGAGCAATCCGCAGTTTACGTTTCTCATCCGAAAAAATCCGTCCGCCGGCATGCAGCTCCGGCAAGTGCGCCAAGGCATGACCTACGGCTGGTATTCGGACGATGCGACGTACAACGTTTATTTCAAGGATGCCGACAACGATATCTCCTATAAAAAGCAGGAAGACGAGAGCTTTGAATACTTGAATGTGTCCAGGTACAACACGCCGCTGTTTCCGCTGAACGCGATCAACGAGTTTTTCGCAGCGCCGTTCAAAAAGCAGGACGAACGCGACGCAGAAGGCAGCGAGCACGTTTTTTTCATCAACATGATCCACGTCGATCGGCTTCGCTATATTCAATTTTTTGAAAAGCACCTGACCGATTATACCTTCACGCTGGAGCACCGGGCGCACAAAAGCTATACGCTGACGATCGGCACGCAAAAAAGCCTGTATGGCTTGCTGCATGTCGCAAGCGTGCTGTGCCTGTTCCTGTCGATGTTCGGAGACGAGCAGATCGATATATCGGACGCCGTACTGGACAAATACGTTCCCAGCCTGAACGTCATCGATGCGCCGTTTTTCATTCGAAGCTTGTTTGCGAGAAACTTCCTTCATTCGCGCGAGCGGTTCAAGAAATACAAGACGGCAGTAGAGCGGACGGAAAGGTACGCGATAGAGCTGGAATTCGGCGGTACGGCCATGCAGCGGCGCAGCTTCATCGCGGGCGCGCTGCCTTTCGATAAACCGATTCTCGACATCGGCTGCGGCGAGGGCTTCTATGCGATTCCTTTTGCGAGCAAGCTCGAGAGCGCTTATTACGCGGTGGACATCGACGAAGAGCTGCTGGATACCGTCGCCAGAAAAGCGGCCGCCAAGGAGATCGATAATATCGCGACGTACTCTTCCCTTGAACGCTTCCTCGAAACGTACAACGGCGAGCAGGTCGACGTGATCCTCACGGAGGTCGTCGAGCATATGAGCCTGGAGGAAGCGGCGGCGCTCATCCGGCAGATCGGCGGCAAGGTCGATTTTGACCGGTTGATCGTGACGACGCCCAACGCGGACTTTAACCGCTATTACGAGCTGGAAGGGTTCCGGCATGACGACCATAAGTGGGAGCTTGGCCAGACGGCGTTCCGGCAATGGTTCGCGGATACGGTAAGAGAGCTGCCGCTTGCTTGCGAGTTCGTGGAAATCGGAGATCGGGTGGAAGGCATTCATACGACGCAGGGCGTCATCGTCCGCAGAGGGGAGGGATAACGCATGGAGATCGCGACGCGCGTGCATACCGTTTTTATGCTTGTAGGAGCGACGGAATGCGGGAAGACGACGTTTGCAAAGGAAGTGCTGATGCCGCAGCTTCAACTGTCGGATGAAGAGCGGGGCTTGCGCGCCAACGTGCAGTATTTGTCCTCGGACGGCATCCGCCAGGAATTGCTCGGTTACGCCTACGACAAATACGAGCAGCTGATGCTGGAGTCCAGCTCGCATGCGTTTCAGCTGCTTTTCGAGCGGTTGAAGCTGGTCACTTCGTTTCCGATCAACGCCGAGTTCGTCATCGTCGATACGATCGGCCTGGCCGAAGATTTCCGTGCGAAGGTGCGGGAGGTCGCCCGCGATAACCACTACAATCTCGAAGTTGTGCTGTTCGATTATCGCAGACGCGACGACTACTATGCTTCCGAGCGGTCCAAGAAGCTGATCACCGCGCATTTGAACCGGCTTCGCAAGGACGTGCTTCCCGTGCTGTCGCGCGAGGGCTATGACAGGATTCACAAGGTGCGGGCCAAGGATTTCTATTTCCCGGAGGAGCGGCGGGCCAACCCGGAATACCGGATCGCGGTGGAAAACTGGAATGAGTACGCGGCGTCGGTGCTGCCCAGGGATGCGGAATATATCGTGATCGGAGACGTCCATGAGTGCGCCGAGGATTTGCAGGGACTTCTGCTGGAATTCGGCTATCGGATCGAGGAAGGCCGCATGGCGCCGACGGATAGGGTGCGGGGCGCGAAGGTGATTCTGGTCGGCGACTGGATCGACAAGGGCAAGCATACGCGGGAGATCGTCGAGTTTTTGTACGGCAACCGGGAATATTTCTTGTTCGTGGTCGGCAACCATGAGAACTTCGTTCTTAAGTATATAAAGGGAGAGATTAAAGGCGCGAACGCGCAGTTGACGGACGCATACTTCGACTCCATCCCGGCTTTGCAGGCCGACGAGGCGTTGTTCCGAAAGTTCGCAGCGCTCGTGGAATCTTCCCGCCCCTTCTACCGCTATGTCGGCGGCGAGGGCAGATCCTCCTTTTATATCACGCATGCGCCTTGCCGCAGCGTGCACATCGGCAAGCTCGACGCGGAATCGCTGCGCCGTCAGCGAACCTTCAGGCTCGACCGCGCGCTTCCTGCGGAAGAACAGCTTAACTTCCTGCGAGAAGAAGCGACGGGCAATCACCCTTACCATCTGTTCGGACATGTCGCGGCGAAGCAGGCTTTCCGGATTAAGAACAAGATTCATCTCGATACGGGCTGCGCGCACGGCAACCTGCTGACGGGCGTTCGGATGGCTTACAAGCTCTTTTTCAAAAACAGAAAGTCGCGTACCGCATCCTTCCATGAAGAGCTGCCGACGCTTTTCCGGGAAGAGAAGAAGGTCAAGCTGCTGGAACTGGATGCCGAGTCCGTCCGCAGGCTTCGTTATTGCGCCCGCCATCGGATCAATTTTATCTCGGGAACGATGTCGCCGGCGGACAAGGACCTGGAAGCGGGAGAGCTCGAATCGTTGCGCAAGGGGCTCGCATATTTCGCGGAGCGCGGCGTAGGCGAGGTCGTGCTGCAGCCCAAGTACATGGGCTCCAGGTGCAACGTGTATCTGCACCGGGACCTCGAGCAGTGCCGGGCGGTCAGCCGCAACGGCTATCAAGTCAAAGCCGTGGACATGCAGCCGATTTACGAGCGATTGCTACGGAAGTTCGGCGCTTATATGTCGGAACGGGACATCGCCGTATTGGTGCTCGACGGAGAGCTTCTCCCGTGGAGGGCGATGGGCGAAGGGCTGATCGAGCGGCAGTTCCGGCCCATCGGGAAGGCGCTTGAGACAGAGCTGGATTTCTTGAAGCGGCACGGGTTCGATGAAGCGCTTGGCGGGCTGGTGAAGACTTGGGAGGACAGCGGATTCGAGCAGGATCAGCATCACGCGACCAAGGAAGCGCTGAACGACAAATACGGCTCGCATCAGTATCAGACGTACAAGTTCGTCCGCGGCATCAGGGACGCGCGCGTGCCGCTGCAGCAGCATGAAGAAGCCTTTGAAGTGTATAGGCGCCAGCTCGAGCTGTATGCGGGAGATGCCGAGATCGTCTACAAGCCTTTTGCGCTGCTCAAGGAGATCGACGAGAACGGCGACGAGCGGCTGCCGGACGGCAAAACCTCGGAGAACTACCGCTTCGTGTCGGAGGACGAATATGTAGCGCTGAATCTCGAGAGTCCGGACGCCTATGCGGTCGCCGAAGCGTTTTTCTCAAAGCTCACGGTAGAGAACGGCATGGAAGGCATCGTCATCAAGCCGGAGCTTGAGCATCCCGGCACGGTTCCGTATATGAAGGTGCGCAACGCCGGCTATCTGTCCATTATCTACGGCTACGACTACAAGTTCCCGCATAAGTACGGCAAGCTGATCAAGCAGAAGAACATTGCGCCCAAGCTGCGGACCTCGCTCAACGAACATCGGCTGGGCAAGCAGATGCTTGCGATTAAGCTGTCGGATATCGAGCGGGACAACGAGCCGTTCAATCAGATCGCCGCCAATCTGCTGTTCGAGGTGGCGAAGGAGAAGGAGATCGATCCAAGGCTATAACCGCGCATGCAGAAGAGAGAAATCCGGCCCATCAGGCGCCGGATTTCTTTTGCGTACGTCTGGCGCACACAGGCCCCGACTTTTCACATAACATGATTGATCCGTTAAAATAAGAAGGAGGAAAGCGGGCGATGACAACAATCACGTTGGCTGCGGTCGGGGATTTGTTGATGAAGAAGAAAATGATCGCTTCGGCCGCGCGAGAAGGCGGATTCTCGCCTGTTTTTTCCCGCGTGAAGCCGTATCTTCGGAAAGCGGACCTGACGATAGGCAATCTGGAGACCACCTTCTCCGGCAGCCGGTTCAAAGGAAAGCCCGGAAGACTGTTGTTCAGCTCGCCGGACGCATTCGCGGCCACGCTCCGCAGCCTCGGCTTCGATGTGTTGAGCACGGCCAACAATCACTGCATGGACGGGACTTCGGCAGGATTGAATCGAACGCTGGATGTCCTCGACCGATACGGCCTGCGGCATACGGGCACGTACCGTTCTGCCCGGGAATCCCGCGGGAAGCTTATCGTTAATGTAAAGGGAATCAAGATCGGCATCTTGGCTTATACGTACAGAACCAACGGTATTCAAGTGCCGCAGCCCTGGCTGGTCAACCGTATCGTACGCAAGAAAATAGCGGCGGACGTGCGCAGCCTAAAGCGAGTGACGGATTTTATCATCGTATGCCTGCATTTCGGAAAAGAATTCCGTTCGCGACCCGATCGGGGACAAGTCCGCCTCATGCATCAATTATTTCGGAATGGCGTGAATGTGGTGCTTGGCGCGCATCCCCATGTACTGCATCCGGTAAAAATATATAAGGTGAAGGACAGGGACGGGCGTCTCCGCAATCGGATAGCGGCATCCTCCTTGGGTAACTTCGTTTCCACCGAGCTGCCGCAGCATACGGCCAGATTAAGAGGCAAGATCCTAAAGTTGACCATTGCGAAAAATGCAAAGGGAGTAACCGATGTGCGGAAAATGACCAGCGTGCCTACCCGCATTTTACAAAATATCGGTCCTAAACAGGTGTATCGGGTTGTGCCGGCCGGAAGGGACGGGCCACATCAAAAGCAAAGACGATCCATCGTCGGATGAATTGATTCTGTTCGACAAACCCGCATGTTTGTTAAACTAAAAGGGTTATTATACGTGCCTTCGGATTAGACTTGTTTTTTTATAGCCGGCTATACGTCGATTAAGAGATCGCGCGTTCAAACTTACGGAGGAACCAGTACCTATGCCATTTCCCATTGAAGAAAAATTCGTCGTCGCGGTCGCGTCCAGCGCGCTGTTCGATCTGGAGGCTTCGGACAAGGTATTTAAGGAAAAAGGAGAAGAGGAGTACCGGCAGTACCAGCACGCCCACGAGGAGGAGGTGCTGCGTCCGGGCGTCGCCTTCCCGCTGATCAAGCGGCTGCTCATGATCAACGGCGAGGCGGCGGACGACCAGCCGGTCGAGGTCGTGCTGCTGTCTCGCAACGATCCGGATACGGGGCTGCGCGTGTTCAAGTCGATCCAGCGCTACGGCCTGCCGATCACGCGCGCGGCGTTCGTCGCCGGGCGCAATCCTTTTACTTATATGGATGCGTTCAACGCTTCGTTGTTCCTCTCGGCGGATCCGGACGACGTACGGTCGGCGATCCGGGTTGGACTGCCAGCGGCGCAGGTGTTCCCGACCGGGTTCGTGGACGACGACCGGGAGCAGGAGCTGCGCATCGCCTTCGACTTCGACGGCATCATCGCGGACGACTCGGCGGAGGGCATCTATCAGGCGCAGGGCATGCAGGGCTTCCACGATAGCGAGCGAATGAACGCGGGGGAGGCGCTCCCGCCGGGGCCGCTTTTCCGGTTTTTCAGCGAGGTCGGCCGCCTGCAGAGACGGGAGTGGGAGAAAAAGAAGGCGGACCCCGACTACTCGCCGCGCGTCCGGATCGCCATCGTGACCGCCCGGAACGCGCCGGCTCACGAGCGCGTCGTCACGACGCTGCGGGCCGCCGGCATTCGGGTCGACGACGCCTTTTTCCTCGGCGGCATCGAGAAGGCGCGCGTGCTCAAAGTATTTCGGCCGCACATTTTTATCGACGACCAGGTGGGCCATATCGAGGGCGTGTCGGGCTTGTACCCGACCGCGCACGTGCCGTTCGGGGCGATCAACTTAGCGGCGTCCGTTTAGCGGCTTCCATGTAGAACGGGAAGGAATGTATCGCCGATGAAAATAAACAACCCGATCGTACCCGGCTGGTACGCGGATCCCGAGGCCAGGACGTATGAGGGGAAGCACTGGATCTTTGCGACGCGCTCCTTCACGGAATATACGATGCAGATGAATCTGGACGCGTTCAGCTCCGATGACCTGGTCCGCTGGGACAAACACGAAGGCATTGTAGATATGGCCGATTTTCCATGGATATGGAGAGCGGTCTGGGCGCCGACGCATATCGAGCACGGGGGCCGTTATTACCTGGTATTCGCCTCGAACGATATCCAGACGAACGAGGAAATCGGCGGCTTGGAGATCGCCGTGGCCGATCGTCCGGAAGGGCCCTATCGGGGATACCTCGGCAAGCCTTTGGTGGACAAGTTCCTTCACCGGGCGCAGCCGATCGATGCGCACTTGTTCAAGGACGACGACGGAACCGTCTATCTGTACTACGGCGGTTGGGGTCACTGCAACGTCGCGCGGATGAACGAGGAGATGACCGGATTCGTTTCCTTGACGGTCGAAGGGGATGAGGTATTCCGCTCCATTACGCCGGACGGATACGTGGAAGGCCCCTGCATGATCAAAAAGGACGGGCTTTATTATTTGATGTGGTCCATGGGCGGATGGACCAACGGGACGTATCGCGTTGCGTACGGCGTGAGCGACAATCCGCTGGGCCCGTTCGAGAATCGAGGCACGATCCTGGAAAGACAGGAGCCGATTGCGGAGGGCCCCGGTCACCACGGCTATCTGCACCTGCAGGAGACGGACGAATGGTTGATCGTCTACCATCGCAGAGCGATCGGAGACACGGAGCCGGGGCACCGCCGATTATGCATCGATCGCATGCGGATCGGCCAGGGCCGGATCGAACCGGTCGTCATGACCGATACGTGGGAGCGCTGAGACGCCAAGCTTGACGAAGCCGGCGAAGACGGATGGCATCAGGCACCCCTGCATGATAGGATGCCTGGTGTCTTGTCGGTCGTGAACGGGAATCGATGCCGGCGATCCGATTGCTTTTCTACGGTCGTTGTGGTAGGGTTAAGTTATTGGAATGCTGACCTTAAATTCATCTATTGCAGAGGGTTATTATTTTAATGACTAACCTTGTGCAATATATGAATTTTTTATTTTGTACCTAAAATGAGAAGCTCATGTACAAATTGGAGGTGTTTTCATGCAAACAGGAACGGTTAAATGGTTTAACGCAGAAAAAGGCTTTGGATTTATCGAGGTCGAAGGCGGCGAAGACGTATTCGTACACTTCAGCGCAATCGTCGGCGAAGGCTTCAAGTCGCTGGACGAAGGCCAACGCGTCGAATTTAACGTGGTCCAGGGCAACCGGGGCCAGCAAGCCGAGAATGTCGTCAAACTGTAAATGAAGACCGAATCCCCGAACGACTCGTTTTGGGGATTTTTTATTTGAAGGGGGACGATCCATTGAATTATTCCTGGAATAAACCGTTGGAAAATTTGCCCGAAGAAATGACCACGATCTGGTCCTGCACCAAAGACGGCTGCAAGGGATGGATCCGTGACAACTTTTCGTTCGAGGACGTGCCCACGTGCATGATCTGCAAGTCGGTCATGGTCCGAAGCGAAAAGGTGCTGCCGATTCTGATCTCGTCGGACCACCAGCTTAAGGAGCATCGGAAAAACCAAAGGAAAGCGGCGCTGTAGGCCGTTCCTCGGCGCAAGCAGACGCTTTTTCCCCATACACGATCTCTGTCCGCAACCTGCCGAGGTTGTGGATTTTTCTTTTTGCCACTAGAATAGGACCCGCAGACGCAAAGTTTGCAAAGCAATCTATTATCCGGGAAAAGATGTGATAAGGTGAGACCGCTTCAGTTCAAGGCGCGGACGCACGCTTATCTGGACAAGCGTCTGACCGGGTCGTCCATGGACTACCGCAAAGTGATCGCGTTGTTCATCCCGATCCTGATCGACCAAGCTTTTATCGTGGGTCTCAACCTTGTGAATACCGCCATGATCAGCTCATCGGGCGTCGCGGCGGTCGGCGCGGTCAGCACCGTCGATTCGCTGAACATTTTCCTGATCAACGTCTTCGTCGCCGTAGCGACCGGGGGGACGGTCGTCGTCGCGCAGTACAAGGGCAGCGGCAACGAAGGGATGATCGCCAAAGCAGCCGCGGGCACGGTCGCCTCGGTCGCGCTTCTGTCGCTGGGCATCGGCTTGCTGGTGGCGTCGCTGCACGCGCCTCTCCTGCAAGTGCTGTTCGGCAGGGCGTCGGACGAAGTGTTGGACCATGCCCGCGTTTACTTGATCGGCAGCTGCGCTTCCTACCTGGGCATCGGCGTCGTGCAAGCCGTATGCGGCGCGATGCGGGGTATCGGGCGCTCCCGGGTGTCGCTGATTTTGTCGCTGATCATGAACCTGCTGTACGTCGCGCTGAATTTCGTGTTTATCAATGGGCTCGATATGGGCGTGCTCGGCATGACGATCGCGGTGAATATCGCCCGTTACACGGCTGCCTTATGCGCGCTGGTTTATATCCTGCGAATCGACACTTCGTTGCGTCTGCGTCTGGTGCAGCTCGTCCGCGTGCCGTGGGACATGCTGAAGAAGATCATGACGATCGGCGTACCGTTCGCGGCGGAGCAGATGTTTTTTAACGGCGGCAAAATGCTTACCCAGGTGTTCATCGTCAGCATGGGGACGTACGCGCTTGCGGCGAACGCCATCAGCGGCACGATCGCCCTGGTGTATCAGATCCCGGCCGGCGCGATGTCGCTGACGATCGTTACGGTCGTGGGGCAATGCATCGGCGGACGCAACGTCGGGGACGCCCGCAAGTTCATCAAGTCGTTTATCTGGCTTGCCTCCTGCTCGTTCGTTGTGATGACCGCCATCCTGATGCCGCTCTTCCATCCGCTGGTCAGCTTGTTCCATCCGCCGGCGGACATCGTAGACGATATCTTCTGGCTGACGCTGATCAATGCGATCGCACAGATTCCGCTATGGGCGATCAGCTTCGTCCTGCCTGCGGGACTGCGGGCTGCCGGGGACGCGCGCTTCACCTCGATCGCGTCGATGCTGTCCATGTGGCTGTTTCGGATCGTGCTCGGCTATTTGCTGGGGATTACGTTCGGGCTCGGCATTATCGGCGTGTGGCTCGCGATGAACTGCGAGTGGGGCGTGCGCGGCGTGCTGTTCCTGAAGCGGTTCCGCGGGGACAAGTGGTATGCGAAAAAGTTGATTTAAAGACTCGACAAATAAAAAGGGCTGAGGCAGCGTGGGGCTGCTTCATCCCTTTTTGCGGTAGCATTCACGGCTGGTCCAGGCTGCGCAATCGCGGATATACGGAACACGCAGGTCGCAGTTGTTCCTGGCTAGGAACACCGGGCGCTTCGCGCTTGCCGCGTGTCGGAGTTGTTCCTGGTTAGTAACACCGGGCGCTTCGCGCTTGCCGCGTGTCGGAGTTGTTCCTGGTTAGGAACACCGGGCGCTTCGCGCTTGCCGCGTGTCGGAGTTGTTCCTGGTTAGGAACACCGGGCGCTTCGTGCTTGCCGCGTGTCGGAGTTGTTCCTGGTTAGGAACACCGGGCGCTTCGCACTTGCCGCGTGTCGGAGGTGTTCCTGGCTAGGAACACCGGAGCGCCGGTCGCTTGCCGCCAGCCGCAGATGCTCCCATCCAGGAACTCGCGCGCTGCGCAGGCCCAGCCGCAGGTTCAAACGCACCCGCCAACGTTACCCCCTGCGGGCCGACTCGCGCCCTTCTCGCACGAAGCGCGCCGCGGCTTCCATTTGCGGCACCGCGACCGCCTCCAGCGTGACGAACCCGCGGGGCTTCTGCGCCTCGAGCTTCTCCCAGAAGCGGGCATAATGGAGCTGTCCGAGCCCGGCCGCCGTCTCCTGGACGCCGCCGTCTTCGGCGCGGACCAGATCCTTGGCATGGGCGCTGACGATCCGCGGTCCGAGCAGCCGGAACGCTTCGTCGACGACACGGTCCTGATCGTCCAGATTATGGCCGCCGAGCAGGTTGCACGGATCGAGAACGACCCCGACGCACGACGACGGGAAGCGCTCGATCGCGGCCGCCAGCGTCTGCGGCGAGTCGATTAAGTGCCCCTGCGCCGCCTCGAGTCCGATGATGGCGCCCCATCGCTCGGCTTCCTCGACGAGCTCCTCGAGCGCTCGGTCGAGCAGCGCCGCGTGCTGCGCGAGACGGCTCGGGTCCTGGGGCACGCCGACCTCGGTCGCCACGATCGGCGCGCCGAAATGCCGCGCGTGCCGCAGATGTTCCTTGAATCGGTCTACATTATAGCGATAGTTGTCTTCGTTCAGGTCGATAAGGCTGGCGTAGCAGCCGAGCACGGCGATCCGCACGCCGTTGTCCGCGAACGCGCCGCCGATCTCGCTCGCGAGTCCGGGGCTGAGCTTGCCGAGGGAAAAGTCGATGTCGGCGATCGCTTTGGACAGCGCCAGCTGCACATAGGAGAATCGGTGCTCGGCCACCTGTTCGGCCAATTGCGCGTAAGGAAGCGTACCGAGGAGATGCGCCAATATTCCGACTGACATGGATGGGCTTGCTCCTTTCCTGCGCGTAAGAAGACGCGCTTCACTGTTGATGGCGTTAACGTTCACTCAACTTACGACATTAACAATCATTGACGCATGACGTCAATCCATATTCGACACCCGGCCGGCAGCCTCCTCCTCACCCCTGCGTCTTCTATCGTCTCTTTCCTCTCAGGCATAACGACCGCCGGGCTGGGGACAATGAGCCGAGCAGGAAGTTCATGGGATGAAGGAGCGCAAGCCGAAATGGAAAAGAAGTATGTCAAAGAAACCCGCTGCGTCAAAACCTCCAGAGTATTCCCCACTGACGTCAACAATCACGAAACGCTGTTCGGCGGCAAGCTGATGTCCCACATCGACGATATCGCATCGATCTCCGCATCCAAGCTGTGCAGGGTCACCGCGGTTACGGCCTCGACGGATTCGGTCGACTTCCTTCTCCCGATTCGGCAGACGGATTCGGTGTCGCTCGAAGCCTTCGTATCGTGGACGGGCACGCGTTCCATGGAGGTGTTCGTCAAAGTGATCCGAGAGGATCTGCGGACGGGGGAGCGGAGGATTGCCGCGACGTCGTTCCTCACGTTCGTGGGCCTCGGCGAGGACAATCGGCCCGTGCCCGTGCCGCAGGTCATTCCCGAGACCGACGAGGAGAAAAAGCTGTTCGAAACCGCGGAGCACCGCAAAGAGATGCGCGGCATTCGGCGGGAGCAGAGCAAGGCGTTCGCCGATTTTTTGCTGACGAAGTACCCTTGGGAGTAAGGCGCGCGCCGGTTTCGGCGCCTTTTTTATTTTTTCGGACGCTATTCGCTTGACAATTATTAATATTGTCATTATGATAATATAAAAATGACGATGTGAAACGAGGCGACTTCGATGGACTTCTATCTGGAAGACGAACATGTGGTTTCCCGGCTCGTGACGGAATGGCGCAAGTACGGCCGGCTCGTCGTCGCGTTCGACTACGATAACACGGTGTTCGATTATCATCGCGCGGGCCTCTCGTTCGACGACGTACCGCGGCTGCTCAGGGAGTGTCGTTCGCTTGGCGCCTATCTCATCGTTTTTACCGCTTGCGGGAAGTCGCAGTTTCCGGCCATTGCGAATTACCTGACGGACAACGACATTCCGTTCGATGCCATCAACGAGGATCCGCCGTTCGTTCCTTCCTCGGGCGGCAGGAAGATCTACTTCAATATTCTGCTCGACGATCGGGCGGGACTCGGCTCGGCCTACCGGTGCCTGCAATCGGCGCTGGACATCATGAAGCGGGGAGCGTGAACGACATGATTCGGCTAAACGGACAGACGCTGTTATTCGAGACTTACCCGAACGGGGAGACGCGAGTGAAGGGGGAGCAGATTCTTGCGCTGGCCCGCGGGACGGACGGCAATCGGATCGCGATCAAGTACGAGACGGACGCGGACCTGATCAAGCTCCTGTTCGTCAAAAGCTATTTGGACGACCGCGGGCTTGGCTCGGCGACGCTCGATATCTACTATATGCCTTACAGCCGGATGGACCGGACGGAGGGGGCGTCGGCCTTCACGCTGAAGTATACGGCACAAATGATTAATGCCATGAACTTCGAGCGCGTTACGGTCGTCGAGCCGCATTCGGACGTCACGCTGGCGCTGCTTGACCGCAGCGAGGCGCTGTATCCGACGCTGGAGCTGCTGGGCCGGGTGACGGCGGAGACGGGATTCGATCCGGCGGCGGATTATCTGTTTTTTCCCGACGCGGGGGCGCAGAAGCGATACGGCCGGGTGGAAGGCTTCAGACAGCTGGTCGGCAGCAAACAAAGAGATTTTGCGACAGGGCGTATTCAGAAATTGGACGTTGCGGGCGACGTCGACCGGACTGGTTTCAAGGCCGTTATCGTCGACGATCTGTGCTCGTACGGCGGCACGTTCCTGCTAAGCGCGGAGCGGCTGCGGGAGCTCGGAGCTTCGCGGATTTATCTGCTCGTCACCCATTGCGAGAACGCCGTTCATCTAGGCAAGCTCCCGGCATCGGGATTGATCGACCGCGTTTTCACGACCGACACGATCCTTGACGGACCAAGCACGGACTTCATTCAAATTTATCCCATTGGAGGCATGCTGCCATGACCGCTGCTAACAACAATTTCGTATACCCGGCCACGCTGCTCTGCGACTTTTACAAGGTGAGCCACAAAAATCAATACCCGCAAGGCACGGAGCTCGTCTACTCGACCTGGACGGCGCGCGCGAGCCGTATACCCGAGATCGACCAGATCGCGGCTTTCGGCTTCCAGGCCTTTATCAAGGAATACCTGATCGATTATTTCAACGCTCACTTTTTCGGCCGCACGAAGGCGGAGGTGACGGAAGAATACAAGCGCGTCATCCGTTATGCGCTCGGCGAGACGAACCCGGACGCCGCTCACATCGAGGCGCTGCACGACCTCGGCTATTTGCCGATCAAGATTAAGGCCGTTAAGGAAGGCAGTCTCGTGCCGGTCAAGGTGCCGATGCTGACGATCGAGAACACGCAGCCCGCTTTTTTCTGGCTCACCAATTACCTGGAGACGCTCATGTCGTGCCAGCTGTGGCTGCCGGCGACGAGCGCGACGCTCGCTTTCGAATATCGCAAGCTTCTTGAGGACTTCGCTCGCAGGACCAACGGCGACGCGACCGGCGTGCCGTTCCAGGGACACGACTTCTCGATGCGGGGCATGGGCTCGCTCGAGGCGGCCAAGGCCAGCGGCGCGGGGCATCTGCTCTCGTTTACCGGCACGGACACGATTCCGGCTATTCTGTATCTCGAAGACAACTACGGGGCGGACATGGAAAAGGAATTGGTCGGCACGTCGATCCCCGCGACCGAGCACAGCGTCATGTGCGCGCACGGCCGGGACGAAGCGGCTTCGTACCGCTACCTCATCAAGGAGGTGTACCCGAGCGGGTTCGTATCGATCGTGTCGGACACCTGGGATCTGTGGACCGTTCTGGACGTCGTCATCCGCGGGCTGAAGGACGATATTATGAGCCGGGACGGCAAGGTCGTCATTCGTCCGGACAGCGGCGATCCTGTCAAGATCATCTGCGGCGACCCGGACGCCGAGGACCCGCTCGCGCAGCGAGGCGTCATCGAGATTTTGTGGGACATTTTCGGCGGCACGACGACCGCGCGCGGGTTCAAGCAGCTCGACAGCCACATCGGCGCCATCTACGGGGACGCGATCACGATCGCGCGCTGCCGGGAGATCTGCGAGCGGCTCGCGGCCAAAGGCTTCGCGTCGACCAACATGGTTTTCGGCATCGGCTCGTTCACCTACCAGTACAACACCCGGGACACGTTCGGCTACGCGCTTAAATCGACGTATGCGGTCGTGGACGGGGAGGAACGCAAGATCTATAAGGATCCGAAGACGGACGCGGGCAAGGTCAAAAAATCGCAAACCGGGCTCGTACGCGTCGTCCCGCAGGAAGGCACCATGATCTGTATTGATAATCTGAACAAGGAGGAATACGATCAATACAGCGGGAACGATCTCTTGGAGGACGTGTTCGTCGACGGGCGCCTCGTGCGCGAGCAAACGCTCGGCGACATACGCGCCAGACTCCTCGGGAACCTGCAGGACTAAGCGACAGGGGTCAAATTACGATGAACGATAACCATGCAGGATCATATTCAGCCGCCGGATTTCGCACGCCGGACGGCGCGCCGACGGACATCGTCGTGTTCACCATTACCAAGACCGAGCGGACGGGTCCGAAGAAGGCGCTGCCGCTCCGGCGGCTTGCAGTCATGCTGATCAAACGCAAGCAGTGGCCGTGCGAAGGCATGTGGGCGCTGCCGGGGGGGTTCACGCGGGAGAGGGAGACGGTCGAAGCGTGCGCCCGGCGGGAGCTGCTGGAGGAGACGGGCGTATCGGACGTGCACCTCGCGTACTTCAACGTCTACAGCGCGCCGGGCCGCGATCCG
Source organism: Cohnella sp. GCM10012308 (assembly GCF_042649185.1). NCBI lineage: Bacteria > Bacillati > Bacillota > Bacilli > Caryophanales > Paenibacillaceae > Cohnella > Cohnella sp. GCM10012308. The sequence goes on from NZ_JBHRYU010000005.1 coordinate 128,941, forward strand.
CGCGGCTGGATGATCTCCCACGCGTTTTTTGCGCTCGTCGAGGAGCGGTACGTGGCAAGCCGCAGGACGTCGGACGAAGCCTCGGACGTGAGCCTGTGGCCGGTCGAGGAGGCGCTCGCCATGGAGCTGGCGTTCGATCACCGGTCGATCGTCGCGGATGCGCTCGGGCGGATCCGCCGGGAGATGCTGACGACGACGATCGCCAAGGAGTTCCTGCCGGAGACGTTTACGATTGCGGAGCTGTACCAGGTGATTACGGCCGTCGTGCCGACATTCGAGGAAAAGAATTTTATCCGCAAGGTCACCTCCACGCAGAGCCGCAAAGGCATTCTGGAGGAAGTCCGCGACGCGGAAGGACGTCCGGCGATGTCCAACCGGTACTCGCAGCGTCCGGCGCAGCTGTACCGGTTCACCGATTATGCGCCGGAGCTGTCGATTTACGGCTAGGGGAAGACAGGCTGAAAGACAGGCGTACATTAAAATTTCGAAGGTGTTAGAGATGGAGGCGGAGCGTATGGAGCTGGCGGATCGAATTAGGGGCGGGCTGTACGGCGTGGCTGTCGGGGATGCATTGGGCGGTACGACGGAATTTATGTCTCCGAGAGAGATTGCGGAGCGGCACGGTTATCTGACGGAAATAATCGGGGGCGGCGTATGGCGCCTCGAACCCGGCGAGGTGACCGACGATACGATGATGACGTTGTGCGTGGCGGACGGCATATTGGCCGCGCCGGACGATCCGATCGAGGCGATCGGCGAGCGCTTCTTGCAATGGTATGCGTCTGAGCCCAAGGACATCGGGAACATTATCCGGACCGTGCTCGCCACGTACGAGGGCAGCTGGTACCAGGCCGCGCTGCTTGCGGACCTGAATCTCGGACAGAGCGCGGGCAACGGTTCCTTGATGCGCTGCTTGCCCGCGGCGCTGTGTTACCCGGATTGGGCCGAAGCGGCGCGCGTGTCGCGCATGCAGTCGAAGATGACGCACTACGACGAGCGGTGCAACGAGGCGTGCGAGATATATAACCGCATCGCGTTCGCCATGATAGAAGGCGAGGTTCCGCTCCGCGACGCGATCGCCGACGCCGTCGCCGGCACCGCGTACGAAGAGATGCTGACGTCGGAGCCGAACTGCGAGTCCAGCGGCTTTGTCGTGCATACGTTCCGCTGGGTGCTGCATCTGCTGCTGACTTCGGATTCCTTTGAGGAAGTGGTGCAGCGGGCGGCGAATCAAGGCGGGGACTCGGACACGATCGGCGCGATCGTCGGCGGTCTGGCCGGCGTGCACTGGGGCTTCGACGGCATCCCCGAACGTTATTCCTCGCAAATTTTGCTCAAGGACCGATTGGACAAGACATGTGCGGCGATGCTGGCGATGAGGTCGGAGACGGCCGGCTAGCCGCGCGCTAGTAGGCGACGGTGACTTCTATGTCGTGCGCATAGTTGCCGAAGCGGCTTCCGAACAGGCTGACGCCGCCCGGATAGCGGGCGTCTTCGGCTGAAGCGATGCGCAGCCGGATGTCGCCGCCGGCAGTCAGGTTGAGCTTTTCCGCCGTTATGTCCGATAATTTTACGCCGTCGATATAGCTTCCTTCCTCGTTCACCAGCAGCGTCTTCAGCACCCCGTGCTGCGAATTGCTGGATCCCCACCATTCCGGATTAAGCCTGCCGCGCTGGCTGCCGAAGTCTCCCGGGCAGGTCCATACGCCGAGCTCGAAGTCGTTTAGCGAGAACCCGATGTCCGACGGCCAATCCTCCCTATATCCGGGAGATTCCGAACCGATCTCCAGCGTGACGCGAATCTCTCTCGCCCGGACGTCGCCGACCAGGTAGTTGGGCACCCGATACTCCACATAACCGCTGCCGAACCACAAATGATGCGCTTCGACGCGTTCGGGCGCGTCGAAATAACGGGGATCGTCCAGCAGGCCGATGAGCTTGCGGGGAGATGCCAGCCCGCAGGTCGGCTTTACCTGGTACGCGGTATAGTGTCCGATCGGAATGGAGACGGCGTAGCTGGACGGATCGCGGGTTTCGGGCTTCCGGGAATCGGATTGGAAGAGGAGGACAAGCCGTTCCAGGCTGAGCGTGCATATTTTCTGTTTGCCGCGGGTCCCGGCAGCCATATGGGTGGACACGATGCCGGCCTGCTCGAGCTTTTGCATATGCTTGGTTACGATCGCCGACGAGAGCGCCAGCTCGTCCGCGATCTCTTTGACGTACATCGGTTTTTCCCGCAGCATCTCAATGATGCGCACCCGCGTTTCCGACGACAGGCATTCCAGCAGCTGCATGTGGTTGGTGCTGACTTCGATTTCCATGGCGTTCCCTCCGTTTCTATGGTTAATCGTGAAGTTAATTATACTACGCGGGAGTTGACAATCAAGCCGGAGCGGGATACGATGGGTTCGATAATAAGTTCTTATTAATTAATTATTAACTTTAATGTTAACTATTATGGGAGGGTAATCAGATGTCCGAAATCCAAAAGTCAGCCCCCAGACAAGACTATCCGAGGCCCCAATTCGTGCGGGACGGCTGGGTGAATTTGAACGGAGAATGGGAGTTCGAGTTCGACGACGCCGCCGTCGGCGTCGGACAGCGGTGGCAAGACGGAGATCGCGAATTCACCCGGCGCATCCAGGTGCCTTTTGCCTTCCAGAGCCAGCTGAGCGGCATCGGCGAGCCGGACTTCCATGATATTGTCTGGTACCGGCGGACCCTCTCGCTGCCGGATGCGTTCAGGGATAAGCGCGTCGTCCTGCATTTCGGAGCCGTCGACTACGAAGCCTCGGTGTGGGTCAACGGCAAGCTCGTCGCGACGCATGAGGGCGGGCATACGCCTTTCCATGCCGATATTACGGACGCGCTGCGGCCTGCAGGGGAGGACAACGCGCTTGTCGTACGCGCGGTCGACTATAGCCGCGACGTTACGCTGCCGCGGGGCAAGCAATACTGGCTGTCCGACTCCGCGAGCATCTTTTACACCCGCACGACGGGCATCTGGCAGACGGTATGGGCGGAGGCCGTATCTTCCGCGCATCTGGCTTCGGTTCGCTGGACGCCGGATATCGACCGCAACGACATCGGGCTGCGGCTGGCGGTGGCGGGAGGAGGCAGCCAGCCGGCGCTGAAGGTTAAGGTAGACATTACGTTCGAGGAAGAGCCGGTATCGAGCGACATCTACACGATCCGTTCCGCGAACGAAGCCCGCACGATTCATCTGCAGGAGCTGAACGATCACGGAGAAGGGCGCTGGTGGACGCCCGAGAAGCCGAACCTTTACGATGTCAGATTGACGCTTTACGACGGAGAGACGGCGATCGACGAGGTATCCAGTTATTTTGGCATGCGCAAGGTGTCGGTCGAAGCGGGCAGGTTCAACCTCAACAACCGGCCTTATTTTCAGAAGCTTGTCCTCGATCAGGGCTACTTCCCGGACGGCAACCTGACGCCGCCGAGCGACGAGGCCGTCCGCAACGACGTCGAGCTGACCAAGGCGATGGGCTTCAACGGCGCGCGCAAGCACCAGAAGCTGGAGGACCCGCGCTATCTTTATTGGTGCGACAAGCTGGGGCTCCTCGTCTGGAGCGAGGCGGCCAACGCCTATCAATATTCCGACACCTATGTCCGACGCTTCGTAAGCGAATGGCAGGCTTCGATTGAGCGCGACTACAATCATCCTTGCATCGTCGTCTGGGTGCCGATCAACGAGAGCTGGGGCGTGCCGAACATTCAGATCGACGTGCAGCAGCAGCACCATGCGCTCACGATGTATCATCTGACCAAGTCGCTGGACGCGACGCGCCTGGTCGTCTCGAATGACGGCTGGGAAATGGTAAAGACGGATTTGCTCAACATTCACGATTACGAGTATCGGCGCGAGGTGCTGGAGGCGCGCTACGCGGAAGCCGAGCGTGCCGTGAACGGCATGCCTTCCGGCCGCCGGTTAACCGTCGGAGGCCATGCGTACGAAGGCCAGCCGATTCTCGTGACCGAGTTCGGCGGCATCGCCTACAAAAAAAGCGAGTGGGAGGGCTGGGGCTACTCCGGCGCGGACAGCGACGAGGACTTCGCGGCGCGGCTGCGTGCCGTCATCCAGCCGCTGCTCGGCTCGGGCGTCGTCCAGGGCTACTGCTATACGCAGCTGACCGACGTCGAGCAGGAGATCAACGGGCTGCTGACGTACGATCGCGTGTCGAAGCTGCCGGTCGAGGCGATTCGGGCGATCAACGAAGGGAAGTAAGAGACAGGTTGTCAGTGGGAGTGGCTCATTCGCGAGAGCGGCGATGCGGGAGCTGCTCCTGCACGCTGTTCTGTGCGGCATCGGCGACCGTTGGAGGATCCTGATTCCGCTATTTTCGCACGAACGGGATTCTGAGGTAGGTTTGCGGACCGTAGTTCCGTTATAGCCGATCGTTTCGCGTCTCATACTGCGTTTTTGGCAAAATAACGAATGCGGTGTCCGAAATGCAGGCGTCGGTGCGAGGATCGGGGGAAATAGCGGCGCTGCGGTCCGTTAGGTTTGGAACAGGCAAGGTCATACTCGTAAAAAAAGGCGAAAATAGTGAAAGCGAAGGCCGCACCCGGTTCGGGCGCGGCCTTTTCGCTTGCTCTCCCCCATCAAAATTAGGACCCGAATATAGCTAATGATCGCTATTTTCGAAGAGTTTTGGACAAGTAAACGCTTACCCAGGATGAAAAATCACTCATTTTTAAATTTTTCCTTTTTATTGTCTGTATAATAGCGAACAGTGCTGATCATGGATTTCATTCCAATCAAAAGGAGATGAAGCTCATTCAACGGCTGAACAGAATCGCGATCCTGGCTCTTGCGCTTTTCCTGGCGCTTGGCGCAGGCGCGGCATTCGCAAGCACAAATAGCACGAATAGCACCCTATACATAGCAGATGTTAAAGTCGACCTGAGCCAGAGCTTATGGACGATCGGCGGTTGGACTTATGCGCCGGTCAAGGAGATCGCGGACCTCATGGACTGGACGCTCGAGTACGACGGAGGGTCGGGACGCACGACGATTCGCAACGATTTGGGTGACGTGCTCGCATTCAAGGCGGGATCGTCCGACGTTGCGCTGAACGGCCGCACCTATGATATCGGCGGTACGGTCCGACTCAAGGACGGCGTCACCTACGCGCCGCTGCGGGTCGTCGCCGAGTCGATGCACGCGAGCGTCGGCTGGAAGGAGCAGGAGAAGGTCGCGGTCCTCCGGCAAGAAGAGCTGTACGCAGTCGTCGCGGGCGACACGCTCTGGCGCATCGCGGAGGCGCACGATACGACCGCAACCGCGCTGAAGGTCCGCAACGGGCTTTCGAGCGAAGCGCTGTCCGTCGGTCAGCAGCTCAAGATCGTCGCGCCGGAATTCCTCGATCCGGACGTCTCCGAGCAGAAGGCGACCGCCGCGGCCGAGGCGGCGATCGATCCTGCCGACGTGACGCTGCTCGCGAAGCTGGTGGAGGCCGAAGCTGGCAGCGAGCCTTACGCAGGCAAGCTCGCCGTCGCGAGCGTCGTCATGAACCGTCTGCACAACGACCGGTACCCGGACACCTTGCGGGGCGTTATATACGCCCCCGGACAGTTCTCACCTGCCGGCAATGGCAGCCTAGAGCGGGAGACGCCTTCCAAGGACAGCATCAAAGCGGCCAAGGCCGCTCTGTCCGGCGAGAACAACGTTCCTGGCGCTTATTCTTTCTTTAATCCGCAGCTCGAGCCTGCCAAGGCCAAGCGGCTGAAGGCGATCAAGAAAATCGGCCATCATGTGTTCGTCTAAAGAGCGGCATACCGAACATTGCGCGGAGAGCGGGGCAGAGGCCCCGCTCTTTGCCGTATCCGGACATAGCGGCGGGAGCGCGCGCGATTGGGTAAAATAAATATAGATTCTAAGGAAAGAGGCGAATGTCATGGAGAAACGAGCGTACGGCAAGACAGGCATGCAGGTTAGCATACTTGGATTCGGCGGCGCGGAGATCGGGTTCGGCGGCGCCGCTCAGCGGGACGTGGACAGGCTGCTCGGCAGCGCGCTGGACGCGGGGCTCAACCTGATCGATACGGCGGAATGCTATAAAAACAGCGAAGAGCTCATCGGCCGAGCCGTTGCCGGCAGACGCGGCGATTATTTCCTGTTCACCAAATGCGGACATGCCGCAGGCCTCGACCTGCCCGACTGGGATCCCCGGATGCTGGCTCAGAGCATCGACCGCAGCCTCGAGCGGCTCAAGACGGATTATGTCGACGTGATTCATCTCCACAGCTGCTCTGAGGAAGTGCTGAGACAGGGCGATGTCATCGACGTGCTGAAGCGGGCCAAGGAGCAGGGCAAGACGCGGTTCATCGGGTACAGCGGCGACCACACGAATGCGTTGTACGCCGTTCGCACGGGCGCGTTCGATTCGCTGATGACGTCCTTGAACATCGCGGATCAGGAAGCCGCGGATCTTACCTTAAACGAAGCGGCGGAGCGCGGCATGGGCGTTGTCATCAAGCGCCCCGTCGCCAACGTGGCTTGGAGGCACGCGCAAGCGCCGGATCCCAAAGCTTACGAGTATCCTTACTGGCAGCGGCTGCAGAAGCTAAAATATGATTTCCTGCAAGGCGACCTGGAAGAAACGGTCGGCAAGGCGCTGCGCTTTACGCTGACGACGCCAGGCGTGCATTCGGCGATCGTCGGCACCGCGAACCCGGATCGCTGGACATCGAACGCCAGGCTGCTGGCGCAGGGCCCGCTGTCGTCAGCCGAGTACGAAGCGATTCGCGAGCGCTGGCGGTCAGTCGCCGAGGACGATTGGGTCGGCTTGGAATAAAAAAAGGGAACGTGTATTCCCTTTTTGCGATGATTGTGGTTTAATAAAAGCAATACGTTAGCGGTGAAGCACACCCCGACGGTCGTCCATGACGGCTTGGTCGGGGTTTTTGCTTTTCCGGAGCGGAGGGGGAGCGCAGGGTGAATGCGAGAATACTTTTGCGACAGAGAGCCGTGCATTATAATGGACTTATTATTTCAGGTGAGCGGATATGAGCGGCGGGAAGAAGACCGCAGTCCCCTCCTTCCCTCACGACACGTCTTACCGTTACCTGTTCTCGAGCAAAAAGCTGTTCGTCGAGCTGATCCGATCGTTCGTTGCCCGAGCGTGGGCCGAGACGATCGACGAGTCCGATCTGGAAGCGATCGATCATTCCTTCGTCTTGCCGGATTTCGGCCGGAGGGAAGCCGATCTGGTATATCGCCTCCGCATGCGGGGCAGGGAGATTATTTTCTACCTGCTGCTGGAGCTTCAATCGACCGTGGATATGGCCATGCCGTACAGGCTGCTTCAGTACCAGGTGGAGATATGGCGTTATCTGCTCCGCAACCGGCCGGCTGCGGAAGGCGGCCGCTTCGGGATTCCCGCGATCGTTCCGATCGTGCTGTACAACGGCCAGCGTCCGTGGACGGCGCCGAGACGGTTTCGCGCGTTGACGGAGGGGCAGGACGCCTTCGGCCAAGAGCTATTGGACTTCGAGTATGTACTCATCGACGTAGAGCGGTATACGGAGCGGGAATTGCTGGAGCTGTCGAATACGATCGGCGCCGTGTTCTTGCTCGATCAGACGGCTGACCGGCAGCAATTGCAAGATCGGCTTGCGAAGCTGATGGGCACGGTGCGGGCGATGCCCGAAGAGCTTAAGAACCAGTTTCTCAACTGGCTGGCGAATATGGTCGCCAAGCAGCTGCCGGACCCGACCAAGGCTATCGACGATTTGATCAACCAGTTTAGACAGGAGGGAGAGGTAACCATGGGACTGCAGCAAAACCTGGAGGCGATTCGAAACAGCGGCGTGGAGGAAGGTCTTAAGCTCGGCATCGCGAAAGGGATGGAGGAAGGGCTGGAGCAAGGTCTTGAGCAAGGACTTGAGCAAGGACTTGAGCAGGCGGCGCTCCGCATGCTGCGGCTGGGGCTGGGTGTTGAAGTCATCGCCGAAGCGACGGGTTTATCCGGAGATAAGCTTCAGAAGCTCCGCGAACGGATGAAATAAACTCATGTCCTCTGCGGCGCCAAGCTATGCTTCCGCCGCAGAGGATGGCGATGGTTGGCCGTTACGTTCCTGTTTTAGCTTTTCCGCATTTCAAGCAATATCGCCTGCCATACCCGCGGCCGTAGCGCACGATTCTGCGTATTGCCGTCCGGTCCTCAAGCTTGGCGAACGGGCAAGGATCCGGGCGGGTGTTGACCTCCAGTATCCATGGCTTCAGCCCGCGGTCTACGGCGATGTCGATGCCGAGCTCGTTCATGGCCGGGTATTTGCGCCCGAAGCGGCTCGCAGTCAGCAGAGCCAGCTCCCGCATCCTGTCGATCAAGCCCGCGGTCTCCGCTTGACCTGCCGAGGGCCGGAGCAGCCGCCCGGCTTCGTAGATCGCGCCCCCCTGGCTGCCGTTCGAGACGATCTTGCCCGGATGCGCGACGCGGCCCGCGACGCCGGTGTCGACCCACCGGCCCGCCGCGTTTTTCTGCACCATGATCCGAAAATCGAAAGGCCTGCCTTCGTACCGCAGCGCGCGCACGCCCTGCTGAATCAGATGGCGCCTCCTCCCCATGCGGCGTCGCATGGAGCCGTACATTCCCGCGTAATTGCCGAAGTCGTACCGCTCGGTGCCGAGCTGGTATCGATAGCGGCCGCCAGCCCTTCGCTCGACCCGCAATATGCCTATGCCCTGCGATCCCGTGTCGGGCTTCACATAGACCATCCCGCGTTTCCCCAACATTTTTTGCAGCCGCTCCCGGGTGAACGGTACAGTGAGCGGCACATGCTTCCCTAGCTTGCCTCCGCGAAGTAATTCGGTTTTGACCAGCTTGCTGGACACGGTCTGTTTCAAACGATTCGTCACGGCACTTCACCCCCGCATCTGGCTGTTATCATCATACGAACGACAAATGCCGTTTGCGATTGTCAACAGGTACGGCGTCATCCGGTTCACGCGCGTTTCTCGAACGTCGGGCCGCTCTTTTACATATGGTGGTAGCATCCCGAATCAGGCTGTGACCTTGACGGGCAAGGAGTGGATCGAATGTCCGAGCCTGCTGTCGGGAGGGCCTTCGCCGAAGAGACTGCGCAGCGATTCCCATGGTATCGCGGCCTCCCCGGTTGGAATGCGGCCCCGCGGGAATCATTGCCTCTGATTACAGCTTCCGTGCTGGAGGCTTTTTATTATACGGAAGGCAATCCTCTTGCGCTCCGCAGCGATCTGTACTGCTATCGAACCTCGGGAACGAGCTCGGGCCTGCGTAAGGCCATCTACTATTCTGAGCGGGACGAAGCGGCGTATTTACGCATCAAGGAGAACGTCTTCCGCGACATTCTCGGAGACCGCGGCTATCGGACTGCGGTGTCGGACATGGGAACGGGACATGCCGAAGCGACGGCTTCGAGCGTATTCCGGAGTCTTGGCATGACAGTCCATACGCTGTCGTACAGGGAGCCGATCGAGCGGCACGTCGAACAGCTGCGGCGGATCCGTCCCGAGGTGCTATACACGATGCCCTCGATACTCGACCGCATACTGCTCGCGGCGGACGATCCGCGTTTGTTCGGCATACGGCAAGTCATTTTGGTCGGCGAGATCGCGGCCCCGGCGTGGATCAGGCATGCAGCGGGCCGTCTCGGTCTTGAGCCGGACGCGTTCGTCGACACGTACGGGTCGATCGAGATCGGCACCATTGCCTATTTCGATCATCGGTACGGGCGCTACTTGTTGACGGAAGGACTCGAAGCGGAAGGCATCGGCGCCGAGGCGCTCGGCGAGACGTATGAGCCGCTGCCGGCGGGCGAGCAGGTGCTTGTGCTCTCGTCGGCCGTCAGAGAGGCATTTCCGGCGCTTCGCTACGTCACGTACGACGTCGTCCGCGATTTGCGCCCGATCGTCGTGGAGGGGGTGCGGAGGCAGAGCTTTCACAGCATCGTGAAGCGCATCGGCCCCGATCTCAAGCACGGAGAGAAAATCAGCATTTACGACATCGAGAATGCGGTTTACCGGCATGTCCGCGAAGCAGGCGTCCGCGTTAACGTGGCGGGCAACGCTCTGCGCGTTCACCTGCATGGCGCGGCGGCGGACCAAGCGCTGCTCGATCGGGTGCGCGCGGAGCTGGAGGATCGCATTCCGGAGATCGGCGCCATGATCCGCGGCGGCATTCTGTCCGGTATAGAGGTCGTCGCCCATGCCGGATTCGATGACGAACTGAGCCGCGGCGCCGTCAAAATCAAAAAAATATTTTATACGTAAAGGTCGGGTTCGCATGAGGCTCGAAGGAGGCATCGCGGAAGCGATCGGGCGTACGCCGCTGATCCGTCTGGGACGGCTGTACGACGGCGAGCCGTTCGAGGTGCACGGCAAGCTGGAGTGGATGAATCCCGGCGGAAGCGCCAAGGACCGCCCGGCCTTGTATATGCTGCGCGAAGCGATCGGACGAGGCGAAGTGTCCGAGGGCAGCGTGATCGTCGAATCCAGCTCGGGCAATCTGGGCATCAGCCTCGCGCAGTTGTGTGCCTATCTGGGACTTCGGTTCATCTGCGTGGCGGATCCCCGCACGACGCAGCGGCACCTGCAGATCATCCGGAGCTTCGGCGGCGAGATCGAGCTCGTGACGAGGCCGGACGCGCGCACGGGCGAATACCTGCCTGCCCGCATACGCCGGGTGCAGGAGCTGGTGCGCGAGATTCCGGGGGCGTATTGGACGAATCAATACGGCAATCCGGACAATGCGCTGGCGCACGCGGAGACGACGATGCGCGAGATCGCGGAACGGCTCGGCACGGTGGACTACTTGTTCTGCGGCGTCAGCTCGTGCGGCACGATTCGCGGATGCCGGGACGAAATCCGGCGACGCGGCTGGCCAACGCGGATCGTGGCGGTCGACGCGGAAGGCAGCGCGCTGTTCGGCGGGGCCGACGGCCGGCGAAGATTCCCCGGTCTCGGCGCCGCGCAGGTGCCGGACTTGCACGACGAGTCGCTGGCCGACCTCGTCGTACGCGTATCTGATGCCGATTGCGTACGGGGCTGTCGGGCGCTTGTGCGGCAGGAAGCCATTCTCGCCGGCGCGTCTTCGGGGGGCGTCGTCGCGGCAATCGGCCGGATGAGCCGGGATATTCCCGCCGGCGCGGTGTGCGTCGCGATTTTGCCGGACCGGGGCGAGCGGTACATGGATACGGTGTACGACGACGATTGGGTTCAAAGAGAGCTCGGCCTGGAGCCGGAACAGAAGCTCAATTCCAGACCCAATCCGAAGTCCGGCCCGCGGCCGATGCTGCAGCCGGCACCGAAACCGCAGACTTGCTTTTCGACAGAGAGCGAAGGTGGTCGCGGATGATCTATTTGCACGACGGGCATATCCGTTCGCTCGGCATCGATTGGGGCCGGCTGATCGGCATCGTCGAGGCTGTCGTCCGCGAACGGGAGCATGGCACGTGCGTCAGTACGGCCAAGACCTATCTGCGCTACGGGGATATACGCAACCGCATCATCGCGATGCCGGCCTATGTCGGCGGGCCGTTCGATCTGGCCGGCATCAAGTGGGTGGCGGGCTTCCCCGGCAATCTTGTTCGCGGCCTGCCGCGGGCGAGCAACGCGATCGTGCTTAACGACGCGCAGACGGGCATCCCGTTCGCTTTCATCCGGAGCGCGCTGCTGAACGGCTTGCGTGCGGCCGCGGTCAGCGGCCTGATGCTGCGGGCGTATATGGAAGCGCGGCAGCCGGAAGAAGTGAGTCTCGGCATCGTCGGCTGGGGCCCGATCGGCCGTCTTCACCTCGACATGTGTGCGGACCTGCTCGGCGCTCGGCTGAAGCAGGTGTCTCTTTTCGATTTGCGTCCCATCGATTCGCAGACGGTGCCTGCGGAAGTGCGGGATATCGTTACCATCGAGAGCGATTGGCGCGCGATTTACGGTTCGTCCGACGTGTTCGCGACGTGCACCGTATCCTCGGAGCGTTACATCGACGAGGCGCCGCCGGCCGGCGCGCTGCTGCTCAATGTCTCGCTGCGCGACTACGAGCCCGCCAGCGTATTCGGAAAGGCCATACCGGTCGTGGACGACTGGTTCGAGGTATGCCGCGAGAACACCGATATCGAGCGGCTTCACGCAGCCTGCGGACTCGGAGAGGCGGATGCGCGCACGCTTGCGGACGTCGTATGCCGGGACGCATTGCTCGATATGCCGCCTTGCATGCCGATTTTTTTCAATCCGATGGGACTGGGCGTCTTCGATATCGCGATTGCGGCGGATTATGCAGCGCTTGCGACAGAACGCGGGATCGGAGTCCAATTGGAGGATAGATGAATCGAATAGGTCAAAGGTCTTAATCACCGACGTCGGTTACGCTTGGCGTCGGTCTCTTTTCATGCTTAAACCTCCCATCGGCTGTCACGCAAGATTTGCGCGGTACCGCAAAATCTCACGATAACCCGCGAATATTTGCGGTACCGCGCAATGATTTTTCGGTTACAGAGAAAAGCTGGGACTTTATGATTAATATAGTTCGAATTAACCGGTCAGGAGGCCATCATGAACATAGAAGCGAACACGTCGGCAATCGTGGGGGACGGGACGGGCGAACGATCGGACGAGCTGCTGCAGGATATCCTGCAGGCGCTTCGCCAGGTCGTGCCGCTTCCGCTCAGCGTTACGGACCCTCGCTCGGAGAAGGATGAATGGCAGGATGAATGGGGCGTGCTGATCGGCGTGACGGGAGACATGTACGGGCGCGTCGTCATCCTGGGCGAAGGCGACGTGTTCGGCAGGCTCGGGGAATCGATGTTCGGGATGCTGCTCGAGGGCGACATGCTTCATTCTTTCGTCGGGGAGCTGGCCAATATGGTCACCGGACAAGCGGCGACGCTCGTTTCCGGCAGGGGGTACCGGATCGATATTACGCCGCCTACCGTCATCACAGGTAAAATGCACATTTACGGATTAAGGAACGTCGTGCGGATGTCCGTCGCGTTCGAACGCGCAGGAGAGCTTCAATTCATCATATCGAGAGATACGGAAGGGAAGGTGTGACGCAATGGCAACGATATTGGTCGTAGACGATGCGGCATTCATGCGGATGATGCTCAAATCGATCTTGCAAAAAGGCGGACACGAGGTCATCGGGGAGGCCGAAAACGGTGCTGTCGCGGTCGAGAAATACGCCATGCTGAAGCCGGATCTCGTGACGATGGACATCACCATGCCGATTATGGAAGGCATCGAAGCAGTCCGGTTGATCCGGGCGAACCATTCGGACGCGAGAATCATCATGTGCTCGGCGATGGGCCAGCAAGGGATGATCATCCAGGCCATTCAAGCCGGCGCGAAGGACTTTATCGTCAAGCCGTTCCAGGAGGATCGCGTCATCGAGTCGGTCAACAAGCTGCTCAAAGCCGAGGGGAGACCGGTGCCGTGATGAACCTGTCTATCAAATATCGTCTCGCGATCGTGCTGCTGATCGTGCTGCTGCTGCCAAGCTCCGCCATCGGCTGGTTTTCCTTCCGCAGCGCCGCGAAGGAAATCAAGTCGCAGATCCAAAGCTCCGCAAGGGAGAGCGTGCAGACGGCGGAGATGAAGATTCAGGAAGAAATCTCTTCCGGCATGCAGGATGTCGATTATATGGCGGGTCTCATGAGCTCGAAGCTGCTTGCGGGCGATGACACGGCTAAAGCCGCAGCGCTGCTCGCTCCCTTCCAGGAGGCTAAGAATCACTATCAGAGCGTTGTCTTCGGAACGGTGGACGGAAAGACCGCCGCCGCGCCAAAGTCCAACTTTGCGGCGGATTACGACCCGCGGCAGCGAGATTGGTACAAGCTGGCGATGGAGCGTCCGGGTACCGCTGTCGTCACCAATCCGATGGTGTCGGCCACCACCGGCGAAATGATCGTTGTCATCTCCAAGACCGTCGACGACGGCACGGGCGTCGTAGGCGCAGTCCTCGGCCTGAAGGAACTTGGCGAGCAGATGAAGCAATACAAGGTTGGCGAGCGCGGCTACATTTTGGTCATGGACGGCAATCACAACTACATTACGCACCCGACCAAAACGCCGGGGACGCCGAACACCAATGGCTATATCGGGCAGGTATACGCTTCGGAAGAAGGTACCGTGAATTACACGCTGGAGGGCGTAAAAAAAGAAGCGGCCTACGCGACGAACAAGCTCACGGGATGGAAGATCATGGGCGCCATCGAGCTGAGCGAGGTGTCGGATGCGACGCGCGGCATTTTGTATACGACCGTCATCGTTATCGCGGCTACCGCAATCGTCAGTCTTCTGTTGGCATTCTGGCTGATCCGTTCGATCAGCACGCCGATGAAGCGTCTGATGCAGGCGACGGAACGGATCGCGGACGGAGACCTGACTGAAGAAGTGCCGGTTCGGAGCAAGGACGAGCTCGGCCAGCTCTCCGTTGCCGTCAATCGCATGATCGCGAAGCTCAGGACGCTGATCGGCGAAGTGGTTCGCTCCTCCGAGAGCGTCGCGGCTTCGTCGGAGCAAATCTCGGCGAGCACCCATGAGATCGCCAGCGGCACGAACGTGCAGTCTGAAGCGGCCTTGGATATCCGGGAGCGCTTCGGCGAGCTGTCGGAAGCGATCGCGGCCGTCGCCGAGGGCGCGGAGTCGGCTGCGCTGCTGGCGTCGCAGACCTCGTCGATCGCCCGGGACGGCGGCGCCGTCGTCAACCGGTCGGTGGCCAGCATGGGACAAGTCAGCAAGCAGGTCGCGCATCTGGCCGAGGACAGCGCCAAGATCGGCGATATTCTCGAAGTCATCGGCGACATCGCCGAGCAGACGAACCTGCTGGCGCTGAACGCGGCGATCGAGGCGGCCCGCGCCGGCGATCAGGGACGCGGCTTTGCCGTCGTCGCCGACGAAGTCCGCAAGCTTGCGGAGCGCAGCGGCGAAGCGACCAAGCAAATCTCCGCGATCATCAAGGAGATGCAGCGCAACACCGAACGCAGCGTCGAGGCCGTCGCCGAAGGCGTGAGCCATTCGAAGGAGACGGGCGAAGCGTTCGAGCGCATCCTCTCCATGGTTTCCGCCACGGAGGATAAGGTCGGGGAGATCGCCGCAGCCAGCGAGGAGCAGGCCGCGCAGTCCGAAGAGGTCAGACGCTCCATCGAGAGCATCTCCGCTGCCAGCGAAGAGGCCGCCGCCGCGTCGGAGGAGACCGCGTCGACTTCCCAATCGCTTGCGCAGCTCGCCGAGCGGCTGCACGAATCCGCATCCGTATTTAAGGTCGACTGACCGTTATGAGCCGCCATCGGCGGCAGCCACGACAGAGGGGAGCATCCGCCATGACGGCGCAAGAACAATACGTGGAGTTCGGCATCGAGCGCGAGCAGTATGCCATACGCATACAGGACATCCACGAAATTATCAAGATGCAGGACATCACGCATATTCCAGGCGTCATGCCGTATGTCAAAGGGGTCATCAATCTCAGAGGCAAGATCGTGCCGGTGCTCAGCCTGCGCGACCTGTTCGGAATGGAGGAGCAGCCGTACACGAAGCAGACCCGCATCGTCGTCGTGAACCACGCCGTCGACACGGTCGGCATCATCGTCGACCGCGTCAGCAAGGTGACGACGTTTAACGATATCCAGGCACCGCAAGGACGCTTCGGCGGCCTTGACGGCCGGCTATTCACGGGGATCGGCTTGGCTAACGGAGGGCTGGTCGGCATCCTGCAGCTGGAGGAAGTTTTGCTTCGAGACTAGGGGGATGCCGAATATGTTGTCTGAATACAAAGAGGTATTTCTAGAGGAGCTGGACGAGCAGCTTCAATTAATGGACGAGGTGATCATGCAGCTGGAGCGGGACTGCGAATCCAGCGAGGTGATCCAGAGCCTGTTCCGCGCGGCGCATACCCTGAAGGGCTCTTCCGCCGCCATGGGCTTCGAAGAGATGAAGCGCCTGACCCACCGGATGGAGCATTTGCTCGATCTGGTGCGTTCCAAAGAAAGAACGGTTACGCCTTCAATGATCGATCTGCTGTTCCGCGCGCTCGATAACCTGAAGCTGATGAAGGAAGACATCCTGAAGCAGGATTGCATCACGGTGGACGTGTCCGCATGCCTGCATGCGCTCGAGCGGTTCGACTCGGAGGAAGCGGGCGCGGCGGCGGGGGCTTCCGGCGCTGTCCAGACGCAGGCGGTTGTCCCCGACTCCGCTGCGGTACGCCCGGAGCTCTCCCTTTCGATCCGCCTGCATATGAAAAGCGCGCTTGAGCAAGGGCTGCGCCTGTCCTGGCTGTGCGTCCGTCTCTCGCCCGATTGCTTCATCCAGGGCGCCAGAGCTTACGTGATCCAGACGATGCTCACGGAGTGGGGAGAATTGCTGTTGGCCTCTCCCGACTACGAGAGCATCGGCGAGAGCGGCGGAGATGCGCTGGAGCTGACTTATTTGTACGCGGGGACACAGGAGCCGGGTGAGTTGGCGGCGATGGCGGCGGGATTGGCCGACGTCGCGAGCGCGCATGCCGAGGCTGTCCTTCTTGAAGAGACCGAGCTGGACTATCGCGGGCCGGCATCCGCCGTCGCCGACATCGCCGATGCGCAGGAGCGTGAAGACGCCTTGTCGGTATCCGCTCTGCTAATCGACGAGTCGGCGGCGGCAGCGGAGGCTCCGTCCAGGCAACCTGAGCCGTTCTCGTCCTCGTCGACGTCTGCGCCCGCGACCCCGCCTTCCGCGGCGGCCAAGCCGAAGGCCCAGACGATCCGCGTCAGCGTCGAGCGGCTGGACGACCTGATGAACCTCGTCGGCGAGCTCGTGATCGACCAGACCCGCATCCAGCAGGTCGCCCGCACGCAGCGCCGCCGCTTCCAGGACGATTCGGTCGGCGAGCTCGGCCATATCGCCGACCATCTCTCGCGGATCATCGGCGATCTCCAGGAGAGCGTCATGAAGGCAAGAATGCTGCCGATCGAGCAGCTGATGGGCCGGTTCCCGCGGATGATCCGGGATCTCTCCAGGGATCTGGGCAAGGAACTGGAGCTCGTCATGGAGGGGCAGGACACGGAGCTGGACCGCACCCTCATCGAGGAGATCGCCGATCCGCTCATTCATCTGATCCGCAATGCCGTCGACCATGGCCTGGAGCTGCCTGAAGTCAGGGAACGCGCAGGCAAGCCCCGTCAAGGTATCCTGCGCATCAAGGCCGCGCACGAGGACAATCAGGTCGTCATCTGCGTCGAGGACGACGGGGCGGGGATTAATCCGGCGAAGATGCGGTCGTCGGCCGTCAATAAAGGGATCATCACGCAGGAGGAAGCGGACGCCCTGGGCGACAGGGAGGCGATCGACCTGATCTTCCGCCCGGGGTTCTCAACGGCGCAGCAGGTAAGCGACGTGTCCGGCCGCGGCGTAGGGATGGATATCGTGGCGAGTCATATCGAGAAGCTGAACGGGATGATCGACATTCGCTCCGAGCTCGGACGCGGGACGACATTCAAGATCAAGCTGCCGTTGACGCTGGCGATCATCGTCGGGCTGCTGGTCAAATGCGGCGGACAGACGTTGATCATTCCAATGAGCAATATCGCGGAGATCGTGCGGGTTCCCGTCGAGGAGATTCGCAGCGTGCGCGGCCAGCCGGTCGTATTGATCCGCAATCAGGTGATCCCTGTGGCGGACATCCGGGAGCGATTCGGCGTAACGCAGACGGAAGACGCGGCGAAGCAGATTCCGCTGGTCATAATCGGCTCCGCCGAGAAGCGCCTCGCGCTCACCGTAGACGAGCTCATCGGCAACCAAGAGATCGTTATCAAGTCGCTGGGCGCCTACATCGGCAAGGTGGACGGCATTGCCGGGGCGACGATCCTCGGCGACGGCAACGTGGCTTTGATTCTCGAGATATCGGCGCTGTTCGCCAAATCGACGGCGCGGTAAACGGTTCACGAAAAACGGAGGGAACACCATGAGATGGTTCGGACATTTGAAAATATCCTGGAAATTGAGCGTCGTTTTCCTTCTGATGGTCGCACTGCTGATCTTTATCGGATTGTCGGGGCTCAGCCAGACGGGCAAAATGAATACGGCGCTGGGCAATATGTACGACAACAACCTGATTCCGATCTCCAACCTGTCCGAGGCGCAAACCCAATACGAACTGATCCGCGTAAGCGTTCGGGATTACAACGCTTTTGCCGAGAGCGACTCGGACAAGCAGACGTACGAAGACGCGATCAAGCAAGCGGAAGCCAATCTGATCGGCCGGGTGGATACTTACCGGAATACCCGGATCACGCCGCCTGAGCAGGTGGAACTCGCGCAATTCGATACGGCTTGGAAGGACTACGAGTCTACGCTGCAGAACGCGCTTCAGTACTTGCGGAAGGGCGATCACGAAGCGTTCGAAGAACTGCTGCAGGGTGACCTGAAAAAAAACGGCGACACGATGTCCAAGGAGCTCGGCGATCTCGTCGACCTGAACGTCAAGATCGCGGAGGAGACGAGCGAAAAGGGAGACCGGTCTTTCGCTTCGGCGCGGACCACGACGCTGGCCGTGATCCTGCTGGGCGCGCTGCTCGGCATCGCGCTGGGCTTCTACGTCTCCCGGCACATCTCCCGTCCGCTGAGCAGCATGGTCGCTCTCGTCGGCCGCGTGGCCCAAGGCGATCTGCGGGACACCTCGGACATTGATACGAAAGACGAAGTCGGCCAGCTGGCGGGTTCGGTCAACCGCATGATCGAGGATTTGCGGGGGACGGTCGAGCGCATTCAGTATTCGGCCGAGAACGTGTCCTCGGCCGCGCAGCAAATATCGGCGAGCACGGAAGAGATCGCGGGCGGCAGCGCGAGCCAGGCGAACTCCGCGCAGACGATGACCGAGCTGTTCAAGGAGCTGTCGGAAGCGATCGGATCCGTCGCCAGAAGCGCGGAGCACGCCTCGGATCTGTCGAATGCGGCGATGGAGATCGCGCAGGACGGCAACCGGGTCGTCGAATCTTCGATCCAGGGCATGAACGAAGTAAACGCGCAGATGGCGCGGCTCGCGCAGGACTCGGAGCAGGTGGGCGAGATCGTATCGGTCATCGACGATATCGCGGAGCAGACCAACCTGCTCGCGCTCAATGCGGCAATCGAAGCCGCCCGCGCTGGGGATCAGGGACGCGGCTTCGCCGTGGTGGCGGACGAAGTGCGCAAGCTCGCCGAGCGAAGCGGGGAAGCGACCAAGCAGATCGCGCAGATCGTCAAGGGCATGCAAGCGAACACGAGGCGCAGCGTAGAGGCGGTTGCGACCGGGCTGGCCGGCTCCGAACGCACGGGCGAAGCGTTTGGCGGCATCCTCTCCAAGGTGAGCGAGTCGGCGGGCCGGGTCGCGGAGATCGCGGCCGCGAGCGAGCAGCAGGCAGCGCAGTCGTCGGACATGATGGCATCCATCGAGAGCATCTCTTCCGCGGCCGAGGAGTCGGCGGCCAGCAGCCAGGAGACCGCGGCGACCGCGCAGACGCTCGCAGGCCTGGCGGAGGAGCTGAATGCGTCGGTGGCGATGTTCCGCACGCGCAAAGCATAGAAAAGGCGGGATGAACGATGGCGGCGATGAAGACCGACGATCTGGATTTTTCGCAGTTCGTCGCCAAGTTGAAGAGCAAGACCGGCATTGATTTGCTGCAGTACAAAGAGGACCAAATGCGGCGGCGGCTGGCTACATTCAGAGACCGGAGGGGCTATCGCACGTTTGTCGAACTCTTCGAGGGCATGCTGCGCGACGCCGAGCTGTACGAGGAATTTCTGGACCGGATGACAATCAACGTGTCCGAATTTTTCCGCAACGCCAAGCGCTGGGAGACGCTCGAGAAAAGAATTATTCCCGAGCTGGCTGAGAGCCGCGGCAAGCTCCGGTGCTGGAGCGCCGCATGCTCGACCGGCGACGAGCCGTATACGCTGTCCATCGTGCTCTCGGGCTTGCTTAGGCGGCACCAGTACGAGCTTCTGGCTACCGATATCGACAAAACGGCGATTAAGAAGGCAAGGGAAGGCTTGTACGGGCCCTCCTCGGTCAGGGAGGTGCCGAAGCCGATCCTGAGCAAGTATTTCAAGGTCGCGGGGGAGACGTACGCCGTATCCGACGAGATCAAGCGAAGCGTCACGTTTAAGCAGCATAATCTGCTCGCGGATCCGTACGAGCAGGGCTTCGACCTGATCGTTTGCCGCAACGTGTTGATCTATTTTACAGATGCCGCCAAGGAAAGCGTATTTAGAAATTTTGCCAAGTCGCTTAGCAAGGGCGGGTACTTATTTATCGGGGGGACCGAGCAGGTCTTCCAGCCGGAGCAGTACGGGCTGGAGACGGCCGACGCTTTTTTCTACCGCAAAAAGTGAGGAACGCTCCGGCGAATAGGAAAGGAGGGAGACGCGATGGCTGCGATTCGGGTGCTGGTGGTCGACGACTCGATCTTCATGCGCAAGCTGATCAAGCGTCTGCTCGAAGAAGACCCGGAGATAGAGGTGCCGGGCGTGGCGACGAACGGATCCGAAGCGGTCCGCATGGCTCAGGAGCTGCAGCCGGACGTCATTACGATGGACGTCGAGATGCCGGGCATGAATGGGCTGGACGCGGTATCCGCCATCATGAGATCGCGTCCGGTACCGATCGTCATGCTGAGCTCGCAGACGCAAGAAGGCGCGGTCGCGACCATAGACGCCCTGCGGCGGGGAGCCGTGGACTTCGTAGGCAAGCCTTCCGGCTCGACGTCCTTTGACTTGTACAAGGTGAGGACGGAGCTGGTCACGAAGGTCAAAGCGGCGTCCAAAACGCAAAAGGCGGCGTTGAAGCCGCAGGCCGAAGCGAGGCCGGCCGTTGCCAAGCGCGCTGCGGCGGGGAGCGGACGAGAGGAATCTCCAGGCTTCAAAACGTTCGGCCAGGTGGTCGCGATCGGCACTTCGACCGGAGGGCCGCGTGCGCTGGATGCCGTCCTGTCGGCGCTGCCGGCAGCTTTCGCTTACCCGGTCCTGGTGGTACAGCACATGCCTCCGCGGTTCACCAAGTCGCTTGCCGAACGGCTGAACACCATATGCGAGGTGCGCGTCTCGGAGGCGGAGGACGGGGAGGCATTGCGAGGGGGCCGCGTCTACGTCGCTCCCGGCGACCGGCATCTGACCGTCGTAGAAAAAAACGGCGAATACCTCGTCAAGCTCACGGAGGATCCGCTGCGAAGCGGACACCGTCCTTCCGTAGACGTCCTGTTCGAATCGGTGGCCCGCCTGTCCAGGCTGAAGCGTCACTACGTCATCATGACAGGCATGGGACAGGACGGCGCGAGAGGCATGCTGCTGGCCAAGGAGCTCGGGGCCGCCTCCACGATTGCCGAGTCGCAGGAGACTTGCGTCGTCTATGGCATGCCGCGGTCCGCGGTCGAGCTCGGCTGCGTCGAACATGTCGTTCCGCTTGGGCGCATCGCAGAAAAAATTGTCCAATTGACGGGCAGGGGTTAATTGGGGCGGGACACAGGCGGCAGATTAAAAAAGAGCAGTGCGCGTCATGAAGACGCTGCGCCGCTCTTTTTTGCGTGCGTTTAATGCCAGATGCAGCAGCCCCGCTTTCGTTTCGGCGCATTTCAGACTTGAGAAAAAGAGAGCGACAAGCGCTGTTTTATCATTTTTAGCAAATGTTTAGTGGTGGGGACTAAAATAAAGACCTGAATATATCGAAATATAAGGAAAGGTGTCGAATTTTGAAAAGACGCCTTTTGGTTCCCATTTTAAATGGGAAAATAAACATTATTTAATTTATTATGGAATATGGTGGACGAGGATGGGAATGCACGTGAAAAAATCGCCGATCATCTCTCAGCGGGCGTTGACGGTCAACCGTAATCAGTCTTACAAGAACGCGTCTGCCGCTTCGCTTGACCTTGAACGCATCAAAATGCGCCGTATGATGGACTCCTTAGGCGTGGCGATGTGTGCGTACGAGGCGGAGACGGGGCGCTGCGACTGTCTGTCCGATTCTGTGCTCACGGTTACGGGATACGATAAGGAACGGCTCCAGGACATACGCGCTTGGGAGAAAATCGTGCATCCCGACGATTATGCCGTATTTCTGGCGCTGGATATGACGATGCCGGGCGCCAGGGCGGACGACTTGGAGTGCCGCATCTATCGCGCGGACGGAGAGCTGCGTTGGCTGAACGTGTGCATTGCCTTTCCGACGGACGCATCCGGACGTCAATTTATCAATGCGATCATTCGAGACATTACTGAAGCCAAGCTGGCCGCTCACGGTTTTTCCGCGGATGTGCCGCGAGTCGCCGTGCATGCGTCGGCGGCGTTCGGAGACGAGGGAATCGATTTTCAATTGGCCGAGCAGAGCCCGGACGGGATTATTTTTCATCAGGATTACCGGATCCAATACGCCAACCCTGCGGCGAAGGCGCTGTTCGGCGCGCAGGAACTGACGGAGGCGCGGATCTTCGGGATGATTCATCCGGACGGTCTGGACGATGCGCTGGCTCGCTTGTCCCAGGTATACCGCGACGGCCGCACGAGCGCGCCCGCCGAGCAGCGGATCGTGCGGATGGACGGCACGTTCGTGGACGTCGAGGTCATCTCGGGTCCCGTGCCCTACAAGGGAGGCGTCGCCGCGATCTCGATCGTACGGGATATCACCGAGCGCAAGCAGGCGGAGAGCCAGCGGCTCGAGACCGAGCGATTGGTGCGGGAAAACGGGGAGCTGTACGTCCGTTTGCAGAATAGCCTGGACTGCTTCTCGAGCGCGCTTTTCGGTATGGTAAAAGTATCCGAGATGGAAGAACGTCTCGTTCGCGTCGTGCGGGAGGTGCTCATGACCGAGGATGTCTGCCTGCTGGAAGTCCGGTCCGGCCGCCGCAGCTTCCTGCGCGGAGGCAACCGAATTCCGGGCTGGCTGGACGAGCTCCCCAAGGCGTGGTGCGCCGAGCTGCCGCTATGCCGAGTCGTCGACCGGCCGGCCGGCTATCTCATCCGGATCGGGGATATCCGCAGATCGGCTTACGTGCTGTGCGTAGGGGAACGTCCCGCTGCCCTTCAGCTCGAGCAGGTTCGGATTTGGCTCGAGACGATCTGCCGGTACGTCAGCGTGCTTTACGACAATTTCCTGGTAATCGAGGATTTGACCCGGGAGGTCGAATCCGCTTCTTCGCAGACGGCCGTCCCGTCGAAGCTGCTCCGGCTGCTATTCCAGCTGAACGAGCACGAGCGCAAGCGGCTTGCCCAGGAGCTGCACGACTCGGCGCTGCAGGAGCAGATCGTCTGGTACCGCAAGGCGGAGCAAATGCTTGCCGATCCGACGCTGGATCCGGATTTTCGAGGCAAGCTCCAGGCGATTGCGGAGGGGCTGCTGGACGTTATGTACCAAATCCGGATGATGTGCATCGATCTTCGTCCGCCTATGCTCAAGGAGGCCGGGCTGGCGTCCTCGCTCGCGTCGCTGTTCGAGCTGACGCAGCTGCGTGCCGACTATGCGATCGATTATCAGTTGGGAGATATCGGGCAAACGCTATGCGAGGATCAGATGCTGGGCATTTACCGCGTCGTTCAGGAACTGCTCGCGAACGCGTCCAAGCATTCGCAGGCGACCCGGGTGAAGATCTCGCTCGCGGCTTCCGCAGGTTTGATCCACTTGTTTTACGAAGACAATGGCGTCGGCATGGACATCGAGAAAGCGGGGAGCGCATTCGCGAGCATGGGCGTATACGGCATGAAGGAACGCGTGCATAGCATGAGCGGCCAGATCGTATTCTGCTCGGCTCCGGACGACGGGCTCTCCATCAGCATCCGCATACCGGCTGTCTGCTAGACCGGGCTGCGACGGGAGGGAACCACATGATAGAAGTATTGACAGTAGACGACCATCCCTCGGTCATGGAAGGCACGAAGCTGCTGCTCGAGCAGGAAGGAGACATCCGTGTCCGCTTCGCGAACACGGCGGCCATGGCAATAGAGTTGACGGAACGGCTGCGGTTCGACGTCATCCTCGTCGATCTGCAGATGCCCGACATGAACGGGCTAGAGCTGTCCAAGCGGATTCTCGGGATCCGGCCCGACGCGACGATTCTAATTTATACGGGCTTCGATTTTAAAAACCATTTCAACCTGATGGTAGAGTCCGGCCTTTCCGGTTTTCTGCCCAAGACGGTGAACCGGGAGCAGCTCGTCACCGCGGTCCGGTGCGCGTCGCGCGGGGAGGCCGTGCTGCCCCTGGAGCTGCTCAAGCAGCTCAGGCGCCCGAGCGAGCCTCGGCCCGAGCCGCGTTCCGATCCGACGAACGCGGCCGTGTCCGATAGAGACAAGCAGATTCTGACGGAGATTTCCCGCGGCAAGAGCAACAAGGAAATCGCGCAGGCGCTGCTGATCAGCCAGCGGTCGCTCGAGTACGCGCTGACGGATCTTTTCCACAAGCTCAAGGTCAAATCGAGGGTCGAGGCCGTTATTAAGGCCGGCCAGCTCGGCATCGTGGAGGAGTCGGAACAAGGGGGGGCGCGTCGGGCCGACCTCTCGTTCATGGGGTATCCCGGCATGGATGCGATCTAAATATCGGCTTGCGCTAAATCCCCGCTTGCAATCGCGGGGATCTTGCTGTATATTTATCTTAAATTAAAGATAAATAATTTAAAGATAAAACAACTCGCCAACGAGCGAAGGAGAAGATATCGATGACGCAGAAGACGGCGGGCATTCACCACATTACGGCATTCGTTCGCAACGCGCAGGACAACGTGGATTTTTATGCAGGCGTACTTGGGCTGAGGCTCGTGAAAAAGACGGTAAACTTCGACGGCCCGGAGGTTTACCACCTCTACTTCGGCAACGAAGGCGGAAGCCCCGGGACGGCGATTACGTTTTTTCCGTTCGAGCACGGCCGCAAGGGACTGATCGGCGGCGGTCAGGTAGGCTGGTCGACGTTCGCCGTGCCGGTAGGCGCGCTCTCCTTCTGGGAAGGACGCCTCGCGAAGCTGGGGATCGACTACGAGCGGACGATGCGGTTCGGAGAAACCTTCCTAAGATTCCGCGATCGCGACGAGCTGCAGCTCGAGCTGGTCGAGCGCGAGCAGGGCGAGCCGAGCAAGTGGTCGTTCGGCGGGGTGCCGGCGGACAAGGCAATCAAGGGCCTCGGCGGAGCCGTCCTCTTCAGCCTTGCGCCCGACAAGACGATGGAGACGCTGCAGGAGCTGCTCGGACTTGAGAAAGTCGGCTCGGAAGGCGGTCTCGTCCGGTTCCGCGCCTACGGCGAGCTGGGCAATATCGTCGAGGTGCGGGAAGAGGCGGTCCCGATCGGCCACGGCGGCTCGGGTACGGTGCATCATATCGCTTGGCGTGCGAAGAACGACGAGGATCATCGCGTATGGCGCGAACGGACGGTCGTGCACGGCTTCCAGCCGACGCCATTTACCGATCGGCAGTACTTCAACGCCATTTACTTCCGCGAGAGCGGGGGCATTCTATTCGAGATCGCGACGGATCCGCCCGGCTTCGCCCGCGACGAGCCGGCCGAGGCGCTCGGCGAGCGGCTGATGCTTCCCGAATGGTTCGAGCCGAGACGCGCGGAGCTAGAACAGGTGCTGCCTCCGATTGAAGTTCGCGTGCTGGACGCGGACCGTGCTTAATTATGGATGCCGCGCTGGCCGCGTATGACGGCCGCGGCGAAGGGGGAGAGCAACATGATCGCGATCGATCCGGCTGACCAGACCGAACGGGACAACTACAAGCTCATGATCGGCAGCATCGTGCCGCGTCCGATCGCGCTGATGACGACGCTGTCGGAGGACGGGATCGTGAACGCGGCGCCGTTCAGCTACTTCAATATCGTGACCGCGAATCCGCCGATGGTGTCGATATCGGTCCAGCGCAAGGGCGGGCGGCAAAAGGACAGCGCGCGCAATGCCGCGGCGACCGGCAGCTTCGTCGTTCACGTCACCGACGAGTCGAATGTGGGCGCTGCGAACCTCGCGGCGGCGAATCTTCCGCCGGAGGAGAGCGAGCTCGATTTTGCGGGCTTTACGGCCGTGCCGAGCAACGCCGTGCCCGTGCCGGGTCTCGCGGAGGCGAAGATCCGGATGGAATGCGTGCTCGAGCACGCCTATCCGCTGGGAGGAACGGCAGACGCGCCGGCCTGCGACCTGCTGATCGGGCGCGTCGTCCGCTTTCATGTCGCCGACGAGCTGCTCAGCGGCGGCAGGATCGACGCGCAGCTGCTGCAGCCGGTGAGCCGGCTCGCCGGCAACGCCTATGCGAAGCTGGGCGAAGCGTTTTCGCTGGATCGGCCGGAATGAGGGACGAGCAGGCGAGGTTTGCCGCGGCTAAGTGAGCGAAGTGCTGCCGAGGGAAAGCACTTGCGAGCACGGGCAGAACCGGCGGCGTGAAGTGCTGCCGAGGGAAAGCACTTGCGAGCGCGTGTAGGGCCGGCGGCGTGAAGTGCTGCCGAGGGAAAGCACTTGCGAGCGTGCGGAGGGCCGGCGGCGCGAAGTGCTGCCGAGGGAAAGCACTTGCGAGCGCGGGCAGGGCCGGAGGCGCGAAGTGCTGCCGAGGGAAAGCACTTGCGAGCGTGCGGAGGGCCGGCGGCGCGAAGTGCTGCCGAGGGAAAGCCTTTGCGAGCGCGGGCAGGGCCGGAGGCGCGAAGTGCTGCCGAGGGAAAGTACTTGCGAGCGAGGGCAGGGCCGGAGGCGCGAAGTGCTGCCGAGGGAAAGCACTTGCGAGCGAGGGCAGGGCCGGCGGCGCGAAGTGCTGCCGAGGGAAAGCACTTGCGAGCGCGGGCAGGGCCGGCGGCGCGAAGTGCTGCCGAGGGAAAGCACTTGCGAGCGTGGTCAGTGCCGGCGGTGCGAAGTGCTTTCGAGGGAAAGCACACGCACGAGCCTACAAGGAAGGCATGGCGCCTCCCTGTCTGGTATACTCGAGTCAAAGCCCGGCGCCGCCGGGATGCGAGATTCGGGATTGCCGGGGGAGGCGCCATATGTCTTTTCGCTACGAGATGTATGCTTATCGGGATATCCAGGAAGCGCACGCGGACGCGCTGCTGGCGGGCAACGGGCTGTCGATCTCCTATTCGCCGAGATTCAGCTACGGCTCGCTCTATCAAGCTGCCGTGCCTATTATGGAAGAGACGGTGTCCGCGATCTTCGCGGCGCTCGGCACGACCAACTTTGAGCTGGCCCTCCGCGAGATCAACCAGGCGATCAGCCTCAACGGGCTCGTCGGCAATGCCAGCGGCAGACTGCCGGATCTCTACGCGGACATCCGCCATGCGCTCGTCCGGGTCGTGCAGCAGGTGCACCCGGAGAAGACAGACATCGACACGCCGGCAGGCGCGCAGCCCGCGGAAGGCCGCAGACACGGCAGGCTTGCCGAGCTTGGCGTGCGGCTTGCCCGTTTCGAAGCAATTTTCACTACCTCGTACGACCTTATTCCCTATTGGGCCATTATGACGGCGCCATCATCCTTCAAGGATTACTTCTTCGACTGCTGCTTCTCGTCTCTAGTGCCGGAGAAGTACGCGGAGCGCATCCCGCTGTATTACCTGCACGGCGCGCTGCACCTCTACACGGAGGACAAGCTCACGCGCAAGATCGTGGCCGAGAGTCGCCAACTGACGCTGCCGCGCACGCTGGACCAGCTGTACCGGAGCGGGGACGCAATGCCGCTGTTCGTGTCCGAAGGGCTGAGCCGCCACAAGATGTCGCGCATTCTAGAAAATGAGTACCTCTCGTTCTGCTACGACAGCCTGAAGCGCCTGACCGGCGGACTCACCGTGTTCGGCTTGTCCTTCGACGGGGACGAGCATATCGTTCAAGCCGTTCGGGAGTCGGCGTTAAGCCGCATCGCGATCGGCATTTATACGCCGGGTATGAGCCCCGAAGCGATCATGCTCGAGCAGGCGAGGTACGCAGGCAAATTCGGAAGCGACCGCGAGCTGGTGTTTTTCGATTCGGCTTCGTTCGGGGAGACGGGAGCTGACCGTGCAGGCGGCGCTTAAGGGCGCCGCGGGCAGGTTCTAAACTGATCGGCGCTGCGTATAAATGAAAGCGTTGACACAAAGAAAAGCGGATGATAAGATCAATATGAAACGGTTCATTATTATATTTGTAATTCTTTGTTTAATGAATATTTTTTTAGTCATTTAATGAATCGGTTCATTTTTAGAAATGACAATCAAGGGGTTGTTTGAATGAGCGACCGAAGCGCGGGTTTCGACGTGGCGGCCATTTATTTTCCGAGCTGGCACGTCGATCCGAGAAATGAAAAGCTGCACGGCAAAGGCTGGACGGAATGGGAGCTGGTCAAAAAAGCCAGGCCGTTGTACGAAGGTCATCGCCAGCCAAGGGTGCCTGCCTGGGGCCGCTTCGACGAGGCGAGCGTGGAATACGCCGAACGCCAGATCGATCTCGCCGCCGATCACGGCATTACCGTTTTCCATGTCGACTGGTACTGGTACGAAGGCGGACCTTATCTGAACCGTCCGCTGGACGAGGCGCTTCTCCGCGCATCCAACAATCATCGCATGAAGTTCGGCATTATGTGGGCCAATCACGACTGGAAGCATATTTTTCCCATGCCGCGTTCCAAGGAAAAAGCGATGATCTTCCCGAGCGAATACGACGACAAGGCGATGGAGGGGCTCGTCGACGAGTGGATCGAGAAGTATTTGAGCCACCCGCGCATTTGGACGATCGGCGGCAAGCCCGTCGTCTCGGTCTTCGACCTGAACGACATGGTCGGCAAGATCGGCATCGAAGGCGCCAAGCGTCTGCTGGACCGGTTCGAGGAGAGGCTAAGCCGCGCGGGTCTGCCAGGTCTGCACTGGAACGTAATGGGCTTCTACCACGAGGCGGAAGAGCGGCTGGAGGAGCTCGGCATCGCCAGCGCGACGAACTACCAGACGATCTGGGACGAGACGTACGGCGCGAATATCGGCGATCCGGAAAATGTATTCGACTCCCGTGCGCCGAAGCGGCAGAACTTCGCGGACAGCCTGCCGAGAGCGGAGGCGCATTGGGAGAAGATGGCGGGCAAGCTGCGCATTCCGTACTATCCGATTCTGACGCAAGGGTGGGATTCCTCGCCCCGGGGAGAGCAATTCGCCGGCGCAGGCGGGATGATGGAGGGCTACCCGTGGTACCCGGTCGTGGAGAACAACACGCCGGAGAACTTCGAGCGGGCTGCCCGCATGGCGAGGGACTTCGCTTTGCGGCAGCCGTACGCGCACAAGATCGTCTACGTGAACGCTTGGAACGAATGGACCGAGGGCAGCTACCTGCTGCCGGATACCGAGTACGGCAACGCGTATCTGGAAGCGATCAGGCGAGTGTTCGGCGTGCCTGCTGCGGCCGGATCGGCGACGAAGGAAGGAGCGGCAAACGATGCGTGACAAAAAGTTCGACTGGGTCGGCGGGATCGTCGGCAATCCGGAAGCGCTGGAGAACGAGTGGAACGACGAGCAGATGGCGGCCCTGCAAGGGCTCGGCATCAATCTGCTTCAGTTGAATCTGGGCTGGGGCGGCCGTCCGGGCGGCGAAGTGCTGAATATGGAGGATATCGACGACGAAAAGCGGGCGCAGTTCCGGTTCCGCATCGCACAGGCGCAAAAACACGGGATTCGCGTCATGCCTCACTTCGGCGTTCCTCAGCTGTTGAACGTGAAGGAAAGCTATTCCGTCATCACGCCGGCATGCATCCAGGACCCGCAGGTGGTCGCCAATTATACGGAGCGGCTGGTCGCGTTTTTGCGGGAATTTCCCGAGATCGCCGACGTGATGATCTATACCTTCGACCAGGATTCGTGGCTGTGCAGCGAATTCGGCGATTGCCCGCGGTGCGCCGGCGTGCCGCTGCACGAGCGGCTGCCGCGCTTTCTCAATCTGATGCAGGATGCGCTTCAACAAGGCAGAGCTGGCGCGAGGCTCTGGTGGCAGCCATGGGAGATATCGGCCGGCCAGACCTACCGGATCATGCAGGCCGTCCGCCCCGAACGCTTCGGCATCATCATCAACAATTCGATCGCGGAGACGTATCCGAGCAACACCTCGGATCTGTGGGTGCGCAACACGATCCGCATCGCGGCCGAGCGGGGCATCCCGGTCATCGGGGAGATGCAGTTCACGGGCTGCCAGATCGGCTGCCACTCCGTGCAGAAGCTGCCTTGTCCAGAGCTGGTCTACGAGCAGGCCGAGGCGTTCCGCGCGATCGATGGCGTGGTCGGCATCCGGGAGCACTTCGGCATCGCGGTATCCAAGATGTCGGTCAACACCGATCTGTTCAGGGAATACGTGAAAAATCCCGAGACCCCGCTGTCCGAGCTGCTCGCCGCGGTGGCTGCGGGATACGGGCCGAACGCGACGGATGAGCTGCTGGCGGCATGGGATTTGTCCGCGAGAGCCGTCCGGCACATCCCGTTCGATGCGAGCTACAGCTTCTGCAACCTGACGCACAAGCCGGCCAAGCACGACTGGGACGCCGCGACCGTGCCCGCCTGGCATTGGGATACGCCTGCCTGGGAGGCCAACCGCCGTTCCTTTTACATGATTACGCATGCGACGGCGATCCACCCGTGGATGCTCGAAGATCTGGGGCTG
Source organism: Cohnella sp. GCM10012308 (assembly GCF_042649185.1). Taxonomy (NCBI): domain Bacteria; kingdom Bacillati; phylum Bacillota; class Bacilli; order Caryophanales; family Paenibacillaceae; genus Cohnella; species Cohnella sp. GCM10012308. Next base: position 159,508 of record NZ_JBHRYU010000005.1, read on the forward strand.
CGGATGGGCGAGGCTGCGAATTACTTCCGCGAGGCGGTGGAGCTGTTGGAGCAGGCGCTCGCCAAAGGCGCGGAGAAAGCGGACGACGTCCGCGATCAGATCGCGGACTTGAACTGGCTCGCGTCGTCTCTTAGGGGATCGTCGCTGCACTATCTGGAGACGATCGCCGCCTACGACGTACGGGTGGCGTTGAAGCAGGGCAATAAGGAGAAATACGCGGTAGCCTGCGAACGCCTGGGACACTTGCTCGACGAGGATCTGGCCAATCAGGACGGCGACGAGGAGATGCTGGAGGTCAGGGACCGGTTCGTCGCAGACCCCGAGACCTGGGTCCGGCTGAATCTGCAGCAGCCTTACCGCTATGACAATCCGGTGAGGCTGGAGACGTTCGATCAGCGATGGTAATGGAAGCGCGGGAGACGCAGGTCCACGGCTGCGCGGTCGTCACGCTCGCGAACGATCGGCTGTCGGTCACGATCGTCCCCGGCAAAGGCGCGGATATCGTGAGCCTGACCGACCTTGCGAGCGGCACCGAGCTGCTATGGCGGTCGCCCGCCGGGCTGGATGCGCTCGCGGCGCCAAATGCAGCAGGCGGTGTTCGCTATATCGGGGGCTGGATCGAAGCGTTTCCGAATGCCTGGAGCGGCTGCAAGCACCTCGGGCGCGAGCTGTCCGGATACGGCGACGTCTGGCAGCTGCCTTGGGAATACCGCATCGAGCGCGGCGGCGCGGGCGATGACGCGGGCGCTCTCGAGGAGGTCCGGGCTATATGCGCCGTGCAGAGCCGGGAGTTGCCGCTGCGGCTGACCCGGACGATCGCGCTGCGGCGGGGCTGCTCCGTTATCCGGATCGACGAGACGGTTCGGAATGTCGGCGAAGAGACTGTCGATTTTACCTGGGGCCATCATCCGAATCTGGGGCGGCCGTTTCTGAACGAGAGCTGCGTCATCGATCTGCCGCCGTGCGAGATTTGGACGGACGGCCGCAAGACGGGCGTATGGCCCTACCTGCAAGGACCGGAGGGGCTTGAGGATCTGCGCCGCGTGCCGCCGTTCGGCACTTCGAGGGAGAACAGGCAGATCCTTTTGCGCCGCCTGGCAGCGAGCGAGGCAACTGTACGGAATACGGCAACAGGCATAGCCTTCAGACTGTCTTGGGACGGAGAGGCCTTCCCCGACCTGCTGCTCTGGCGAGCATTCGATACCGGTCCGTCGGAGACGTTCGGAGACGGCCAGATTGTATGTCTGTTCCCGAAGCGAAGCCATGGAAACGTAGCGGAGGCGGCAGCCGAAGGCGAAGCGTTGACGCTGGCGCCCGGCGAGACCGGGAGCGCCTGGATCGAAGCGGAGGTGATGCGGGAGCAAGTGCGCTTGAACAATGAACCGATTCACAAAATCGATTGACAGGCATCGAAAGCCGGTGCTAGTATGTTCACATCTTGGCAAGTCGCTCGCACAATGAAACAAGGGGCACGCACTGGAAATAAATGAATCGTTTCACCATTTTCCGGCGAGCTGTAAGCGGTTACGGACTTGCCTTTCTTCCACTGAAAGGTGATTGGCGAGCTGCCGCAATAGCGGAACTCTCTTCCGCTATTGGCCCGGAGAGCGGGGGAGCTGCCCGCCATAGCGGAACTCTCTTCCGCTATTGGCCCGGAGAGCGGGGGAGCTGCCCGCCATAGCGGAACTCTCTTCCGCTACTGGCCAGGAGGCTGGCGTGCGCACCCGCCAAAGCGGAACTTTCTTCCGCTACTGGCCGGGAGGGTTCGGCACCTGCCGGACAAGGAACATCCATTTTAAATCCACGGGGGAATCGAAAATGAGAAAAACACGTTCGACCGCCTTTTTCGTATTGACTGCTTTATTGTCGCTGTCGCTCGCCGCGTGCAGCGGCTCGAACAACGGCAACGGCAACGCCAGCTCCTCCGCCCCCGCCTCGAGCGCGGCTCCGTCCGCCGGCGGCAGCGCGAGTCCGAGCGATGCGCCGATCGAAGCCGATATTACGGTCATGCATTTCTGGTCCAACGCGGACGACACGATCAAGGAGATCGCCAAAAATTTCGAGCAAGAAAACCCCGGCATCCATGTCAAAGTAAACCTGTCGTCGGTCGCCAACCATTATACGGACCTGACCCAACGCATTCAGTCCAATGACACGCCGGAGATCTTCACGGTATGGCCGGGCGCATCGGTCAATCCGTATTACGACAGCGGCGTGCTCGCCGACCTGTCCAATATGCCTTGGGCAGGCGAGATCAACAGTACGGCGAAAACAATCTCCACGTACGACAACAAGCTGGTGCTGGCGCCGGTCAACACGGCGATCATGGCGCTCGCCTACAACAAAGACGTGTTCGACCGCCTGGGCCTGCAGCCGCCGCAGAACTACGCCGACTTCGAGCATATCCTGCAGACGCTGAAGGACGATCCCGCTATCAAGACGCCGTTCATTAACGGCGCCGACTTCCTGCTCAACATCGCTTCCTTGCAGGCCGTCACCGACGTCTACGCCAAGCAGCCCGACTTCGACGCCAAGGTCGGCGCAGGCGAGGAGAAGTTCAACAACGAGGCCTTCACCAATCTCTTCAAGCGCATGCTGATCGACTGGCCCGACAAAGGTTACGTGAACGGCAGCACGATGCTGAGCACGGATAGAATGTCCAAGGCCGTCCTGCAATTCATCGACGGGAAGGCGGGCATCATGGAGCTGGGCGGCTGGGATATTCCGGTGCTGAACCAGCTGGCGGACGGCAAGAAGGTCAATATCGGCATGTTCCCGTTCCCGGCGCAAGACGGCAAAGGCTCCGTGCTGGCGGCGGCGGGCGAAGCGTTCGCGATGAGCGCGAACGCGGCCGGCGCCAAGAAAGAAGCGGCCGAGAAGTTTTTGAGCTACCTGATGAACGACGAGAACAACGCCAAGATCTGCGCCGCCATCAACAGCCTGTCGGCGAAGCCGAACGTGAAGGCGGAGGTCGACCCGATCCTCGCCACCTTGTCCGGCTACATGAACGCCGCGCCTACCTACGGCTTCATGACCTGGCCGATGGAAGTGCAGAACAATCTCAAAAATCTCGGCAACGTCATGCTGGAAAAGAAGGATGCGGATGCCAAGTTGAAGGTGCTGAACGCCGAGCTGCAAAATTTGCAAACCGCTTGGATGAGCGACGCGCAAAAGTAACCCGCTCCCGCCTTCCGCGCGCGCGGTCCGCCTTCGCCTCCGAATCGGGCCCGCGCGCGCTTTTCTCCATCACGCTTGCAAAGGAAGATCCAGGATGGGAACACGAACGCGCAACAACCGGAAAGAAAAAATCGTGGAGCTGCTCTTTCTACTGCCGGCCTTTATCATCTTTACGGTCTTTTTCGTCTACCCCAGCGGAACGTCGCTTTTCTATTCGTTCACCGACTGGAACGGCATCTCCAAAACCTTTCATTTCGTCGGCTTCGACAACTTTGCGAAGATGTTCCGCACCCGCGACATCTTTTCCACCATACCGGTCACCCTGTATTACGCGCTGCTCAATACGATCTTCATGAATGTCGCGGGTTTTCTCCTCGCGCTGGCGCTCAACCGCAAGTCGCGCTTCACGAGCACGATGCGCGTGTCCTTTTTCCTGCCCATGCTGATCGCCGGCATTATCGTCGGCTTCGTGTTCATCGAGATTTATTCGCCGGTGCTGGATGCGCAGGAAGGCAACATGGGCACGCTGAACGCCTTCCTGTATTTGTTCGGCATGGACGGCCTGGCGCAGAACTGGCTGGGCAATCCCGCGCTGACGATGGTCGTGGTCGTGCTGACGGGCGTGTGGAACTCCGTCGGCTACACTGCGCTCATCTACCTGGCCAACATGCAGATCATCCCGAAGGAGCTGTACGAATCGGCCGAGATCGATGGCGCGGGCTACTGGCGCAAGACGTTCACGGTCACCTGGCGGATGGTGGCGCCCGCCTTCTCCATCAATATGACGCTGCTGTTGATCAACTCGCTCAAGCAGTACGACATGATCGCCATCCTGACCCAGGGCGGTCCGGGCACGACGACCCGCGTCATCAACATCGCCATTCTCGATTACTCCGTTTCCTCCTACAAGGTCGGACTCGGCTGCGCGATGGGCGTCGTGGTCACCCTCTTCGTTTTTGCGCTCGTCGGGACGACCAACACGATGCTGCGAAGGAGGGAGCGCGAGACCAATGATTAGAACCAGCAGACGCTTGTCTCCCGCAGCCGTCAGAGGCGGCATCGTCACCTTCCTGCTCATGCTGCTGACGGCGATGGAGCTGTACCCGATCTTCTCGATCGTCGCCAACTCGTTCAAGCGGCTGCCCGACTTTTTCCGGTCGCCGATCGAGCTGCCCCGCCGCCTATACTTCGGCAATTACATCGTCGCGTTCGACAAGCTCAATTATTTCCGGTCGCTGCTCAACACGTCGATCATTCTCGTCTTCTCGATGCTCGTGCTCATACTGGCGGGCTCGATGGCCGCCTTCATTATCGCGAGGCGTCCGGGCAAGTGGAGCCATCTCGTGTACTTGTTTTTCGTCTTCGGGATCGTGCTGCCGACGTTCACCATGCTCGTGCCGCAGATCAAGCTGATCGGCGATCTCGGTCTCAAGAACAACTATATTTCCCTGATCCTGCTATACGGCGCCATGGGGATGCCCATGTCCCTGTTTTTGTACACCGGCTTTTTCGGGTCGATCCCGCGGGAGCTGGAGGAAGCGGCGAAAATGGACGGCAGCGGGCTGTTCCAGACGTACTTCCGCATCTTCATGCCGCTCGCGGCCGCGACGACGACCACGCTCGTCATGCTCCAGTCGATCGGCATCTGGAACGACTTCGTGCTGCCCGATCTGATCATGACGCAGCCGGAGTACAAGACGCTGATGCCGGCGCTGAACGGCTTCTACGGGCGGATGCTGGGACAGGGCACGCGCTGGGACTATATTTACGCGGCGATCGTGCTGTGCATCCTGCCGATGATTTTCATTTTCTTTATGGCCAACAGATATTTAATAAGAGGCGTAGTCGAAGGAGCGATTAAAGGTTGAGATTCACTAACGTATGCGGCATGCTCGGTAACCCCAACTTCTATGGCGATCTCTATCAGGAGCATACCGCGGAGAAGATCGAGCAGTTGAAAGCGATGAATATAAACACGGTGTTCGTCAATATTGCCTGGTCCAGGCCGTGGATCGATGCGGTCAATTTGGAAAACGCGGCCGTATCCGCCAGCTTCCCGCTGCTGAGCGACATGGAAGAGGTGGAGCGGCACAGAAGGAGTCTCGGCGCAAGGGTCTCCGCGGTCAAGGCGGCGGGGCTGCAGGCGTTCGCGTTGTTCGGCATTCCCCGATACTTCGACTTTGCCAAGTATCCCGAATCGTACGGCGTGCTCAAAGGGAGCACGGTCAGCACGATCTCGCCGGGCGATTCCGTCGCCTGCGTGCGCAGTCCGGAGGTTCGGCAGCTGTACCGGGAGCTGTTCGCGGACCTGCTGGCGCATATGCCGGAGCTGGACGGCATGCAGGTGTACACGTACGACGAATTGGCCGAGGTATGCGACGAGGACAGCGATTGCCCGAGATGCCGGGGCATTGCCGCGGACGAGCGGATTCCGGCGTTTTTGAACGGCTTGCATGAGGATCTGCAGGCCCTGAAGCCGGGATTCGAGCTGTGGTGGGAGCCGTGGGAGCTGTCCGCCGCGCAGACGTACCGGATTACGGAACGGCTGGATCCGGCGATCGGGCTGGCGCTCCATTCGACGCTGCACGAAGTGTATTTCGTCAACGAGACAGACCAGTGGTTCCGCAATCTCGCGGCGATCGCAAGCGACCAGGGACGGAAGGTCGTCGGCGAGATCTTTGCCGGCGGCTCCGGCGAGGATCTGGGCAATATCGTCGGCTTTCCGAGCCCCCGTCTGGTCTATCAGCAGATTCAGGCGCTTGCCCGGGTGCCCGGCGTGACCGGCATAAAGGAATACTTCGGCTTCCCCCTGGAGTACGCCTCGGTGAACGAAGAGACGATGCGGCTCGTCGCGCAGGACCCGTACCGTCCTTGGGACGACGTAGCCGCAGCGCTGGCGGCCGACTATGCCGACGATGACGACGGCCGCCGCGGCATCCGGCAGTTCTGGGAGCACGCCGCCCGCGCCGTCGAGTTTATCCCCTGGGACCTCAGCTGGGTGCTGCGCTTCGGCAACCTGCCGCCGTACGCGGAATACTGGGGTGCGCGCTTCGTCGATCTGTTCAAGACGCCGTGGTCGACGCCGAGCTGGCTGAGCAACCGCCGTTCGTTCTATCTGGTCGTCGACGGCGAGACGAACTTCACGGCGCGCATGCAGCTGGACCTGATCGAACGGTTCCGGATGGCGGCGGATTGGCTGGGACTGGCGGCGGAAGAGGCCGACAGGACGGACGTGCGCGAGGAGAAGCGGGCCGGCTTCGGATTGCAGCGCGAGGCCGTGGCCATGCTCGGGCATATGGTGAAGTGCAGGCTCCACCACCTGGAGCTCAGCTATCTGGCCGATCGGCTGCGCGCCGTACAGGAGGAGCCGGAGGCAGGCGCCGTCGTGCGCCGCATCGCTTCGCTGCTGGATGCCGAGCTCGACAATGCCGGCCGATGGCTGAGCCTGCTGCAGCATTCGGACGTTCCCTACACGTTCCGCGGCGGCGACGGAAGCGCGCTGAAGCACGAGACGATCGCAGCGACGATCGGGCGGATCGAGCAGGCGAAGGGGGGGTTGGAGCAGGAGGACCGTACGGCTTGGCTCGCGCGCTATTTTTGACGGATTTCCTTTTGACAGCGGGAAAGCGGTTGTTTACACTTACGGAATAATGAATCGTTATCGGTCCAAGCCGGGCCTGCGTTTATGGAGGAGTTGCGCGTATGGTCAGAATCAAGGACGTCGCCGAGCGGGCGGGCGTCTCCGTCGGTACGGTGTCGAAGGTCATCAACAATACCGAGGGCGTATCCCGGAAAACGAAAGCGGCCGTCCTCAAGGTGATCGCCGAGCTCAACTATCATCCCAACTTGTACGCGCGCAACATGCGGGCCAAATCGAGCCGCACGATCGGCATCTTTGTTCCTTTGATCAACGAGCCGTACTTCCTGCCGTTCTATGACGGAATCAACAAGCGCCTCGAGCAGATCGGCTACACGCCGATCCTGTTCTCGGGCATTACGCAGCAGTCGTCCGAGGGCACGCTCGACCTGCTGTCCCAGATGATGCACCGCAACCTGGACGGGCTGATCGTATCCACCTACGGCTGGGACGACAAGACGATCGTTAAGCTCGCCCGCATGGCCGAGGAGATTCCCGTCGTCTCGTACAAGCGCAAGTTCGAGGACTCGCCGATCCACTCGGTCGGCGTCGACGACTTCGAGGGCATGTACCGGGCGGCGAGCCATCTGCTCCAGATCGGACACAAGCATATCGCTTACATGAATGCGGCGCCCGAGTTGGAGACGAGCCGCCAGCGGCTGGGGGGATACCGGAAGGCGCTGGCCGATCACGGCGTAGAGGAACGGCCCGAGTATATCGTCGATTGTCCCTCTTACCGCATTATGGACGGCTACCATTACGCCCATCGGGCGTTGCAGACGCGGCCGCTGCCGACCGCGATCATCGGAGGCAACGATACGCTGGCGATCGGCGTCATGAAGTATTTGCAAGAGCTGCAGATGCGCATCCCGCACGACATTGCCGTGATGGGCTATGACGAGCTGCCGCTCGCCCAGCTGATGTCTCCGCAGCTCAGCACGATGTCCCTGCCGACGGACGAGATGACCGCGCTTGCGGTCGATCTGATTGCCGGCTCGGTAGGGGCGGGCGAGCCGGCCCGGCACCATGCGTTCGATACGAGGCTGATCGTGCGCGGCTCCACCGATATGACCGCGAAGGTGCATTTGGATTATCCATAGACCGCGCGGTCTTTCTTTTTAATAAGAATGAATCGTTTCACTTCCGGCATGGCGACTTGATATCGATATGAGGAGCGGATTCGAATGATCGCGAAGTTTTCCTGGATGAAAAAGGGGGCCCTGTTCCTGTCGATGGCCGTGCTGTTGGCTTCTTGCGTCCTGTGGCCGGCGCCTGCGCGGCACGCCGACGCGAACGCGGACGTCGGGTTGTTCTCCGATGCATTCGGCGGCACGCTGGCGGGCTGGACGCCGCAAGGCGGAACATGGAGCATCGCCTCGGGCGAGCTCGATCAGTCCGATACAGGCGCGGACAGGCAGATCTACATCAATCAATCGCTCGATCAGGCACGCATCCGCCTTCAGGCAGACATCAAGTTCGTCACCGCGGGCTCGGCCGAGATCCTGCTGCGCCGCAGCGCCGGCGGAACGCACAATTCCGTCCGGCTGGACGCCGCCAATCAGACGATCGTCATGTGGGTGAACGGCCATTCGTACAGCCTTCCGTTCGCGCTTGGCACCGGCGTCTGGTATACGGTCAAGGCCGAGGCCAACGGGACGAACGTCAAGCTATACGTGAACGGAACGCTCGCGATGGAGCGCAATGATTTTCCCGAAGAAGGCACGATCGCGGGTCTGGCCTCCTCGGGCGGACATGTCCGGTTCGATAATGTAAGCGCTACCCAGATCAACGACTGGGACCGGGACTGGGATTCGCTCGTAAATGGCGCGAAGTTCGTCAAGGAAGGGGCCGAGCGGCTCGACTACGGATACTATGAATTCCCGCTCATCGGCCTCGGGGGCACGACGTTTTTTGCCGGTCCGACCGGCTTCACCAAGCCGGATGCGCCGGGCAAGGATATGACCTACCACAACTTCGCCCACATCCCCGCCATCCTGTACGATTACTGGTGGCATGCCGACACGAAGCGCGTGATGCCGTTTCAGCTGAACGGCGGCTACGGGACGTCCGCAAGCCCGAATTCGGGCGCGATCGACGGCAGCGTCTGGAAGCAGACGGTCGACGTGCGGACCGGTCTGATGACGACGGCGCTGCGTCTGACGGCGGGCTCGCAGACGTTCGATTCCAGCCGCTCCGCGTTCGTCAATCCGGACGGCGTTCTGGTCATGAAGGTCGAAGACAGCGTGTCCCATACGTTCAGGCTCCAGGTCGGCCGGACGACCAACGCGGATGCGGACGTCGCCTCCGGCTACGGCGCGATCTACGACAACTACGCCATCTCCTACGATGCGATAACAAACGGACTGGTCGCGAAAAACGACTATGCAGGCACGACAGAGCGGATGACGCTGGCCGTCTCCGCCAGCGGGCAAGGCGTGTCCGTCGACACGGCGGGCGGGACGATCTCCGCGACGGTCGGGCCCGGGCAACCGGCATACTTTTACTTCGCTCCCGGCTCTTCGCTGAAGGACGCCGATCCCGTCACGGCTGCCGCGAACAAGGCGCAGACCGCAGCGGGCGGCGGCTATGCGAATCTGGCCGGCGATACGGCCGCTTGGTGGGACGATTTCTGGGGCAAGTCGAAGGTCGATATTCCGGACCTCGGCATGGCCAACTGGTACATCCGCTCCCTGTATTACCACGGGGCCATGATCGGGAACAGCGAGGTGCCGCCGGGCGCCTACGGCACCAACCCGGACGGCTTCGACGGGGCCGTGCTGCCCGAGTTCGATCTCGTCTACAGCCACTTTGCGATGCTGTACAGCAATCATGCGGACGTCAGCAAGGGGATGACCGACTGGTACGAACGGATGCTGCCGAATGCGGAAGCCGTTGCGGCCGATCCCTATTACGGGTATCCGAGCGGCAGCGCCAAGTATGCGTGGCTGATGGGCTACAACGCCAAGCCGATCCAGAATCCGGGCCTCGAGCAGGGCTGGCGCAGCGACTTCCCGGGCGGCAACGTCGCGGCCATGGTGCTGTCGCAGAAGACGTTCACGAACGCGGACCTGACGTCGGCGAAGGCGCTCCTGCAAAAGGTGACAAAGGCACAGCTGGCGCACCAGGTTTATTTCGACAAATGGCAGGGGTATGCGCACAGCGGGGTATGGAGCCCGACGCCGTGGGATCCGAACGCGCTCCATCCCGGGGACGGCAACCAGAGCACGGCGGCGATCTGGTCGATCCGGCAGGCCCAGAAGTACGGGGTATCGAACGCGACCTGGGACGCGCTGCTCCCGCAGCTGCTCGATCCGTTCTGGTACAATTCGCAGACGGGCGCGGACATGACGCTGCTCGCGCAGCCTTTCTGGTGGATGCAGACGCACGACATCATGTCGCCGGAGGCGCTGGCCACGTACCTCAACGTCGCGGCTACGCAGATGGACTATACGTTTAACCAGGGATGGGCTTCCGTACTGGCATCCAAGCTGCATCTGGCCGACGAGGCGCTGCGCACGGTCAAGCTGGGTCTTAAGAACAGCGTTCATCTCTACGACGACATCAGCATGGTCGAGACGCATACGGACGGCGAGGATTATAAAAAAGCGCCGGAGATCGGCGCGCACGGCGCCTATGTGGCCGCGATCGACCAGATGCTGCTGGACGGGGACAGCGATACGGAGATTCGGGTTTTCCCCGGCGTCGCGCAATCCTGGCTGGACCTGGGCGTCGGCTTCGAGGACCTGCGGACGAATGGCGGCATTCTCGTCTCCGGCACGTACGACGAAGCGGGCATCTCCGTCACGCTGCAAAATACGGACGCTTCTGCATCCCGGACGCGTACCGTGTATATCCGCGTGCCGGACGGCGCGACGACGGCGACGGACGCCGGCGGCCTCGCGGTGCTGGGAGTGGATGAAGGCAACTTCGCCAAGCTGAACGTGACGCTCGACCCCGGCGCTAGCCGTACGATCGCCTTGACCGCGTCGGCGGGTACGGCCCAGCCGGGCGCGTTCGATATTCTGCTGCCCAAGCAGGACGCCGCGCAGGTCGGCGCCGTGAACCCGCGGTTCGGCTGGAACTGGTCCGACGGCGCGGCGAGCTACAAGCTGAAGGTGTCCAAGCGGGCGGACTTGTCCAATCCGCTGTTCGACCAGAACGTGGGCCGCACGATCCAGTACGCGTTGAACCGGGCGCTGGAGCCGGGCGTGCGCTACTACTGGCAGGTGACGGCGGTGAACGCAGGCGGCTCGGTCGCCAACGCGGGAGGCATCAGGACGTTTACCACCTACGGGGAACCGGTCGACGACGATTTTTCTGCCGTGAGATATCTGAATTCTTACTGGAGCGGTTCAGGTTGGCCGGCAGGGCTGAATAACGGACAGCTGGAGGTACGCGCGGTCGGCACGGACCAGAATTTCATCGTGCAACCGGGCGCGAAGGGGAACTTTACGGCAACGGCCAAGATGACCTACCTGCCCTCGCAGAGCGGGCAGCAGGCGGGACTGGTCGTGCGGCTGGACGAACAGCACTACCTCAAGTTCGTGCGCAAGTCCGACGGCGGCGCAAAGTACGTGCTCGGCGGAGCGGGCGTGAGCGGCGGCGTCGGGTCGTACGCAGATCCGCATCCGACCGCGCAGACGGTCTACCTGCGGATCGTCAAGCAGGACGATACGATCCGGGCTTACGAGAGCGTGGACAATCAGGCGTATACGCAGATCGGCGGGGACGCTGTCGCGGCCCTTGGCGCCGAGTTCGGCGTCGGGTTCATCGCGTCCTCGGCGGGTGCGGCGAACGAGAACACGTATGCGGCGTTCGACTGGTTCCAGTATCAGAAGCGCGGGATGAACGACGAGTTCGCAGGCCGTTCGCTCGAAACGGCCTGGGCGCCGACGGGCGCGTATACGGTCGACGGCGGTAAGCTGAATCTGATCGTCCCGGCGAACGAGGGATTCGCGGAGCACCGCGTGCTGCGCACGATGGCTGGCTCGGATTATGTCCTGACGACGAAGCTGGATTACAAGCCTGCCGCCAACTACATGCAGGGCGGACTGCTCATCTGGCAGGATGCGACGCACTATGTGAAGCTGTCGCGTACGTATAACAGCGGCAATACGCTCGAGTTCGCCGGGCCGACGCTGAGCGGCGGCATGTCCGTGGCGGATCCGGTGCCGGGGTCGACGATCTATTTGCGGCTGCAAAAGAACGGCAATGTGTACACGGCCTCCTATAGCGCGGACGGCGCGGCATGGACCGGGATCGGCAGCGGCACGGCAACGTTGACGTCGCCCAAGGCAGGTGTGGCCGCAGGTTCCTTTTCAGCCGCGAGCGGGTCGGTGCCGTTCGACTGGTTCCATGTCGAGACGATGGACGACGCGTTCGACGGCACCGCGCTGGCCGGCAAGTGGAGCGCTTCCGGTACGGCGACCGTCTCCGGCGGCAAGCTGCAGATCGGCATCGCCGCGAGCTCCAACGACGACACGGGCAAGGTCGTGCAGACGGCGGCGAGCGAGGATCTGTCGCTGACGGCCAAGGTCGACTACAAGCCGGCGCAGAACTATCAGCAGGCGGGCGTCTTGATCTGGTACGATGCAACGCATTATATCAAGGTGGACCGGCAGTTCAACGGCGGCGGCAGGCTTGAGTTTTCAGGGCAGGGACTGTCGGGCGGCGCGAGCGTCGCCGATCCGGTGCCCGGCGGGACGATCTATCTGCGTCTCGACAAGGCGGGATATTATTACCGGGCGTACTACAGCGCGGACGGCGACTATTGGACGCCGATCGGCGGCTACGGCTCGTCGACCGCGTCCGGGCAGGCGAAGGTCGGCGTCGCCGCCTCCTCGTTCAGCGCGGCGACCGGGACGGCGGCGTTCGATTGGTTCAGGGCGAGCTGACCCGCTCAGGCTGCGGCTCGTGCTTGCGTGCTCGAAGTGGCGTGCTTACGTTGGCGTGCTCGCGCTTAGTGTTCGCACGCCTTCGGGATTGACAATCCCGCCGACGCTCCGTTAGAATGATCACACAATTACAGATCGGAATCATGCCCGTGAAGAGCATCCAACTCGGAGGCGTTCCCGTCAAGAGCGGCCCGGTATCGCGAGATACGGCCGTATCCTAAGTTTACCGGCCCCGCCCGTTACCGCGGAACCAAGAGGATGAGCCGCGCCCGCGCGCCGGTTCATCAAGTTGGGTGGCACCGCGAGCTGACGCTCCTCGTCCCAATTCGGACGAGGGGCGTCTTTGCGTTTTCAAACGACAATCTTGGGAAAGAGGCGATGGGAAATGGATCGGACGTACAACTTCAATCCGGGTCCGGCGGCGCTGCCGCTCGAGGTGCTGGAGCAGGGACGGGACAGCTTTATCGAATTTGCGGGACAGGGCATGTCGCTTATGGAAATGTCGCACCGCAGCAAGCCGGTGGAAGGGATGATCGCGGAGACGGAGCGGCTGCTGCTTGAGCTGATCGGCCTGGAAGACGCGGGCTACCGCGTGCTGTTCATGTCGGGCGGGGCGAGCGCGCAGTTCGCCTTGCTGGCGATGAATCTGCTGGCGGCGGGCAAGGCGGGGCATTACGTGTTGTCGGGCAGCTTTTCGGAAAAGGCGTACGAGGAGGCGCTGACGGTCGGAGCTGCGGAGGCGCTGGCGAGCGGCAAGGCGACCGGATGGGCGAGGCTTCCCGGGCTCGACGAGGGAGTCGCGCGCCTGACGGCAGCCGACACCGCTTATGTGCATCTGACGACGAACAATACGATCGAGGGCTCGCAGTTCAAGGCATTTCCGGATACGGGCGGCATCCCGCTGATCGGCGACATGACGAGCGACATCCTGAGCCGGAACATCGACTGGACGAGGTTCGCGATGTTCTATGCAGGCGCGCAGAAGAACCTGGGACCCGCAGGCGTCACGGCCGTCGTGATCCGAGAGGACCTGCTGGCGGCTTCTGCGGAGGCGAAGGTCCCCGCGATTTTCCGCTATGCGACCTATGCGAGCAACAACTCGCTGTACAATACGCCGCCGGTCCACAGCATTTACATGATGAAGCTGATGCTGGAGTGGACGGCCCGGCAGGGGGGCGTCGCGGCGATGGAGGCCCGGAGCGCGGAGAAGGCGGCGCTGCTCTACGAGGCGATCGACGGGAGCGGCGGATTTTACCGCGGCATCGTAGAGGCGCAGTACCGTTCGGCCATGAACGCGACGTGGCGCTTGCCGGACGAGGCGCTGGAGAAGGCGTTCGTGCAGGAGGCGCAGGCTGCCGGCTTCGCGGGTCTGGCGGGCCACCGCAGCGTCGGGGGGATGCGGGCGTCGATCTACAACGGCGTGCCGGTCGAGGCGTGCCGGGCGTTGGCGGGCTTCATGCACGATTTCCGGAAGCGGCGGGGCTGAGGAAGGAGGCTGGCGAACATGCTGGATATGACGTATATACGCGAACATGCGGAGCTGCTGCAGCATACGGCGGCTCGCAAGGGAATCGCGGTATCGATTCGCGAGCTGCTGGAGCTGGACGCTGAGCGCAGGGCGCTGCTGCAAGAGGTCGAGGGGCTGCGGGCCGAGCGCAACCGGCGAAGCGAGGAGATCTCGGCGCTCGTCAAGGCGCAGCGGACGCTGAGTGGAGAGAGCTTCGGGAACGCGGGAGAACAGAACGCGGAGCTCGCTAATGGCGTTTCGATTAGCGAAGCGTCGGAGGTGGCGGCGCACGAAGCGCGGATCGACGATGCAAAAGGTCGGGTGCGGGAAGCTAACGCCAAGCTCGCGGAACTGGAGGCGCGGTTGGCGGCAGTCTCGGCCGCGTGGCGGGCGCTGCTCGCGCTCGTGCCGAACCCGGTATCGGCGGACACACCGGACGGGAGATCGGATGCGGACAATGTCGAGCTGCGCCGAGTCGGCGTGGTGCCCGCATTCGCCTTCGAGCCGCTGGATCATGTCCGGCTTGGCGAGCGGCTCGGCCTGCTCGACCTGGCGCGCGGGGTGAAGCTCGCAGGCACGCGCAGCTACGTGCTGAAGGGCATCGGCAGCCGCCTGCACCGCGCGGTGCAGCAGCTGGCGATGGACGTGTTGGAGCGGCGCGGCTTCACGCCGCTCGAGCTGCCGGCGACGATGCGCGGCGAAGCGTTCGAGAACACCGGGTTTTTCCCGACGGGCAAGGATCAGACCTTCGCGCTGGCCGAAGGCGACAAATATCTGATCGGCACGTCCGAGGTCGGCCTGGTGTCGTATTACGCTGGCGAGACCGTGGCGTTGGATGAGCCGATCCGTCTTGCGGCAGCAACGCCATGCTTCCGAAGCGAGGTAGGCTCGGCGGGGCGCGACGTGCATGGGCTGTACCGGGTGCACCAATTTGCCAAGGTCGAGCAGGTGGTGGTCTGTCGCGGCGAGGCGGCGGTATCGGATGCGATGCTGGAGGAGATTACGGCCAACGCCGAGGAAATATTGCGGCTGCTGGAGCTGCCGTACCGCGTCGTGGCGGTCTGCATCGGCGACATGTCGCAGAAGACGCACAAGCAGTACGACATCGAGACTTGGATGCCGAGCCGCGGCGCTTACGGAGAGACGCACTCTTCGTCGAACGTGCTGGACTTTCAGGCGCGCCGGGCAGGGATCCGCTACCGCGACGCGGACGGGACGCTGCGCTACGCGCACACGCTCAACAATACGGCGGTCGCCACGCCGCGCATTCTGATCCCGCTGCTCGAGAACCACCAACGGGAGGATGGCTCGGTCTACGTGCCGGCCGCGTTGCGCCCCTACTTGGGCGGGGCGGAAGAGATTCGGGTGGAGTGAGACACACGGGGCTTCCCGATTAAAGCACAATCTGCCGCGTGTCGGACACCGCATACGTTATTTTCGAGTAATATAGGTAAAATCAAGGTTTGTCAGACACAGGATCCGCTATTCATGCGCGCAAAGCTCATTTGGAGTATGTGTGAGCGCAATAGCGGATTCTCTGTCCGCTTACCGGCGGATTGACGGCATTTCGAGTAAATAACGTCCGCTGTGTCCGTGTCGCGCGCTGCCCGAAGCGTTCGTGCCAGTGCCTCGCAGTCCGTAGCTTCATCGTAAGGTCCGCTTCTGTCCCGCTGCCGCGCATGGGCGAGACTTGACAATAAGCCGCCATTCGCGTAAATTATTTGACAATTCACACTTTTATGAACACAACGGCGAAGACACAAGGAAACGACCGTACACGATCGGCTGCGCAGAGAAGAAGCCCAAGGCTGAGAGGCTTCCCTGACCGAGTGGACGATTCCCGCCTTGCGAGCCGCAGCGAGGAAGTTCAAGTATTCGCTGCCGGGGCGCTGCCCCGTTATCCGCGAAGGATCGATCGGCTTGCCGATTCGGTCGAATTAGGGTGGTACCGCGAACGCTTTCGTCCCTGACGAAGGCGTTCTTTTTTATTTTCCGGGAGGTGTCGGTTCATGTATCAGTCCAGTTTGTTGGCCCCGACGATGCGGGAAGTTCCATCGGATGCCGAAGCCGCCAGCCATCGACTCATGCTGCGCGCCGGGTTCATTCGTCCGGTAGCTTCGGGGGTCTACACGTTTCTTCCGCTCGGCTGGCGCGTGCTCCGCAAGATCTCGTCCATCGTGCGCGAGGAGCTGGATCATGCCGGAGCGCAAGAAATGCTGATGCCCGCCTTGCAGCCGGCGGAGTTGTGGCGAACGTCCGGGCGTTACGGAGCGTACGGCCCCGAGCTGATTCGATTTAAGGATCGCGGCGATCGCGACTTCGTGCTGGGACCGACGCATGAGGAAGTCGTTACCGCGCTGGTCGCGAGCGAAGTGAATTCCTATCGGCAGCTTCCGATGACGTTATATCAGATCCAGACGAAATTCAGGGACGAGCGGCGCCCGCGGTTCGGACTGCTGCGAGGCAGGGAGTTTCTGATGATGGACGCCTATTCGTTCGGAGCGGACCAAGAAAGTCTGGACCGCGCGTATCGCGTCATATACGAAGCGTTCGAGCGGATTTTCGCGCGCTGCGGGTTGGAGGTGCGGGGCGTCGAGGCCGATTCGGGAACGATCGGCGGGGAGGGCGGCTCACACGAATTCATGGCTTTGGCCGATGTCGGCGAGGATACGATCGCTTTTTGCGCGCATTGCGGATATTCGGCGAATCTGGAAAAAGCGGAGGCCGGAAGGCGGGAGGGCGAGCCGCGAACGTTTTCTGCGAACGATGAGGAGACTTCGCCGGAGCTCGTCCATACGCCTGGCGCGCGAACGATCGATCAGTTAACGGCGGCGATGGGCGTTTCAGCCGCCGAGACGGTTAAAACCCTGCTGTTTGCGGCGGATGGACAAGTGACGGCTGTCGCGATTCGTGGGGATCACGGAGTGAACGAAACTAAGCTCAAACGTCTGCTCGGCGCGGATACGCTGGAAATGGCGGATGCCGAGACGATCGCGGCGCTCGCCGCTGCGCCCGCGGGCTTTCTAGGTCCGGTCGGATTGGACCTGCCGCTGTGGGTCGACTTTGCCGTGGCGGATATGGCAACAGGCATAACGGGCGCGAACAAAGAGGAATTCCACCTGCGAGGGGTCGTGCCCGGGCGTGACTTTTCGCTGGCAAGGGTAGGCGATCTGCGCGATGCGGAGGCGGACGATCCGTGTCCGCGCTGTGCGGAAGGCAGTCTCGGCTTGCGTAAAGGGATCGAGATCGGCCACGTTTTTAAACTGGGGACCAAATACAGCCTCCCGCTACATGCGGAATTTGCGGACGCGAAGGGAGCCGCGGCGCCCGTCGTCATGGGCTGCTACGGCATCGGAATCTCCCGCATGATGTCTGCCGTCGCGGAGCAGCATCATGACGAACGGGGCTTCCGCTGGCCGGCGGCGATCGCGCCTTTTCAAGCGCATATCGTGCCCGTTTCTTGGAAGGATGCCGCGCAGAGAGCGCTCGCGGAGGAGATCGGCCGCATGCTTCAGGAAAACGGCGTCGAAGCGCTGCTTGACGATCGTGACGAACGCTTGGGCGTCAAGCTGAAGGATGCCGATCTGTTCGGTATCCCGCTCCGCATCGTTATCGGCAAACGGGCGGGCGAGGGGATCGTCGAGTATTCGGAGCGTTCGCTTCCGGAAGCTGAGGCGGTCTCCGCGGCGGATGCCGTTGAACGCTGTAAGCGGCGAGCTGCGATGACATACCGATAGGATACACTGCTGGAACTCGCGTCAGGCCGTCATGTCGGACACGGAATTCGCTATTCCTGCTCAAACCGGTTGCGGACCAGCGTTAACGGACACAGGATCCGTTATCGCCGCATCGAAGCACTGATTCGAGCCTGCAAAGGCCGGATAGCGGACTCCCTGTCCGCAAGCGGCGGACTTTCGGCGATTGACGTAAAATAACGGCGTCTGTGTCCATTTGTGACGCAGTCACGTTTGTTCGTTCGCATGCTCCGCCTGCCTGTTCCGCCCGCATGCTCCGCCGGTATGCTCGGCCCCGCATACTCGGCCCCGCATACTCGGCCCCGCATACTCGGCCCCGGATGCCCCGCAGCGCTGGCGATCCCGCCGACTAATCCCGCCTGATCAGCCCATCGAGATGGGCGGAGACGATCCGCATCAGCCCCGCGGGATCCAGATGCTCGGCGTAGGTCGTATAGTGGACGACCAGGCCGTCGACGAGCGCGTGGAGCAAGCGGGCTTCGAGCTCCGGATCGATGCCGGGACGGGCGAGGCCGCGTTCGCACAGGGCGACAATCATACGCTTAAAGGCATCGAACAGCGCCTCGTGGACCTCTTGGCTGAGCGCGCGGATCGCAGGGTCGGACACGGCCTTGCCCGCAAACGCCAGCCAGATCTCGGCTTCCGCGAGGCGCTCTTCGTCGAGCGGCGCGAGCTGCGCGATGATCGCCTCGATGTCCGCGCGCATCTGTCCCGCCAGCGGAAGTCTCTCGATCCGCGCGCCGACTCGCGCGATGAGCAGGCGCATCGCATAGGCGAGCAGATCGTGCTGGGCGTCAAAGTAGTGTCGCAGCGCGCCCAGCGTCAAGCCGGCCTCCTCGGCGACCCGCCGTACGGAAGCGCTGTCGATACCCTCGCGACGGATCAGGCGCAAGACGGCTTCGGCGATATGTTCTTTTCGTTTCTCATGGTCGACGATTTTTGGCATGTTCTTATTATAATACGATTGTATTATTAAAATAAACTGGTATAATCGAATTTAATTAATACGACTGTATGGTAAAAGGGAGTGTTGAGATGATCGGCGTCATCATCGGCTGCGAGATCGCGTTCTGGGTGCTTATTCTGGCAGGATTGGCGTGCCGTTACCTTCTCAAGTGGAAAAAGACGGGCTCCGCGCTGCTCTTGCTGACCCCGGTCGTCGACGTCGTCCTGCTCGCGGTGACGGTCATCCACCTGAGGCAGGGAGCCGAGGCTACTTTTGTGCATGGGCTATCCGCCGTCTATATAGGCGTATCGATCGCGTTCGGCCATGCGATGATCCGGTGGGCGGACGCACGCTTCGCGCATCGGTTCGCCGGGGGAGAGCCGCCGGCGCCCAAAGCGAGATTCGGACAAGAGCATGCGCGGCAGGAACGACTTGGCTGGTTCAAGCACCTGCTAGCTTGGGCGATCGGTTGCCTCTGTCTGGCCGGCATGATCTACTTCGTCGACGACGGGGGCAGCACGGAGCAGCTCGTCCGGGTGATCCGGCTGTGGTCCCTCGTGCTCGGCATCGACTTTTTGATCAGCTTCAGCTACACCCTCTCTCCCAAAAAAGAAAAGCGTCAACTCTGATCTGACCTTGCTCCTGCACCTGCTCCTGCCCTTGCTCACAACCCGCCTATGGCCGGTCCGAACATGTTTTTCCCTGCGCGCTAATAAGATGAGATAACGGCGCATGGGCCGAATCATCGGGCGAAGGGCGGGAGCGGCATGTGGATATGGCTGGCATTCATGGTTCCGGCGTGCGCCGCGGGCTTTGTCCTTTTTCGAAGGAATACGATCCCGCCGGCGTCGTCGCAGCCTTTCGAAACCTCCAGGCTATCGGTGGTCATCCCGGCCAGGAACGAAGAAGCGAACCTGCCGCATCTGCTCTCTTCGCTACGCGCGCAGCGCTATCGGCCGTACGAGATTATCGTCGTGGACGACGGTTCGACGGACCGGACAGGCCTGATTGCAAAAGCGTTCGGAGCGACGCTCGTAGAGGGCTTGCCGCTGCCGGAAGGCTGGACGGGCAAGAACTGGGCGGTTTGGAACGGTTATTTGCGGTCGACGGGCGACTTGATCGCGTTTCTGGACGCGGACGTGCGGCTTGCGCCGGACGCGCTCGGCGCGCTGGCAGAAGCGAGGTCCCGGACGAATGGGGTCGTATCCGTCGTTCCGTACCATTACACGGAAAAGCTATACGAACGGCTGGCGCTGGTCCCGAACCTGCTCGGCTTGTTCGCGTTCACCTCGCCCTTCGAGCGGACCAATCCGCAGAAGGGGCTGTACGATTTGACGCTGGGGGCGCGGTTCGCCGAGGCCGGGGTGCCGGTCACGAACTTCATCGGCCGCGGCCTGGTGTCGTTTCGCATGTATCCGGGCGGCATCCGCAGCGAGGTAGAGGGCTTCGGCAAAGGGGCGGTGCAAAGCACCGGCAAGCTCGCCAAGCCGACGGTGCTGCTCGTCGCTTTGTGGCTGGTGGGACTGATCTGCGCCGAGGCGGCGCCGTTCCTCCTTCATACCGCCGGGGCGCCCGTATGGACGGCCGGCTATTTGCTGTACACGCTGCAGATCTACTATTTCTCCCGCCACACGGGACGGTTCGGGCGCTGGCTGCCGGCGGTTCATCCGATCAGCACCGCGTTTTTCTTATACATCATGCTTTACTCTTCGTATCGCGTCCTGTTCGTCGGGCATGTGTCGTGGAAAGGGAGAAAGATCCGCATCGGGGGCGATCGCAAGTGACGCTTCTCCTCTGGTCGGCGGCGTTGTTTCTGTGCGGTTCGCTGATGTTCTCCTACTGGCTGGGCCTTGCGGCCCGCAGCAACCTTCGCGAGATCGGCGACGGCAACCCGGGCGCCTTGAATCTATGGCGCGCGGCGGGCTTCGGATACGGCATTGCGGGCATCGCGCTCGACTTCGCCAAAGGCTTCGGGCCTGTCGCCTTGATGCTCGCTTCGGGACGCGTGCCGGGCTACGCCGCCGCCGTCGCTTCCTTAATGCCCCTGCTCGGGCATGCCTTTTCGCCTTTCCTTCGGGGACGCGGCGGCAAAGCGATCGCGACCACGTTCGGCGTCTGGTGCGCGCTCTCGTTCGAGGGGGCGCTTGCGTATGCGGTCATCCTCGCGGCGTTGCTCTTCGGCGGCCGTCTGGCGCGCGCCAAAAAGAAGGCGTCCGCCGAAGCGGACGCCTTCCAGGTCGTGCTGGGGATGCTGCTGCTGTTGGTCTATGCGCTGGCGCGGGCGTTCCCGGCGCCGGTCGCCGCATTTGCGCTCGCCAACCTGCTGCTGCTTGCGTTCACGCATCGTCGCGAGCTGCGGCGCTTGACCGCTCGTCGCCGCTCGAACCGGATTCAGCGCTGACGTACGGCTCCAGCTGCGACACGATACCACATGCGCATCGTGAAGATAGCGGCACCGCGTGCCGCTAGCGTTCACTTTGGCACGCGTATGGCGGATATAGCGGCACCGCATGCCGCTAATGTTCATATTGGCACACGCAGGGCAGAGATAGAGGCACCGCGTGCGCTACTGTTCACATTGGCACACGCAGGGCAGATATAGCGGCACCGCATGCCGCTAATGTTCACATTGGCACACGCAGGGCAGAGATAGAGGCACCGCGTGCCGCTACTGTTCACATTGGCACACGCAGGGCAGAGATAGAGGCACCGCGTGCCGCTACTGTTCGCATTGGCACGCACATGGCAGAGATAACGGCACCGCGTGCCGCTACTGTTCATTTTGGTACGCGCCTGGCAGAGATAGAGGCACCGCGTGCCGCTACTGTTCACATTGGCACGCGCAGGGCAGAGCTAGCGGCACCGGGTGCCGCTACTGTTCACTTCGGCATGCGCCTGGCGGAGATAGCAGTCGCCGCAGCACATACGGCGCGCTTCGCACCTGAAACGCCCTAGGCGCTCGTCTGCGCCGCTCCCTCGGCGGCGTGCACAGGCGGGCGCTGTCTGACGATCGCCAGCATGGCGACGGTCCCGATCAGGAAAAGGACGCCCGACGCCGAGAAGATGGTCTCGAGCGGGAAGGACTTCTTGAGCGCGCCTGCCGCGGACATCGAGATGACCATCATGCCGGTAAACATCGGGCTCAGCACGCCGTTGACGCGTCCGATGATGGTGGGCTTGGACCATTTAAGGATCATCGTGCTGATGCCGATGTGGATGCAAGGGAACACCAGACCGTTGACGAATTGGACGACCAGCGTCAGCGGCACGCTCGTGGAGTAGCCGACGATCACGGTGCATACCGCGCCGAAGAACATGCCCGTAGCGAGCAGCGCTTGCGGCGGCACCTTCTGCGCGAACGCGGCCACGAGTCCGCCGCCGATGAGCATGGCGCCGCCGCTGACCATAAGCATGTACTGGAGGAAGTCCTCCGGCTTGCCGAGCCGCTCGGTGACGACGAACAGGTTGAGCGCCTGGGCGATGCCGACGGCGAGCCCGGCCAGAATGAAGGCCAGTCCGAGCATACGGAGCACGGGGCTCTGCCAAACGTAGCTGAAGCCTTCGACGAACTCGCGGCGGAAGTGGCTATGCTCGGCGTTGCGCTCCTGCGGCAGGTCGGCGGGCAGCCGGACGAGCACGAGCGCGGACAGCAGGAACGCGATGCCCATAACCGCGACCGAGGTCTCCAGCCCGAAGCTGCTGTAAGCGAACGTGCCGAGCATCGGGCCGAGCACCATGAAGATGGCCATCAGCGACTGGAAGATCGCCATGCCCTGCTGCATCTGGGCTTCCGGCACGTGCTGCTTGAACAGGCGCATACCGGACGGCTGGGAGAACTGGGACAGGATGGCGGATATAAAGGTCACGAGGTAGACGGAATGCCACGACCCGAAGTGAATGCTGAGCAGGACGATAAATACCGAGACCGCGGACAGCAGGTCGCACCAGACCATCGTGCGCTTGGGCCGCCAGCGGTCGGCGAAGGTGCCGCCGATGAACGAAAAGACGAAGATCGGGGCGAACTCGGCCACGCTGATCAGCGAGATGGCGTAGGGATCGTTGTCCGTCTTGGCCGCGACGTACAGCAGGATCGCGAAGTTGCGCACCCAGATGCCGACTTGCAGCAGGACGTTGGACAGCAGGATGGTTTGCAGGAAGCGGCTCGACAGCAGGCTGGGCGGCTTTCCCGTTGCGGCATGAGATGCCGAATTCATAGATTCATACACTCCTTAATCTTGGCGGCATTCATAGCGATCCGGCCGGTTTTCATAAAGTAAACGCTTCACAGGCTCGCTTTGTTGCTCGATTCTAACATAGCATACGAACGCTGCGGACATTTCTTTTGGATTGCTCTATTTTTCGCTTTCTGCAGGCGCCGCTCACTTCATTTCCGGCTCCGGTCTGACGACATACAGGTTATATTCTCTCACACAAGGAGCCATGCCCCGATGCCGACGATGCTGGAGCACGTAATAGCCGCGATCCCCGTTTACAAGCAAAGCTACACCGACGAACCCGTCGTCATCGTGATCGACCGGACCCAAGTCCTTCATTTCGAAAAAGCTTCGTTCTATCCGTCCGGCATCCCGGCCGGCACGCCGGTGTCGTCGCTGCAGGGAACGGTTATCGCCAAGGCGCTCGAGCTGGGCGAGCGGATCGTGGAGGAGCGGGACGCTTCGCGGTTCGGCACCGCCTACCTGTCGGTGGCCAGTCCGATCCGGGAGGACGGAGAAGTCGTCGGGGCGATCGGCTTCATCGTTCCGAATACGCGGCTCGACTCGCTGCGCGTAGGCGCGGCCGACCTGTCGGGCGTGATCGAGGAGATGTCGGCGACGGGGCAGGAAATAACGGCGGCCGGCGCGCACATCGCGGCGCGGCTGCAGGAGCAGGCGTCGGAGTCTGCGCAGCTGCTCGAGCGGCTGAAGAAGGCGGGATCCGTGCTCGCCTCGGTGAAGGAGATCGCGGAGCAGAGCCAACTGCTCGGCCTCAACGCGGCCATCGAAGCGGCGCGCGCCGGCGAGCAGGGGCTCGGCTTCGGTGTCGTCGCGACGGAGATCCGCAAGCTGGGCGAATACAGCAAGGCGGCGGTGTCGCAGATCACCGAGCTGTTCAGGTCGATGGAGGAGAGCATCCGCGCGATGGACCGCACGGTGGGGGAGATCGCGAAGGAATCCAAGAGCTCCTCGGCGGGCATGGACGAGTTCAGCAGAGCCTTCGCGCATATCGCGGAAGTCGCCGGGCAGCTGTCGGACGCGGCCAACTACGGCAAGTAAGGGATGGGAGCCTTCGCGGTCCGGACGGACTGCGGATAGCCGACCAGCTCCATGAAGCCATAACCTGCGATCCGGACCGGTGCGCCGTCGCCGTTCCGCTCGTCGCCTTCGAAGGCGACGACGCCTTCCCAGATCGCACGCAGCGGCCCGAGCACGGGCATTTCCTGGCGGTCCATGAGCGGCGCGACGCGGACCGTCATGCCGTAGTCGGGCAGCGAGATCGCCCAGGCTATGGGATAATCGGCGCCCGTGTCCTCGCTTTGCCAATGCCTTAAGGGACTCAGATGCACCTGGACAGACGGCGTCGTCGAGCCGTCCCGGCCGATGAGCCGCGCTTCGGTGCGCGCTGTGGTCGGCGCTTCGCCTCCGGTTGCCGCACCCGCGCCAGCCGGACGCAGCCGACTGACGAGCAGCTCCCGGCCGTCGTCCAATTGCAGGCCGAACCAGTCCCATCCCTCGCCAGTCAGCAGTCCGTAGCTGCGCCCCCATTGATGATCGAACCAGCCTTCGCCGCGCAGCGTTTCCGCGCGACCTTCTTCATACAGCTCTCCGTGCACCCGGCTGCGCGTCTGGGAGTAATAGCGCAAGCCGTTGAGCCCGCCCGTCTCGTCGATGACGGACAGGGGCTTGCTCGGCGCGAAGTTCAAACGCAGACGAGCCGTATCGGTATCCAGCCGCAGCTCGAAGCCGGGCCTGCCGTCATCCGCGAACGTCATCCGGTTGGGTCCAAAGGCGAGCTTGGTCGGACGTGCGTTGACGGACGAAGACGGCATATAGCGATGGGGCTGCGGCAGGGCGTTCGCGAGCAGCCGGCGGTAGATGTCCCAAGTATGTCCGTCGGTCGGATGCGCCAGCAAGTAAGCGGGCAAGTATACGCCTGCCATCTGGACCGCGAGCGATCGGTCGAGCTCGGAGCAGCTCTCGAATCGCCCCCTGTCCAACCGGACGAGCGAGTGGATGATATAATGTCCCTTGGGAACCGCCCATTCTCCGACGCGGAAAAAGGAGGCCATGACGGCGTAGCGCCCGCCCCTGCTCCCGGTCAGCAAGGCGTAGCAGTACCACCATTCTACGTTGGACCAAGGATGGGCGCTTGCGTCGCCGGGCAAGGCGATGAGGTCGGAGCGGCTGATCATGATCGCACCCGCTTTGCTTTTTAACCAACGTATGTGGGCGCTTGGGCCGGGGTGAATGACGATGGGCGACCGGCATGGCGCGTATGGGGAACGGCGGGCGGTGGTATTATTTCGCCGGTGCGATTTATAATCAAGCTATAGCGCTATACTTGGATACAGGATACGAGTCCGGTCCGGGATCATTCATGGATAAAAGGCGGGATAAGATGGTTTACGCGTTTGTCATTGAGCCGGCGAGTTATATTGCGTTCGCGGACGAAGCGGAGCAGCTCGACAAGCTGAAGGAATGGGATCTGGTCTCCGAGAAGGCGACCAAGGCCAAGACGTTCTACTACAAGGGCAACGGACTGAAGGAAGCCTGCGGCATCGTCGGTTACGTCGATCATATGACCGCCGTTATCGAGCTCCCGAACAAGCAGAAGCACTGCATTCACCCCTCTTATTTGAAAGAAATGCAAGCGGCGAACTTCGGCCAGCGCTATGCGAGCGCCGCGGAGTCGGAGGACGCGGGAGCCGAGCGCGAGGAGACGCGGGCTGATACGGCTGCTGTCACGGCGAGCCCTGCGGCACAGATTCGTCCGGGCGAGGCGGCTCCGGAGGCACAAGACGATCGTTCGGCGGCGGACGCGTTCGCTTCGTTCGTAGCGTCGGGGGATGAGGCCCCTGCGGCTTCCGCGGTCGCCGCGGCGCCGGCCAAGGCAAAGGCGGGGGCGGCGCGGTCGAAGAAAGTGCAGCTCCCTGAGGAGAAGATCAAGCTGACGGCGACCGTCAAGGAATTCACGACCGTTCCCAACCACTTCGCGGATAACGACGACGAGGTCATCATCTATGAGTCGGTGGCGATCGGCGATTCGGAGACGGAACTGGGCGAGGCATGGTCGAGCCATAGCGCCACGCTGAAGAAGCTTGAGCTCGAGGTGGGAGACAAGCTTACTTTCGAGGCGAAGGTCGTGGCCAAGAAGCTGGCGAAGCACCCGATTCCTTACAAGATCAACAATCCGGCCAAGATCGCGAAGGTATAAAAGGTCGTTGCCGGGGCTGGAGTAATCAGGTCGCCATCCGTCCGAATCTGCACCGGAATTGTCGGACCTCGCCGCATCGGTCTTGCTAAGCTTGAAGGCGAAGGGAGGTCGTGCCGCATGAACGGACTTGACCGGTTAAACGACGGGCTGGCGTATCTGGAGGCGCATCTCGCGGACGAAGCGGCGCCCGATATCGGGGAAGCTGCGCGGCGGGCTTGCTGCGGCGAGCATCATTTTCGGCGCATGTTCGCATCGCTCGCTGGCGTGACGCTGACGGAGTACGTGAGGCGCAGGCGGCTGACTTTGGCGGCGTTCGAACTGATCGGCAGCGAGGCTAGGATCATCGATATCGCCGTGAAGTACGGCTATGGCACGGCGGATTCGTTCGCCCGCGCCTTTCAGGCGATGCACGGTCTGGCGCCCTCCGAGGCGCGCCGGCTCGGCCGGCCGCTCAAGGCCTATCCGCGCATGACCTTCCGACTGATGATCGAGGGAGGCGACGAGATGAAGTATCGTTTGGTGGAAAAGGAAGCGTTTCACATCGTCGGCATCATGAAGCGGGTACCCCTGATTTACGAGGGCGTCAACCCGCACATCGCCGAGTTATGGAGCCGTCTGACGGCGGATTTGATCGCGGAGCTGAAGGGGCTGTCCGATGTCGAGCCGACCGGGTTGATTAGCGCTTCGGCGAACTTTTCGGAGGGCAGGAAGGACGGGGGCGAGGTCGACCAGTACATCGGGGCGGCGACGACGCAGACATGTCCGGCGCACCTGGCCGCACTGGAGGTCGCCGCTTCGGAATGGGCCGTATTCGAGGCGGTCGGCGCGTTTCCGTCCGCGCTGCAGTCCGTCTGGGGCCGGATTTACGCCGAATGGTTTCCGTCCTCGAGCTACGAGCTGGCGCCGGGTCCCGAGCTGTTGTGGAACGAGGGCCAGGACACGAGCAAACCGGACTACCGGAGCGAGATCTGGATCCCGGTGCGAAGACGGTTGTAGGCGATGTACAAAGGAGTCTCCCGAACCGCGGGCAGCGGGAAGGGAGATTTTTTTGTGCTGCGCGAAGGTTGCGTACGATCGCTGCCGAGGGGCGGGTCTGCTGCAAGCGACGAAAGCAACGCTACAGCGGCGTGCGGGCGAAAAATAGGTGCTGCAAGCAAGAAAAGCAACGCTACAGAGACGGCGGCCGTCTGTAAGCGACGAAAGCGCGGTTGCGGCGGCGAAATGTGGGGCGGCGGCTGCTGCAAGCGAGAAGAGCAACGTTACATAAATAGCGACCGGCTGCAATCGCAAAAATTGCGGCTCCAGCGGCGGGGGCTCCTCCTCTCTCGAACGGCCTCGGAATCCGACTGTGCGCAAACCATACTCCAACCATTTTGAAGCCATATTAAAAAAACAAACATCGACTCCTAAGTATACGCATTGTATGCGATTACACCTCCGAGCATAATGAGGCTATACCAAGTCAAGGGGGATTTGAACATGATTTCGACCGGCAAAAAAGTGGCTGGCACCGCGATGGCAGGCTTCCTGGCCGTCGGCCTGGCAGCCTGCGGTTCTTCCGATAACGGCGGCAACAACGGCAGCGACGCGGCGGCCTCCCCATCTTCTTCAGCCTCCACGTCCGCATCGGCCTCGGCCAGCGCGCCAGCTTCCTCCAGCGCCGCCAGCGGCGAAAAAGTAACGATTACCTTCCAAAACATTTATCCGGACCCGACCGATCCGAAGTACAACATGCTGCACAAGATCGTGAAGCAGTACGAGACCGATCACCCGAACGTCCATATCGAGCTCGACTCGCTGAACACCGACCAGCAGAAGCAGAAGCTGAAGACGCAAGCCGCCTCCAACGAGGTGCCGGACATCACGATCGTCAACCCGTCCGCGCAGATGAAGCCTTACGTCGACGCCGGCCTGTTCGCGCCGCTTAACGAGATGGTCGAGCAAAACGGCCTGAAGGACACGTTCCAATCCGGCATCCTGGACTACTATACCTTCGACGGTAATCTGTACGCGCTGCCCGACGGCAACAACATCGCGCTGCTCTACTATAACAAGGCGCTGTTCAAGCAAGCAGGCATCGACGCGCCGCCGACGACGTTCGAGGATCTCGTCGCCGACGTGAAGAAGCTGAAGGAAAAAGGCATCCAGCCGATGGCGATCGGCGAGAAGGACACCTGGACCGGCTCGTTCCTGTTCATGAACGTGCTGCTCCGCACGAACGGCGGACCTGGCTTCCTGCAGGACATCGTCGACGGCAAAAAGACGTTCGAAGATCCGGCATTCACGGGTGCGGTAGACGCGTTCGAGCAGCTCGTGCAAGCGGGTGCCTTCCAGGAAGGCGCGACGAGCTTCGATTACAACGCCGGCGAGAACCTGTTCAAGACGGGCAAGGCAGCTATGTACTTCATGGGCAGCTGGGCGACCGGCGGCATCGAGGTATCCGATGCGAACAAAGACGGCAACGTCGGCGTGTTCAAGTTCCCGACGGTCGGCGGCAAGGGCGATCCGAACCAGTTCATGCTGGCCCCGGGCAGCGCGTTCGCGGTATCCAAGAACAGCAAGCACCTGCCGGAGACGCTCGACTTCCTGAATTACTTCATGCTGAACTATCCGAAGGAAGCGTTCGCGGTCAAGGGCGCCGTCGGCGTCGCGCAAAAGGTGGACGGCGACTACAAGGCGGCCGGTTACTCCGACATGGCGATGGAAGTGCTCGCGATGTTCAAGGACGTCCAGGGCGGCGACATCTCCTTCGACAACACGATGAACCCGGCCACGTCCCAGGCGCATCTGTCCAGCATTCAGAACCTGTTCGTCGCGAAAAAGGATGCCGCGGCGGTCGCCAAGGAGCACCAGCAGGCTTACGAAGACAACAAAGAATAATCGGCCTTGAACGTACGGTACGGAGGGGGACGCCAGACTTGGCGCGCCGCCCTCCGTATCCTTATCGCCACAGCCGCTGAAGGAGGCGTCAGCCTTGAATGTACTGAAGGTATCCCGCTGGACGATCGCGGCGTTCGTGCTGCCCTGTCTGCTGCTGTACGTCGGCCTCGTATTCGCGCCGATTATCGTGTCCTTCTACAACGCCACCCTCAATTGGAACGGCATCGGCGTCGCCAAGCACGTCGGTCTCGACAACTTCCACCGCATGTTCACGAACGACTCGGTGTTCTGGCCGTCCGTCCGGCGGACGTTCATGCTGGCCGGCTTCTCCATGCTGGTGCAGCTGCCGCTCGCGCTGTTCGTCGCCATCCTGATCAGCCGTTTCGTCCGGAGACCCAATTTTCTCGTCTCGAGCTACTTCATGCCCGTCATTTTGTCCGTCGCCGTCATCGGCCAGCTGTGGAAGACCATCTACAACCCAGCGTCGCAGGGCGGCATGATCAATCAGATCCTCATCAAGCTCGGACTCGGTTCCTGGACGCATGCCTGGCTGTCGGAGCCGAAGGTGGCGATCTACGCCATCATCGTCATCGGGCTGTGGCAGTATCTGGGCTACCACATTCTCATTCAATTCACCGGGATACAGAACATTCCGGCCGATATTTACGAAGCCGCCAAGATCGACGGCGCCGAGGGCTTCAAGGCCGACCGATATATTACGCTGCCGATGATCGTGCCGATCTTCAAGATCTCCGTCGTGCTCTCGTTCATCGGATCGCTCCAGTCGTTCGACCTCATCATGGTCACGACCGCCGGCGGGCCGGCTCATGCGACGGACGTGCTGGCGAGCCATATGTACAACATCTCGATTCTGTCGCAAAAGTACGGGTACGGCAGCGCCATCGCCTGTTTCCTCGTGGTCGTGTGCCTGGCCGCGACGGTCGTCATCAATCTTCTCTTCAACCGCATCGAGAAGCGTTACAACTAACGTCGTCATTCATTCACGTCGCGAATGATTCGTGCCCGCAATTATTCGAAAGGGGGCGCAAACCCCATGAGCCCATCCGCCAGCATCGCCGTCCGGGAGCCGGCCGTTCAGACCCGCAGGCGCGGGTCTTCCCTCAAGAAGACGATCGTGTTCGGCTTCTTCGGCGTCCTGCTCGTCACGCAGCTCTACCCGCTGCTGTGGCTGCTCATCTATTCGGTCAAGACCAACGAGGAGATTCTGTCGGGCAGCTTCTTCGCCCTGCCGGCTTCCTTGCAGTGGAGCAACTATTCGAACGCGCTCGCCGGCGGCCGCTACTGGCACTACCTGCTGAACAGCGTGATCGTGACCTCCGTCACGATGGCGTGCGTCATCCTGCTCGCATCGCTGGCGGCGTTCGCGATCACGCGTTTCCGCTGGAAATACGGCCAGGTCGTCATGCTCATCTTCCTGATGGGTCTGATGATCCCGCTGCAGAGCACGCTGCTGCCGCTCATGCTGATTTTCAAAAACATCCACGTCCTGAACACGCGCTGGGCGATGATCCTGCCCTATATCGCGTTCCAGATTCCGATCGCCGTCTTCATTATGAGCGGCTTTCTGCGCACGATTCCGCACGAGATCGAGGAGTCGGCCATCATGGACGGGGCGAACGTGCTGCGCATTTTCCGCAGCATCATCCTGCCGGTATCGGTGCCGCCGATCATGACGGTATGCATCCTGACGTTCATCAACGTGTGGAACGAATACATTCTCGCCGCCACGTTCATCTCCAAGGAAGCGCTCAAGACGCTGCCGTTCGGCGTGTACAGCTTCGTCAGCCAATACTCGGTCAACTACGGGGCGATCGGCGCCTTCCTCGTGCTCGGAGCGCTGCCGGTCATCCTCGTCTACTTCCTGCTGGCCGAGAAAATAACGAAAGGCATGGTAGCGGGCGCGGTTAAGGGATAAGATGAGAGAATGAGAAAAAGATTCCAGTCCATCCATGGCCGCCTGTTCCTGATCTTCCTCTTCAGCATGCTCGGGCTTCTGCTCATCGTCAGCCTCGTCTACTATCAGCGGGCGACCGAGCAGATCAGGGACAAGGTCGGCGTGATCGCGGAAAAAAACATATCGCAGACGGTCGGCCTGTTCGAGCTCATGCTCAAAGGCTACGACAGCGTCACCAAGTCGCTCAACAGCAACAACGAGCTGATGCAGCTGCTGCAGCAGAAGACGCCCGCGGGCTCTCCGGAGGTCAGCTCGGTCAACCGGGAACGCCAGATCACCGATATCCTGGGCGCCATCTTCTATTCGCGGAGCGATATCGTCGGCATCCACGTCATCTCGAGCCAGGGCAAGGTATACAGCTTCGACCGTTCGATCGGCTCTTCGACGCGGGAGTACAAGTCGACCGACTGGTATGCCGAGCTGCAAAGGTCCAAGGGGGATATGCGCTGGCTGGGCGTGTATCCGCAAGCGCCGATGAGCGGCGGGATCGACAGTCCGGTATTCGCGTTCGGCCGCCAGCTGTTCGAGCTGAGCACGATGAAGTCGGTCGGCTACGTGCTGATCGAGACGGAGGAGGACCCGATTCTGTCGGCGCTCTCCAACGCCAGCATCGGACCTGGCAGCAGCGTCGTCATCCGCGATTCGGCCGGAAACGTGATCGTCCGGACGAGGCCCGCGGATGCGGAGACCGCCGAGGCCGGGACGGAGGCATTGCCCGCGGACTGGCCGGGCACGCTGAAGAAGGGCGAGGTCGCCGTGCGCGACCGCAAGGACGCGCTGCTCACGGCGGCCCGGATCGGCACGGCCGACTGGACGGTCATCGGCGTGACGCCGAAGCGCGACCTGAAGCTGGAGCTGAAGCAGACGCAGCGGTTTCTGCTCACGGTCGTCATCCTGCTCGTCTTGGCGGCGACGGCGCTCGCGACGCTCGTGTCTCGCTCGTTCTCCTTGCCGTTCAAGCGGCTGATCCAGCAGATGAAGCAGGTCGAGCTAGGGAACTTTCAAGGCCGGGTCCGCGTCCATTCCTATCAGGAGCTCAACGTGCTCGTCGGCTCGTTCAACCGGATGGTCCAGCAGATGGACAACTTGATCGAGCGGGAGAAGCTATTGTCGATCAGCGAGAAAAACGCTCAGCTGCAGGCGCTGCAATCCCAGGTCAATCCGCACTTTTTGTTTAACACGCTCGACATGATCTACTGGATGCTCGACGAGCGGGAGAACGACCGGCTTGGGCGCCTTATCCTGGCGCTATCGCGGATTTTCAGGTACAGCAGCGACTGGGAAGAGGCCTCGCGCGCGCCGCTCCGGCTCGAGCTCGAGCAGCTGCGCCACTATCTGACCATCATCGAGACGCGGCTCGGCGGCCGCGTGAATACGGAGATCGAGGTGGAGGAGCGCTGGCTGGGCGCCCAGGTGCCCAAGATGATCCTGCAGCCGATCGTGGAGAACGCCGTGAAGTACGGGCTCGAGCCGCTGAGCCGCGAAGGCGCGCTCAGGATCCGCTCTGAGGAGGCGGAGGACGCGCTCGTCATCGTCGTCGAGGACAACGGCGTCGGCATGGACGAGGAAACGCTGCTTCGCATTCGGCAGTCGCTGGAGGATGCGGCGGCCGTGGCGCCTAGCCGGCATGAGGATCCCGCCGGACGCAGAGGCATCGGGCTCGCGAACGTACACCGCCGCATTGCATTGATGTACGGGGAAGGCTTTGGATTACGGATCGAGAGCGAACGCGAGCGCGGCACGAAGATTACGGTTTCGTTTCCGAAACCCGCAGAAGAGGGGAATTCCCGATGAATATTCTCGTCGTCGACGATGAAGAGGTCATCCGCAGCGGCATCGAGCGGACGATCTCCCGCGGGTTCCCCGAGCATCGCGTCCTGCTCGCCGGGAATCCGGAGGAAGCCGTGGAGGCGCTGCGGACGAGGCACGTCGATCTGGTGCTGACCGACGTGCTGATGCCCGGCATGACGGGGCTCGAGCTGATGGCGTTCTCACGGCGCAAGCAGCCGCAGGTCAAGTGGGTCGTCATCTCGGCGCATTCCGAGTTCGCGTACGCGCAGGAAGCCGTGCGGCTTGGCGCCAGAGACTATATGCTGAAGCCGATCGGCAAGGAATCGTTGATCGGCCTGATCGAGGAGCTGGCGCGCGAGATCGCGGAGGAGAGCGAGCGCAACAAGGAAGCCGACCTGATGAAGCGCAATTTGCGTTTCTTGCGGGAAGGCGTATTCGCGCGTTGGGCGTCCGGGCTCGACCTGGGCGGCATCGATGTCGCGCCGTTTACTGAGAGCCACCCGTACTTCAACCTGCTCATGGTACGTCTGGACAGCGACGCCGATACGAAGCTGGAGCATTTCATCGTGGAAAACGTGCTGACCGAGCTGATGGATGCCGCGGGCAAAGGCTTCGTCGCAAGCATCGACGCGCACAGTCTTCTCGGACTCGCGACGCTTCGGGAGGAAGCGGGCCTCGGCTTGCTCATCGACAAGCTCCGAACCCATCTGAAGCGGTACTTAAAGACCCCGTTCCAGGTGCTGCACACGGGCCGCATCGACGATCTGGCGGCCGTACCGGGAGAGGTTCGCCGCATGCGGAGCGCGTCCGCCGCGCAGGTGTACGATCACTACGCGAGCGGCGGGGAAAAGGCGATCGAAGTCGCGATCCAGTACATCCACGCGCATTTCGGCGCCGAGATCAACCTGGAGAAGGTGGCGTCGATCGTTTACCTGAACCCGGTGTACTTCAGCCAGCTGTTCAAGCAGAAGGCGGGGACGGGCTTCAAGGAGTACGTCACCAACCTGCGAATCTCGCGCGCCATGGAGCTGCTGGGCGGCTCGGAGCTCAAGATCGGCGATATCGCGGAGCGGGTCGGCTACCCCGACGTGCGCCACTTCTCGCAAGTATTCCGCAAGAAGGCGGGCAGCACGCCGTCGGAGTACAGGCAGGAGGTCAGAGGCGGCGCGTCGGCCGAATGCGGAGATTCGCAGGAGACAAGCGGGCGGGAGGAGCCGGCATCGGCAGAAGGGGAGACTCGGAATTCGGAGTCGGAGTAGCTTGATGTTACCTGGCGGGATGATGAAGCAAGAGGAGGGCGCGGTATTAGCATGTAACTGTGCGTTCGAGCCGCCCCTAAGATACCGCGTTCTATCGAAACGAACCGTTCCTGACTCGATGGCCAATCGCTGCCATCGACGTCAGAAACGGTTTGTTTGTTAGGCGCCGAAATCCGCCGGTACGCGTCTCGCGGCGCCGGTACGGATAGCCGCGGCGATCACGGCCTTGCGGACGTTCGCGACGACCTGCTCGTTAAAGATGCTGGGGATGATGTAGGTCTCGCTCAGCTCGCCGTCCGCCACCACCTCGGAAATGGCGCGGGCGGCGGCCATCTTCATCTCTTCGTTGATGCCGGAGGCTCGGCAGTCCAGCGCTCCGCGGAACATCCCCGGGAAGACGAGCACATTGTTGATCTGGTTCGGGTAGTCGCTCCTGCCGGTCGCGAACACGCGGACATGGGGCTGGGCCAGCTCGGGATCGATCTCCGGCTGCGGGTTGGCCATGGCGAACACGATCCGGTCCTCCGCCATGCCAAGAATCTCCTCCTCGCCCAGAATGCCGCCCTTGGACACGCCGATAAAAACATCGGCGCCCCGCATGACTTCCCCAAGCAAGCCTTCCTCCGCCTGCACTTGCGGCTGCCTGGCGAGCCAGCTCCACATCGGATGGTCATAGCTCCGCCCGCGTACGATCGCGCCTTCCCGGTCGACCGGCACGAGCTTCGTGACGCCCGCCGCCAGCAGCATTTTGCAGATCGCCACGCCGGCCGCGCCGATTCCGTTTACGACGACGCGCACCTCGTCGATCCGCTTCCCGACAAGCTTGAGCGCGTTGAGCAATCCCGCGGTCACGACGATTGCCGTCCCGTGCTGGTCGTCATGGAAGACAGGGATGTCCAGCTCTTCCGCCAGCCGGCGTTCGATCTCGAAGCAGCGTGGCGAGCTGATGTCCTCAAGGTTGATGCCGCCGAAGACGGGGCTAATCTGCCGAACGGCGCGGACGATTTCCTCCATGTCCTGCGTATCCAGGCAGATAGGGAAGGCGTCCACGCCTGCAAGCTGCTTGAACAGCATCGCTTTGCCCTCCATGACAGGCGCCGCCGCATGCGGACCGATATTGCCCAGTCCCAGCACCGCCGAGCCGTCCGTGACGACGGCGACAGTATTGCGTTTGATCGTCAGTGCATAGGCCTTGCCGACATCCTCATGGATAGCCGAGCACACGCGCGCGACGCCGGGCGTGTAGACGCGGGATAAATCGTCCCTATTCTTGATCGGCATGCTTGGCTGAATCGAGATCTTGCCGCCGAGATGCGCGAGGAAGGTGCGGTCCGACAGATTGACGATCCGGATGCCGTCCAGACTGCGGAGCGCCTCTGCAATCGCCTCGTGCGATTGATCCGCGGCTGCCACGGTAATATCGCGCACGGAATGGCCGTCGCCGGACCGGATGACGTCGATAGAAGTGATGTCGCCGCCCGCGTTGCCGATGACTGAGGCGACTGCGCCGAAGTGAACGCGATCATGAGCGAGTTCCAGACGTATGACCATACTGTTGAATGACAAGCTGTACCACCTGCCCAACGTTAATAGGTTATGGCTCGACCAGTCGGAGCTGCGAGGGGAGGTCGCTTGCTCCTTCCGGTCGAGTCCCAAGCAGCTTCGACGATACACCAGGGGGCGCGGCAATGTCTAGCGTATATGTCACCAAAATTGACATGAATCAACGGAGTATACCGTTTTCGTCAATCCCGTTTCTGTTTTCCGTGAGAGGGTCTCTCTATAATTAGGTTACACGCAGCCTAACCTCTCATGGAAAGAAGGAGCAGCAATGATCGAGATCGTAAAAGAGCAGGAACCGATGACACCGATGGAAAAAGGACAACTGGAGAGCACGGTCGGCTCCATCATCGAGCGGGTGCAGAAGGAAGGGGATGCCGCGCTGAAGGCGTTCCTGAAGCAATTCGACAACGTCGAACTCGACTCGCTCAAGGCGACGGAAGCGGACATCGCGGCGGCGCGCAAGCAGTTGCCCCTCACGCTGCTGGAGGACATGGCGTTCTCCATCGAGCGTATCGGAGCGTTCGCCGAGGCGCAGCGGCGCACGTTGACCGAGTTCGAGCAGGAAATGATTCCGGGCGTATTCCTCGGCCAGCGCGTCATTCCGATCGAGGCGGTCGGCGCCTACGTCCCGGGCGGCCGCTACCCGCTCCTCTCCTCCGCGCAGATGGCGATCATCCCGGCGAAGGTCGCCGGCGTCTCGCAGATCCGCGTCTGCACGCCGCCGATGAAGGACGGCCGCATTCATCCGGCCGTGCTGCTCGCGGCGCACCTGTCCGGCGCCGACGAGATCTTCGCCGTCGGCGGCGCGCAAGCGATCGCGGCGCTGGCTTACGGTACCGAGAGCATCAAGCCGGTCAACAAGATCACCGGCCCGGGCAACCGCTTCGTCACCGAAGCGAAGCGCCAGGTGCACGGCACGGTCGGCATCGACCTGCTGGCCGGCCCGAGCGAGGTGCTCGTCGTCGCCGACGAGACGGCGAAGCCGGCATACGTCGCGGCCGACCTGCTCGCGCAATCGGAGCATGACGTGCATACGCAGGCGATCCTCGTCTCGACGAGCCGTCCGCTCGCGGAAGCCGTCATGGCCGAGATCGAGCGCCAGCTCGAAACGCTGCCAACGGCGGCGACTGCACGCGTATCGTGGGAGAAGCGCGGCCGCGTCTTCGTAACGGATTCGCTCGAGGAAGCGATCGACACGGCCAACGATCTGGCTTCGGAGCACTTGCACGTACAGATCAAGGACGCCTACCTGCACCGCGACAAGTTCACGAACTACGGCTCGCTGTTCCTCGGCGAAGAGGCGACGGTCGTCTTTTCGGATAAGGTATGCGGCACGAACCACATCCTGCCGACGAGCCGCGCGGCCAAGTATACCGGCGGCGTCTGGGTGGGCACCTTCCTGAAGGTCGTGACATACCAGCGCGTCGAGCAGGCCGGCGTTGAGCGTCTTGCGCCGCACTGCGTGCGGCAATCTTACCGCGAGGGCTTGATCGGTCACCTGCGCTCCGCCAATATCCGTCTGACAGGCGAGCTCGACGCCAAGCCGGAGGCAGTCCAAGAGGTCGCACAATTCTAAAAGGTCCGGCAACGATTGCACGCAAGCAGGCCGTCCTGCCGTCATCGCGGATGCGGCAGGGCGGTCTTTCTTTATCATTCGGTTAGCGCTTGCAAAACCGACTGCCGAAGCTGGCAACGATCACCATAGCTGAGTTTTGAAAACTTGTGTTACTTTAAATAACACATCAAGTCAATTTAGTGCACCATTTTCGTCAATCGCGTTAATATTCACTGCTGCCGCCTCCTTCTATAATAGAGACAACAACAAAGCAGCAATAGAAACAGAGCAATCATCACATCACAGAA
Source organism: Cohnella sp. GCM10012308 (assembly GCF_042649185.1). NCBI lineage: Bacteria > Bacillati > Bacillota > Bacilli > Caryophanales > Paenibacillaceae > Cohnella > Cohnella sp. GCM10012308. Next base: position 197,186 of record NZ_JBHRYU010000005.1, read on the forward strand.
TGGAGGGATGACGCCATAGACGCTCTTGCGGAAACGAACAGAAACGGAGCGAACAATAAGCCGGAAATTCGTGCCCCTGACGCCAGTCGGCCTCACGCAGCTGCCTCCCGCAGGACGAAGCTGAACAAATGGCTCATTTTCGCGGCCTTCGTCGGGCCGGCGCTGCTCTGCTTCCTGCTCATTCAGATCATCCCGTTCGCGGTCGGGATCTACTATTCCTTTACCTCCTGGAACGGCGTCAGCTCCGCCGTCGATTGGGTTGGACTCGACAACTTCAAGCGAATTCTGACGAGCGACAGCAAGTTCGCGGACTCCTTCTTTTTCACCGCCAAATTCACGGTCGTCGCCGTTCTCGTCAGCAATGTCATCGGCCTCGGGCTGGCACTGATGATTAACGGGGCGCTCAAGTCCAAAAACGCGCTTCGCACCGTCTTCTTCCTGCCGAACGTCATCGGCGGCCTGCTGCTTGGCTTCATCTGGCAGTTCATCTTCGTCAAAGGATTCGCGGCCGTCGGCAGCGCGACGCACATTCCGTTCTTCGAGCTTCCCTGGCTTGGCGACGCGAACACGGCCTTCTGGGCGATCGTCATCGTATTCGCCTGGCAGCAGAGCGGCTATCTGATGATCATCTATATTGCGGCGCTGCAAGGCGTGGACAACTCGGTTATCGAGGCGTCCCGGATCGACGGCGCGAGCCGTTGGATGACGCTGCGCAAGATCGTCCTGCCGCTGATCGCGCCGGCGTTCACGATCTGTCTGTTCCTCTCGATGTCGCATGCTTTTAAAATTTACGATCTGAACTATTCGCTCACGGGCGGCGGTCCGTTCAACTCGACGCTGTCGGTCGCGATGAATATCTACGCGGAAGCGTTCACGAACAACCACTACGGCATCGGCTCGGCCAAATCGCTCGTCTTCTTCGTCGTCGTGGCGCTCGTCACGCTGGCACAGGTCATGCTCACCAAGCGGCGGGAGGTGGAGTCGTAAAATGGATAACAAATACACGTCCCGCACCTTCGTCATGGAGATCGTGGCCGTCGCGATCGCGCTGCTCTTCCTGGTGCCCTTTTACTTCGTGCTGATCAACGCGGTGAAGAGCAACGCGAACATCCTGCTGGATGCCGCCTCGTTCCCGAAGGACGTCATTTGGCACAACTTCCGGCGCGTCTGGTCGCTGCTCCACTTTCCCCGGGCGTTCATGAATTCGATTTTCGTCACCGTATTCGCCAATGTCGGACTGATCGCCATCAGCGCGATGGCCGGCTGGATGCTCGCCCGTACGCAGGGCAAGGTCAGCAATCTGATGTTCGGCCTGTTCGTCGCGGCGATGGTCATTCCGTTCCAGACGATCATGATCCCGCTCGTTAAGCTGAGCGCTTCGCTCGGGCTGGTCAACAGCATTCCCGGCCTCATTTTCATCTACTTCGGCTTCGGCGTCTCGATGTCGGTGTTCCTGTTCCACGGCTTTATCAAGGGCGTGCCCCTTGAGGTGGAAGAATCCGCCCGCGTCGACGGGTGCACGCCGTTCGGGGTGTTCTATAAGATCGTGTTTCCGCTGCTTAAGCCGATCATCATGACGGTCATCATTTTGAATACGCTCTGGATCTGGAACGACTATCTGCTGCCGCGTCTCATGCTGCAGGATTCGCAGCTGCACACGATTCCGGTCGCGATGAGCGCGCTGTTCGCCCAGTACAACAAGCAGTGGGATCTCGGACTCGCCGGTCTTGTCATCGGCACGCTGCCCATCGTCGTTTTCTCCCTCATGCTGCAGAAGCATATCGTCAAAGGCATCGCGGCCGGCTCGGGCAAATAAGGCGCCCTGCAAAAGCCCGTGCAATTCGCAATTCGCGACTATCTCGGTATTACTCTTGCGGCCGCCCGCGGACGAAAGAATCATATATAGCTTGAGCAACCCACTATCAGGAGGTCATGCAGAGAGATGAAAAAGATCGGCATGTTGGGCGTATCGATGGTAGGACTGGCAATGGCGGTATCGGCTTGCGGAAGCAATGACAGCACGAACAATGCGGCCCCTGCGGCTTCGGGCAGCGCAAGCGCATCGACCGGCGCATCGGCTGCGACGGCCGCAAGCGGCGGCGATCCCGTCACGATCAAGGTGTTCCAGCTGAAGGTCGAGATCGCGGACAAGTTCGAGGCGATGGTCAAAGAATTCGAGACCGAGCATCCGGACATCAAGGTCGTCGCCGAGACGGTCGGCGGAGGCACGGGTTACATGGACGCGCTGAAGGCGAAGTTCGCGGCCGGCGAAGGTCCGGACATCTTCAACAACGGCGGCGCAAAGGAAATGCAGCTATGGAAGGAGCACCTGGCCGATCTGTCCGATCAGCCTTGGGTGAGCCACCTGCTGCCCGGTACAGGCGACGGCATGAAGGACACCGACGGCAAGCTGTACGGCATGCCGATGAACATGGAAGGCTACGGCTACCTGTATAACAAAGATCTGTTCGCCAAGGCGGGCATCACGGAGCTGCCGAAGACGCTGACGGAGCTGCAGGCGGCCGCGCAGAAGCTGAAGGATGCAGGCATCGCGCCGTTCGCGAACGGCTTCGCCGAGTGGTGGATTATCGGCAGCCATTTCACGAACGTCGCCTTCGGCCAGCAGGAGGATCCGGCCGGCTTTATCCAGCAGCTGAACGACGGCACGGCGACGATTCCGTCCAACGCGGTCTTCAAGCAGTTCCAGAACCTGATGGATACGACGATCAAGTACAGCAACGACAACCCGCTCACGACCGACTACAACACGCAAGTGACGCTGTTCGCTTCCGGCAAGGCGGCGATGCTGCAGCAAGGCAACTGGGTTGAGAGCATGATCGGCGACATCGACGCAAACTTGAACTACGGCATTCTGCCGATGCCGGTGGGCGACGAGGCGACCTCAGACCGCATCGTGGCCGGCGTACCGAACAACTGGGCGGTCAACAAAAATTCGGAGCATGTCGAAGCCGCCAAGACATTTCTCGACTGGATGGTATCCTCTGCGGCAGGCCAGAAGTACATGACCGAAGAGTTCGGCTTCATCCCTGCGTTCGACAACATCCCGACGGACAAGCTGTCGCAGCTGAGCCAGGATATCGTCGCCTACTCCAAGGAAAACAAGACGATCCCGATGATCTGGACGAGCTGGCCGGACGGGGCCAACAAAGAGTTCGCCGCTGCGCTGCAGGAGTATTCCGCGGGCAAGATCAAGTGGGACGACGTGCTGAACAAGATGCAGGATTCCTGGAATAATCTGAAATAACTATACGAGCGCGAGTGCGAGAAGGAATGCCCCGGGCATTCCTTCTTCGTCCTCGGCAGGCCTGTCGAGCGAAGGGGAACTCTTATATACTGGATTCATCTACGACTAGAAGACAGATAGGAGAATCCCGTTGATCCGGACAAGCCTGCGGAACAAGTTCATCATCCTGTTGCTGCTCATCAGCGTGCTCCCGTTTGCCGCTTCCGTGCTCTTCACCTATTTGTATACGCGCGATTCGCTGAAGGATCAGTTTCTGCAGGAAAACGTAAACCTGATGAGCCTCGGCAGCGTGCATCTGGAGAGCTACATGGACGAGCTGATGGATATCACGCTTTCTTTTTACAGCGATCCCGCCTTCATCAACTACCTGCGGACGGCCGACCGGGCGAACGACTACGAGACGTTCTGGACGGTACGGGACGAGCTGACCCAAGTACTGTACGCTAACGAGAACATCCAGCGGGTCAGCATCGCATTGGTGAAGGACAAGCGTAATATACTCGTGTCAAAAAGCCGGGTCAGCTTCTCCGCGATCACGGACGAGCAGCTGGCGGAGTATGCCAAAGTGGACGACAGTCCTAATCACGTGTACATCGAGACTATGCCGGGGCCGGTTCAGAAGGGCGGCGCTTCGGGCACTTCGTTCACGATTCTTCGTTCTCTGACCGACGCGCCGTCTACCAATCTGCTCGCTTACTTTTCGATCCAAGTCGCGCCTGCCAGAGTGAAGAGCATCAGCGAGAAGCTGTATACGCCCGGGCAGGAATTGTTTTCGATCCTGACCTCCGAAGGCGTTCCCATTTTTAGCTCCGATGCCGGCTACGAAGATCCCGAGCTGGTCGAGCGGATCCGCGGTCTGAAGCCGGACAGCGGCACGCTGGAGTGGGACCGGGGCGACTTTCACGGGATCGTCCTCTACGAGCGGATCGCCAACACGGACGGCGGGTGGACTTTGATGAAAAGCATTCCCTACGAGAATCTGTACCGGCAGGGCTTCCGCATCACGCAGATCAACATCGCCATCGGACTCGTCGGCATCGTACTCGCGATGGTGGCCGCGCTGCTGTTTTCCCTCCGCATTACTTCTCCGCTGCGCATTTTGCTGGATAACATCCGCCGCATCGAGAAGGGCAAGATGCAGGTCGGCTTCGAATCGCTCGGCCACGACGAGATCGGCGTGCTCGGCGAGAGCTTCCGGCAGATGGTCGGAAGGCTTAATCATCTGATCGACCGGGAGTACAAGCTGGAGATCGAGAACAAAGCGAATCAACTGAAGGTGCTGCAGTCCCAGATCAACCCGCATTTCCTGCACAACGCGCTGCAGTCGATCGGCGCGCTGGCGCTTAAGAATCACGGGGCGCAAGTCTACGCGCTCGTGACCAACCTGTCCAAGATCATGCGTTACAGCATGAACACGGACGAGGACAAGGTGACGCTGATCCGGGAGGTCGGCAACGCGGAGGCGTTCCTGCTGCTGCATAAGGAACGGTTCGACGACGAATTCGAATACGAGATCGACGTCGATGCCGACATCCTGAACGTGCCGGTGCCCAAGATGCTGCTCCAGCCGATCATCGAGAACTACTTCAAGCACGGCATGGACCTGAGCGGGGGCAAGACGGGCATGCTCCGCATCGGCGGCTGGAGGGAAGAAAACGACATCGTGCTCGTCGTCGCCGACAACGGGCGCGGGATCGGGTCCGAACGGCTGCAGCAGCTGTACCTGCAGCTTCATGAGGACAGGCCGGGCCAGCACGGGGAGGAGCCGAACATCGGTCTGCGCAGCGTGTACTTCAGGCTCCGGCTATATTACGGATCCCGAGCCAGTTTGCGACTGGCGGACGGCGAGGCCGGCGGGCTGCAGGTGACGATCCGGCTGCCTATCGAGATCGCGGCGAAGGGTGAAGCGCTATGAAGGCTATCATAATCGACGATGAAAAGCATGTAAGAGGCGTATTGCGCATGCTCGCGGACTGGGAGCGCTTCGGCATCGGCGAAGTGCTGGAGGCGAGAGACGGCGAGGAAGCGAAAAAGCTCATCGCGGAGCACCGGCCCGAGATCGTGTTCACGGACATGAATATGCCGAACCTGGACGGTATCGGGCTGCTGGAGTGGCTGCGCGAGCACGCCGGAGACAGCAAGACGATCGTCATCAGCGCCTATGACGACTTTCATTATATGCGCAACGCCATCTACTACGGCAGCTTCGACTACATTCTCAAGCCGATGGAGGCCGACGTCTTGAACGAAACGCTCGGCCGGGCGGTGGAGACGTGGCGCCGGGAGGCGATCAGCCGCTTGTCCGCGTTCGAAAACGACCGGATCGCGAGCGCCGCCAAGCCGCTGTACTGGGACCGGGTGCTGTCGAGCTTGCTGGGCCGGTCGCCGGCGCCGGAGGCGGCGGAGCGGCTCGCGCGCGAGTTCGGGGCGGTGCCGGGACGCGATCTGTTCACGGTGCTGCTGATCTCCGTGCGCGCTTATGCGGCCGTGAAGTCAAGCGGCAAAATGGAGGACGCGTTCGCCGCGCTGCTGCCCGTCTGCGCCGAGGCGCTCCAGCCGGGAGAGGGCGTCGCCTTCCGCCATACGGCCAAGCCGGACGAGCTGGCGATCCTGGCCTGGAACCTCAAAGACGCGGATGCGCTGGCCAAGCGGATTCACGCCGCCGTCTGGCAGGCGGCCCGGATGAAGCTGCTGGTCGCCGTCGGCAGGGCGGCGCGTCAGATCGCGGATGCCTACGAGTCGGCGCTTGACGCGATGATGCGGTGCGACCTGCAGAGCGCGTTCAAGGCGAGAGCCGTCGTCCGCTTCGAGGACGTCGAGCCGCGTCCGGTGCTGCACCTGCTCGACTACGCGCAGGACCTCACGCTCGCGCTGCAGAGCGGCAGCGCGGAAGGCGCGGACCGGCTGCTCGACCGCGTGCTGGAAACCGTCAAGGCGTCGGGCGGCATGACGTTCGAGCAAGTGCATAATTGGGAGAGCCAGTACCGGCTGCTGCAAGCCCGCTGGCTGCAGGAATACGATATCCGCGACAGCCGCGGGCTAAGCGGCGGCGAAGGCTATTGGGACGAGGACGGCAGCTTCTCCATGCGCCGGTTCCGCGACGAGAAGCGCCGGCAGTTTCACGAGCTGATCCGGCTGCTGCACGACGTGAAGTACAAGAAGGAGAAAAACAGCATTCGGGAGATCGAATCGTACCTCCGGCAAAATTACAAGCGCGAGGTCACGCTCCAGGAGATCGCCGAACGCTTCTATCTGAGCCGGGAATATATCTCGCGCAAGTTCAGGCAGGAATTCGGGCTGACGATCACCGATTATGTCACCCAGGTGCGCATCGAGAAGGCGAAGGAGCTGCTCGAAAACCCGCATCTGAAGGTGTACGAGATCGCGGACTACGTCGGTTACCAAAACGACAAATACTTCATTAAAGTGTTCAAGCGTGCGGAAGGCGTCACGCCGAGCGAGTACGTGCGCACGCGAGCGGAGATGAAACGGGGCGGACCGTCCGACTGAGCCGCCCGGGCGTGCGCACGGAGACTCGGCGGAGGCTTCGGCGGGCGAAGCGACAGGCGACGAGACGGCGATAGGCGACGGGAAGGAAAGAACGGTGGCAATGATGGCAAACCGGCGTTGGACCGCTGAGGCGGCGTTGTTTTTCGCGATAAGCGTGCTCTTTTTTATCAGCATTACTTCCTTTGACCCCTTTGTATCCTCCTATGCGGCTGATCTAGGCATACCGGCCGTCCTGATCGGCAGCATGGTCGGGATCACCGGTCTCGCCTCCATGGTCGCGCGGCTTCCGGTCGGCATCGTCTCGGGGTTCCTGTCGAAGCGCAGACTGTTCATTCAGACAGGCTTCGCGTTGACGGCGATCAGTTGGGCGATCGCTTATATCGCGCCGGGCGCCGCAACGTTGTATATCGGCAAGCTGAGCAACGGACTGGCCGGCTCGGTCTGGGTGATCTACACGGTCATGTTCGCTTCCTACTTCGCCGCGCGGGACGGAGCAAGGGCGATGGCGGTCATCTCCATCGCCTCGCCGCTCGGTTCGCTGGCGGGTTCGACGGCGGGAGGACTCGTTATCCACGCTTTCGGTTATGCGGCCGGGTTCCTAGTCGCGGTCGTCGCCGCCTTGCTCGCGCTTGCGCTTACCATATTCCTCAAGGACGAAGAGGCGACGGAACGTAAGAGGGCGAGCCTGGATAAGCGCGCTCTGGCGGCTCAGTTCGCCGACGGACGGTTATGGGCGATCTCGCTGCTCGGCATCGTCGTCCAGATGACGATGTACGGGACGCGGGACACATTCACGCCGTTGATGGCGGCCCGGCTCGGCGCTGATCCGATCGCGATCAGCTGGCTGGCCAACACGCATCTGATGATGTTCGGGCTGTCCACGGCGCTCTGTCCCTGGCTGTATCGGAACCTGGGGCTGGGCAGGACGGGCGTGTTGGGCTTTGCGCTTCAGGGAGCCGCAATCGTGGCGATGGCTGCAGCCTGGGAGCTGCCTATGCTGTTCGCGCTGCAAGCGGTGGCGGGCATCGCGTACGGGTTGGCATTTACGTTTTTAATGTCGATCGTGCTGGAATCCGCCCGACCGCAGGAGAAGACGATGCGCATGGGCTTTTTTCAGAGCATGTATTCGGTCGGCGTATTCGCTGGCCCGTTGCTCCTCGGACTAATCGTTGACGGCGTCTCCGAGGCTGCGGGATTTGCAGCCTGGGGAGGGTTGTCGGTGCTCGGCGCGCTTTTGACCGCTCTGCTGCTGCGTCGCCGCCGCCGGAACGAACAACGAGAGGAAGCGCCGGAAGATGCGGGCGGCCTGGATAAGGAGGGGTATCGTGCAGCCGTACAGGACCATTAACGAATTGCAGGAAGCCTATCGGCAAAGGCTTGTTTCTCCGGGGGAGATTGCGGATTATTACTTGAGCCAGATCGAGTCTGCGGACTGTGACTACCGGTCGGTGATTACCGTGACCGGCGAGACGGCCCGCCGTCAGGCGAGCGCGGCCGGCGAACGGCTGACGGCGGGGCGAGAGACCGGCGCGCCGCTGCTCGGCGTGCCGGTCACCATCAAGGATAACATCGATACGGCGGGCATCCGGACGACCAACGGGTCGCAGATCGACCGGAACCGTGTCCCGACTGGCAATGCAGCTGTCGTCGATAGGCTGGAAGCGGCCGGAGCCGTAACGGTAGGTAAGGCGAATCTGTACGAGTACGCATTCGGCATCACGTCGGACAACCCCTTCTACGGCGACGTACGCAATCCCTGGGACATGCGCTATATGGCCGGCGGGTCGAGCAGCGGCTCGGCGGCGTCGGTCGCCGCCGGCTTCTGTATCGGCTCGATCGGGACGGATACGGCGGGCTCGATCCGCGTGCCGTCGTCCTGCTGCGGCGTCGTCGGCCTGAAGCCGACGTACGGCCTGATCTCCGCGGACGGCGTCGATACGCTGTCGTGGACGCTCGATCATGTCGGGCCGATCGCGGGCAATGTAGCGGATCTGGCGCTGCTGCTCGAGGCGGCGACTGCCCGCTCCTATGAGGGCGCGCGCCTTGCGGATATCCGGGGCATGCGGATCGGGGTGCCGCGCGAATTCGTCTATCGGCGCATCGAGCCTGCCGTACGGGCGCTATTCGACGCGGCGCTGTCCGTGCTCGTCGCGCTTGGCGCCGTACTGGTCGACGTCGAGCTGCCGCTGGCCGATCGGGCGGTCGCCGTGGCGACCGGCATCGCGACGCCGGAGGTCGGCTATTCGCACCGCGAGCGCATCGCCGCTTCGATGGCGCTGTACGGCCCCGGCGCGGCGGACACGTTCGCGCGCAGCCGGGCCGCGTTAGCGCACGATTATATGGAAGCCATGCGCCTGCGCGCCGAGATGACGGGCGGCCTGGACGCGCTTTTCGGCGACGTGGACGCGATCGTCACCCCTACGATGCCGGCAGCGCCGACGCTGCTCGGGCAGCAGGAAGTGCTGTTCCCCGACGGCGTATCGGAGTCCGTGCACGAATGCATGATCCGCTTCACCTGCCTATATGACGTGACCGGGCATCCGGCGCTCTCTATTCCTTGCGGGCTGACGCCGGACGGACTGCCCGTCGGCCTCCAGATCGCGGCCGCGTATCACGGGGAGGATACCGCGTTCCGCGCGGCCTATGCTTACGAGCAGGCGGCGCTCCTTGAATTTTACGACGAACGGGAAAAACGAGTGAAGCACTGCCGACCTTCCGATTGACGGCGCGCATATCAACATAAAGGTGGAATTTCGAATGGAAACGAACAGCAGCGAAGTCAAGACGACCGATTCCGCGCCAGTCGAGCAGCAGAAGAACGGACCCGGACGCGCCGCATCCGCGACCCGGACCGCCCCTGCAGCGCCGCCTCGCCGCATCAAGCAGAGCAACGTGTTCTACGCGGATGCCGAGGACGTGAACATGATCGACGTGAACGACGACTACGATTACATTCATATTCCCGAAGACAAGCAGCGCAAGCAGCGCATGGAAGGCTTCGACCCGGCCTACAACAATATCGTCGATTACATCGTCAAGATCACGCGTCAGATCTGGAAGGAAAAAGACATCGGCCTCATCTACGAAACCTACAGCCACAACGTGTCGGTGCACAAAGGACTGCTCAACAGCCACGGGGTGAACGAGGTCGTGTCAGGCACGCTGCAAACGCTGCACGCTTTTCCCGACCGTAAGGGTCTCGGCTGGAGCGTTATCTGGTCCGGCGACGACAAGGAAGGCTTCTTTACCTCGCACCGCGGCAAATCGATGGGCACGAATATCGGCGACAGTCTGTACGGTCCGGCGACGAACAAGAAGGTCGTCTTCCGCACGACGGCCGACTGCATGGTCCTGAACAACAAGATTTACGAGGAATGGCTCGTAATGGATACGTTTCATATGGTGCAGCAGCTGGGTCTAGATCCGGTCGAGATCGCCAAGGGGCTGGCCAAGGGGACCAAGACGCTGACCGCCCCGCTGCACTTCGGGTTCCCCGAGACGGCGGAGATCGGCTTGCCGCCTGTGCCGTACACACGTCAGTTCGAAGAGTTCGAGATCGGCGACTTTATGCTGGAGATGATCAACCGGGTTTGGGAGCGCAGATCGTTTAATTATGTAAAAGAATTCTACGATCCGAGCGCGGTCATCCACTACGTCTGCAATCGCGATCTGATAGGCGCGCAGGAGATCAAGGGCATGTTCATCAGCTTCTTCGCCTCGATCCCGAACGGCAAGACGCATATCGACCGGATCACCTGCAACCGCCGCGGCTCCGATCTGGATTGGGACGTAGCGGTCCGCTGGCGCATCCAGGGCACGCACGAGGGCATGGGCTACTTCGGCAAGCCGAGCGGCAAGCCGATCGAGATCTTCGGCGTGAACCATTACAAAGTGAAGGCCGGAAAGATCATGGAAGAGTGGTTCCTCTTCGACGGCATCGACGTGCTGCGGCAGATCTATATGGAGACGGGTACGGAGGCGGCGGTAACGGGTGCTTCCGGCGGCGCAGGCGGTGACGGCAGCTTTCCGGGCGTGTCTTGAGCCGTTGCGGCCGGCGATGAATCATGCGGCGTATTCGGGCGAGTCGAAATTTTGCAACAATGCGTCACCTATATTGACACTAACGCCGCGCGTGAATTAAGCTATCCGTGTCAAACGAATATTGCGGATGAAGATGGCAGGGAGAGACTGCGCCCACTGGCGCGGCACCGAAGGAGCAAGTCCGCGGCCGGCCCGCCGCAGGATCAAACTTTCAGGTAAAAGTACCGCCATCCGACGCGCCTCTGGAGAGAGCGAACAGCCACCAAAGGGGTAAGGGCGGAGCGAACGCCCCGTCTAATCTCTCAGGTACCCGGGACAGAGCATACGGCAGCTTGCCGTTGCTCTGTCCTTTTTTGCCGTTCGGCGCTTGTTGCGGCAGACAGCGGTGCGACCATAAACGAGAGGATGACGAAGATGAGCGAGATCAAGGCGGGATTGGGCTACACGGAGGAGCATGAGTGGGCGGAGGCGACGGCTACCGTCATAAGGGTCGGCATTACCGACTATGCGCAGAGTCTGCTCGGAGACATCGTCTTTGTAGAGCTACCCGGCGTAGGCGACGAACTCGCGGCCGGCCAGCCGATGGGGACGATCGAATCGGTCAAGACAGTGTCGGATCTGTTCAGCCCGGTAGACGGCAAAGTCGTACGCGTGAACGAGGATCTGCTGACTGCGCCGGAGAAGGTTAACGCCGATCCGTACGGAGAGGGTTGGATCGTCGAGGTCGAGGTGGAAGGCGATCCCGCGGAGGCGGTAAAGGGCCTGATGGATGCCGGACAGTACGAGGCGTTTCTTGCGAGTAAGTAGTCAGACTGTACGCAGACGATCAATGACTGAAGCTGTAAGCTCGGAACGGCCGGCTTCATGATGCGGGGATGAATTATGGCCTTCTGTAACCCAGTAGCTAAATGCCTGCATCCGTGCAGGCTTTCAGCCGATTTGAAGATCGGAAGAGAAAATGCCTGCAAATCAGCATCTATTTAGCTGCGAAACCCGAAAATCGCAAGAGAAAGAGATCAAAGCCTGCAGATTCGCATCTTTTTTTGTTCAAAAGTCTGTTATGCAGGAAAAGGATGTAAATATGCAGGCATTCATCTGTTCCCCTCCGGCAGGCGAATCGCGCACAGGAGGAGGCATCGTCCGATCGCGCACCGCTGCCGGCGTCACTCTGGAATTTAGCGCGGTCTGCAATGCGTTCAGGCGGTCGGGGGCAGGCCGCTAATTTTATAGGCTACTGCCAAAGAACCGCCAGGCGATCTTCCCTGGCGGCTTTTTCCTATGTCTGCTGGCTTTTTCCAATGTCTGCTTTGAAGTATTTCCGAACTACTTCCCATCCTTCGCCGCGCCAGCCAGCCTCATCAACTGCGCGATCTCCTGATCGTGGCTGCCGGACGTCCCGTCCGCGCCCTGCGCCCGCAGGCGGTCGATCAGCGCGACGGCCTCGGGGCCGGCGACGGTGACGATGCGCTCGCCGTAGCCGCGGTCCTTCAGCCACTGCTCGGCCGCGGCCAGCGTATCCGTCTGGTCCGTGTCGACGGAGCGAATCCCGATGCCGCCGTGCGGGCCGGGCTCCGGACCTTTGCCGGACAGGCCGCCTGTGTTGCTCAGCAGCTTGCGCTGCAGGGGATCCGCGGCGGAAGCGGACGGCCCCCGGTCCTTGGCCGCGAGGAATACGGTGTCGTTCGCGACGAGCACGCGAATGCCTGCCAGCCCGGCCCCGGCGAGCTCGGCCTCCACGTCCGGCGAAGCGCCACGGCCGCGCAGTCCCGAGCTGCCGATCCGGCTCAGCACGCCGCTGCCCATGCCTTGTCCGGATGCGCCGTATTGGTTGGTCGTTCTCGTCTTCTCCCGGTCGACGCTCGGGATGACTGCCGGATCGTGCTGTCCGGCAATCTGCGGACGCTGCACGGAGTGCAGCTTCAGCCGGTCGTCGACGATGCGCTGCGCGTCTGCCGCCTGCTTGACCGACTGCTCGCGCATGCTGTGGCTCTGGCAGGCGGCCAACGTCAGTACGCCTGCCGCGCAAGCGAGCGCGAGCATCCGGCGCTTTGTTGCGAATGCGTTTGCCATGGCGAATCTCCACCTTATATTGGATTGGTTTTGAAGTTAGCATAGCCAGCCGCCCGGAATGCATAAGGACTTAATTTTGGAAAAAACTAATCGGGAAAATCCGGAACGAAAATTGGAGGTGAAAGGATGGCTGACCAGAATCACAATGGCGGCTCAGGCCACGACAACGTCGAGCAGCCTTCCCGGCGGAAATTTCTCGTCCAGGCCGGCTATGCGGTCGGTGGCGTTATCGTGGGCGGGGCGCTCGGCAGCCTGATCCGGCCGTCTAAGAAAACGGAGACCGCTCCCCAAACGGGCGAGGGTACGGCGACGGAGGTCAAAAGCTACAACCGCGCGCCCATGTTCTTTACGCAGGAGCAGCTCGGCATCGTGTCCGCTGCTACGGAGCGGATCTTTCCCGCGGACGACGCCGGTCCCGGCGCGCTGGCGCTCGGGGTCCCGTTTTTTATCGACCATCAGCTGGCGGGCGAGTGGGGGTTCAATTCCAGGGAATACATGTCGCCTCCCTTTTATGCGGGAGAGAAGGTGCAGGGCTATCAAGGCCGGCTGAAGCGGCGGGAAATGTTCGAGATCGGACTGCGGGAATTGGAAAATTACAGCCAGACGAAATTTACGAAGGGCTTCTCGGAGCTCGCGGCCGAGCAGCAGGACGAGGTGCTGAAGGCGTTCGAGTCCGACGAGGTGAAGCTGACGACGATCTCCGCGAGCGGTTTTTTCAAAATGCTGCGGAGCAGCACGATCGAAGGCGCGTACAGCGATCCGCTGTACGGCGGCAACGCGGACATGAACGGCTGGAAAATGCGAAGCTACCCTGGCAACCAGATGAGTTACACGGACGTCATCGACAAGGACTTCGCGGTCATCGCGCCGAGCAGCCTGCAAGACCATCTAAGCGCCCACTAAGGCGGAGAGGACAAGACCAACTATGGCCAAAACGCTGCCGAAAACGGACGTCGTCATCGTAGGCGTCGGCTGGGCGGGCGGCATCATCGCCGCCGAGCTGACGAAGAGCGGACTGAACGTCGTCGGCCTGGAGCGAGGCAAGGAACGCAAGACGGAGGACTATTTTATGGTCCACGACGAGCTCCGCTATGGACTGCGGTACGAGCTGATGCAGGATTTATCGAAGGATACGGTGACTTTCCGGAGCACGGAGAAAGTCCGCGCGCTGCCGATGCGTTCGTACGGCTCGTTCTTGCTCGGCGAGGGACTGGGCGGAGCCGGCGTCCACTGGAACGGGCAAACTTACCGCTTCCTTCCGTACGACTTCCAGATTCGTTCCAAGACGATCGAACGGTACGGCAAGAACAAGATTCCGGACGGCATGACGATTCAGGACTGGGGCCTCACCTACGACGAGATGGAGCCGTATTACGACAAGTTCGAGAAGCTCGCCGGCATCTCGGGGGAACCGAATCCGCTCGGAGGCAAGCGTTCGGCCGACTACCCGACGCCGCCGATGAAGAAGTCGCCCGCGCTCAGCATGTTCAGCGACGCGGCGTCCAAGCTCAAGCTCCACCCGTACATGATGCCGTCGGCCAATCTGTCGGAGCCCTACACCAATCCGGATGGCATCTCCCGCGCCGCCTGCCAGTACTGCGCATTCTGCGAGCGCTTCGGCTGCGAATACGGCGCGAAGGCGGACCCGGTCGTCACCGTGCTTCCCGTTGCGCTAAAGACGGGCAAGTTCGAGATTCGCACGCATTCGCAGGTGCGCCGCATCATTCACCAGGGCGGGAAGGCGACTGGCGTCATGTATACGGACGTCACGACGGGCGAGGAGCTCGTGCAGCCGGCCGATATCGTGGTCGTGACCAGCTACGTCTTCAACAACGTCAAGCTGCTGCTGATGTCGGGGCTTGGCAAGCCGTACGACGCCGCAAGCGGGACGGGGGTCGTCGGCCGCAACTACGCGTACCAGGTGCTGAAGGGCAACGCAGCCGGTTTTTTCGACGAAAAGCAGTTCAATACGTACGCTGGCGCGGGCTCGCTCGGCGTAACGCTCGACGACTACAACGGGGATAACTTCGACCACACCGACCTGAAGTTCATCCACGGCGGCTCGATCAGCCTTAGCCAGACGGGCATGCGCCCGATCGCCAACAATCCCGTGCCCGGAGGGACCGCATCCTGGGGGGCGGAGTTCAAGGCCAACTCGGTCAAATACGCCAATCGCTTTCTGTCCGTCGGCGGGCAAGGGTCGTGCATGCCTTTTCGCCACCACTTCCTCGACCTCGATCCTACATACAAGGATGCATACGGCGATCCGCTCGTGCGGCTCACGTTCGACTTCGAGGAGCAGGACCGCCAGCTCGCGCTGTACCTGTCGGGCAAGTGCGCGGAGATCGTGAAGGAGATGGGCGCAAGCCATATCGATCAGCTCAAGGAGCTCGGCCCGTACGAAATCACGACGTACCAGTCCACGCACAATACGGGCGGCGTCGTCATGGGCGCCTCGCCGGATACGTCCGCGGTCAACACGTATTTGCAGATGTGGGACGCGGAAAACGTGTTCGTCGTCGGCGCCAGCGCCTTCCCGCACAATTCGGGCTACAATCCGACCGATACGGTCGGCGCGCTCGCCTTCCGGGCGTCCGAGGGGATTCTCAAGTATCGGCAAAAGGGCGGCAGTTTGGTGTAAGTCGGGAAAATGAAGAGCCTCTGCTCGAAGCCTCCGCTTCGAGAAAGCAGAGGCTTTTCGCTATTGCAGCCATACGATTAAAATCCGATTACAGCCATGCAAATAACGCTATTGAAAGCATCATCCAACTTGAATAAAATATGGTTAAATAAAGTTCATAACCTTGAAATGCAATCATTCTTTTCTTTTTTTGGGGATGTCATAATGAGAGATAAACCCCATTGGCAGAAGGAAGGAACAAGATGAATAATCAGGCGGATTGGGCCGAAGAATCGTGGCGGCAGGTTGTCGACAAGATCGACAAAACGAGCATCGACATTGGAGCATCATTCCCGAACGGCTCTGTCAATGGCCGCTACAACAGAAGTCCTGCGCATGATTGGGTCGCGGGATTTTGGCCGGGGCTGCTATGGTTGGTCTACCGGGACACCCGCAATGAACGTCTGAAGGATCTCGCCGTACAATGCGAGCAGCAGATTAGCCGGACGCTGTGGGCGTTCGACGCTTTGCATCACGATGTCGGGTTTATGTTTGGCTTGAGCAGTATCAATCAATATAAGCTCCTGCAAGACGAGGAAGCCAGGCGCCACGGGCTGATGGCCGCCAGTCTGCTTGCCGGAAGATTTAATCCGGCGGGCGGGTTTATCCGCGCCTGGCCGAATTGGGGCGACGAGGATCACACCGGTTGGGCGATCATCGACTGTATGATGAATCTGCCGCTCCTGTACTGGGCCTCCAAGGAAATCGCCGATCCGCGCTACCGGCACATCGCCGAGATTCATGCGGATACCGTGCTTCGGTCGTTTTTTCAGGAAGACGGCTCCGTCCATCATATCGTCAGCTTCGATCCGGAAACGGGCGAGCGGAAGGAAGCGCTGGCCGGCCAGGGCTATGCCGCGGATTCGGCGTGGGCAAGGGGCGCGGCATGGGCGTTGTACGGGTTTGCGCTTAGCTATACATACACGGGCAAGGAGAGATATCTTTTGGCCGCCAAACGGGTGGCGCGCTTTTTTCTCGATCATTTGCCGGCGGACTCGGTGCCTTATTGGGATTTTCGGTTGCCTGCGGATGCAGAGGGCATGCCAAGAGATTCCTCTGCGGCAGCGATCGCCGCTTCAGGGCTTCTGGACCTGGCTTCCTTGGTGTCGGGAGAGGAAGGGGGCGCGTATAAGCAAGCAGCCGAACGCATCCTTCGTTCGTTGCATGAAAACTACGGCGCTTGGGACGAGGATGAAGAAGGACTGCTGCTTCACGCGACCGGATATTTTGCTGCGGATATCGCCGTGGATGCGCCGCTCATTTATGGAGATTATTATTTTGCCGAAGCGCTATATAAGCTTAAAAACAACGGGCTAGAGCCCTGGTGAAAGGAAATAAAAAATGACAACGAATCGCGTGAAGCTAGTGAAACCGGGCTATTTTGCAACAGCTGCCGCCGCGGATAGCCGCAGAGGAGAATTCGATATCGGCAACGAGATTTTAATCGCGCACGAAGTGCCGGTCGACTTTGTATTTATCGGAGACTCGATCACGCATATGTGGGAGCTAAATGCCTATTTTGGCCGCAGTGGCCGTTTTATCGTGAATCGGGGCATCGGCGGAGACATCAGCAGCCATGTGCTGCGAAGATTCGACGCGGACGTGGTCCAGTTAAAGCCGAAGCATGTCGTCATTAAAATCGGCGTAAACAACTTCTGGGCAATGGACGGCTGGACGGCAGGCGACCGGAAAACGGCGGAGCAAATCGTTCCGGGTCTCGTGGGCGATATCGAGGAAATGGTCAAGAAAGCGAAAGAAAACGATATTATACCGATTATTTGTTCCATCCTTCCGACGGATATGCCGCAATCCGGACACAATGACCAGCGAAATGCAGGCATACGCAGCGCGAACGAGAAGTTGCGGATAGCAGCCGCCGAACGAGGCGCGATCTTTGTCGATTATCATTCGCGGATGGCCGATGAGGACGGTCTTCGGCTGCGCGAAGGACTTGCGGACGACGGTCTTCACCCGCATGTGCTGGGCTACGATATTATGGCCGATGCTTTGCGCGAGACACTGGAGCAGAAGGGAATTCATATCTAAGAGAGCGGACATTACGCTATTGTTGAGTCGAACGAAGGGCTGTCCCAAAGTCATGCAAATGACTGGAGGACGGGCCTTCGTTTTATTTTGCCGCGTTAACTAAAATGTTATATGGTGGAAAATAGATATTTCTACTTGGAGGCAGTTGGATGAGAAACACGGTATCGGTTTTTCTAATGGGGATCGGCATTATCATTATCGCGATCGGCTTCATCGCCGGAATCGGCCTGGGCAAAGACGCGAACGGCGAATTCTCGCTTGCGATTGCCTTGTACTGGTGGCTGTCCGCGCTGGCGGCCGGATTTTTGTTCATCGGCTTGTCGGAAGTCGTCCATCTGCTGCAGAAGCTGCTCGACCGTTCCGCGGGGGCCGCGCCGTCCGCGCCGTTTCAAGCGGAGCAGTCGAGCGCCCAAAGGATGCTGGCAGCCCATCCGGCAGCCCATCCGGCGCCAACTGCACCTGCTCGGACTGCGGAAGTAACCGGCAGCTATTCTGCGCCAGCCAATTATACGCGGCCCGAAGTTCCAGTCGAGACTGTCGTTCAGCACGCAAACCCGGCGAGAGGCGTCGAGCAATTCAAAGGACTGACGATCCTGCTGGACGAACGAAAGATCAAGGGCACGTTCCGGTTCGGTCCCGAGCTGCTGCAGATCGTGAGCCAGTCGATGTTCCAAGCGGATACGGATGCGCAGACCATCGAGACGATTCCTTTGCATTCTTTTTCCGCCGATTATCTCGAGGGCAAGGACTACTACACATTTTCTTTTGAAAAGGGCACTCGCAAGCTCGCATTCAAGACGCATAATCTGTACGACTACGAACGGATCGTAAGGCGGATCCGACGGGAAGCGTAGGAAATAAAAACGCGGGACCGCGCCGCCAATCGAAACAAAGAGGCTCCACGTAGAGCCTCTTTGCGCACCGCTTTTTAATTGCCTTAGCCTTTCACCGCGCCAGCCGTAACGCCCTTCGTGATCTGTTCGTTGAACAGCGCGTAGATGACGATCGCCGGCACGCTGGTCAGCACCATGACGGCGAACTGGGAGCCGTAGTCGGACGAGTACTGGCCCGCGAAGTTCATGACCGAGAAGGGCAGCGTCTTGAGCGCGTCCTTGCTGAGGAACGTCGACGCCATGATGAATTCGTTCCAGCAGTTCAGGAACGTCGTGACGACGACCGTCACGAGCGCCGGCGCCATGAGCGGCGCGATGATCTGGAAGACGATGCGGTAGATGCTGCAGCCGTCCATGACGGCCGATTCTTCGACCGCCTTCGGGATGCTCCGCAGGAAGCCGGTCAGCATGAACGTGCCGAGCGGGACGGAGACGGCCGTGTACGGCAGGATGAGACCGAGGTAAGAATCCGTCAGGCCGAGCTGCTTGAAGATGGCGAAGTTCGGCAGCAGCGTCGCGTGGATCGGGATCATGATGCCGAGCAGGATGACGGAGAAGAAGAAGGAGCGCATCCGCCACTGCATGCGGGTGAATGCGTACGACAGCGTCAGCGACAGGACGACGGTGAGCACGATCGTGACGCCGGATACCAGCACGCTGTTCAGGAAGTACTTCAGGAACTTGCCGTCGATCCAGGCGTTCTTGTAATTCTGCCATTGCGGGTCGGTCGGCCACTTCAGGATGTGGTCGGAGTAGAAGTCGGCGCTGCTGTTAAACGAGAAGTCGACCAGCCAGATCAGCGGGAACAGCTGCAGGAGGGCGACGATCAGGAAGAAGATCCAAATGCCTGTCTTGTATCGCGATCTCATGTTCGTCGCCTCCTTAGGCTTCCGCCGCGTCGCTGCGGATAAATTTGTTGCTCAGGTACGTCGCGACCAGACAGACGACGATGAACAGGATGGAGATGGCGTTGGCGTAGCCGTACTGGCTGGCGGAGAACGCTTTGTTGTACAGGTAGACTGCGATGAACTGCGTCGAGTCGCCCGGTCCGCCGTTGGTCGTCAGGAAGACGAGCTCCATCTGCTTGAGCGCCGTAATCATGGCCAGCGTCACCTGAACGGCGATGACCGGCTTCAGCAGCGGCACGGTGATGCGAAGGTGAAGCTTCAGGCCCGACGCGCCGTCGAGGCTTGCGGCTTCGTACAGATCCTCGGGAATGCCCTTGACGCCGGCATAGTAGAACAGCAGTCCCCAGCCGAAGCCGGCCCAGATCAGGATGAACAGCATCGTGCCGAGCGCCGTGCTGCTCTCGCCGAGCCAGGCGTGCTGCAGGGATTCCAGGCCGACGGCGGCCAGCAGCTTGTTCAGAATGCCGAACGTCGGGTCGAGCAGCGACAGCCACATTTTCGAGATGACGACGACGGAGATTACGCAGGGGATAAAGAAGATGGTGCGGAAAATCTTCTCCGCCTTGCCGCCGATCCGGTCGAGCAGGACGGCGAAGAAAATGCTGAGCGGATGCTGCAGCACGATGAAGCCGATGCCGAGCAGGACGGCATTGCGGAGCGCGATCCAGAATCTTGTATCGTGAAGGATCAGGTCTGCGTAGTTTTGCAGACCGACCATATGGATTTTCGTACCCGGGGCTAGCGTGTCCGTGAGGGAGTAATATCCGCTCAATATGATGGGGGCCAGAAAGGTAAGTATAAACAGCAGAAGACCGGGGAAAACGAAGAGGAAAATCGCCGTCTTATTGCGTAGCACTTTGTGCATGGGATACCCGCTCCATCCTTGAGAATACAACGGGGACAGGAATGCTGCCCGTCCCCGCCGCTTCCTTTATCTGTGGCTCATGCGTCGCGACGTTATCGCGATTACTGGCTGTCGGCGGCTGCCTGCAGGGCGGCTACGAGCTCCTCTGGCTTTTGGCTGCCGGAGAAAAACTTGCCGAACGCGTTCTGTACGTCGTCCTTGAACTTCGGCGTGCCATAGTCGATGAACGATGCGCCAGGCGTAGAAGTCGCTTGCACGAGCACGTCGGTCAGCTGCTTCTGGACTTCGCTTTCTTTGCCGGTCAGCTCGTACTTCTGTGCCGGCACGGCTGCGCCCGTATCCCAGGCGACCTTCGCCCATTGGTTGGCGTTGAACAGGTAATCGAAGAACTTCTTCGCTGCCTCGGGGTGCTTGGAGCTGTTCACCAACGCATACCCGCCGCCGTTCCAGGCGATCAGATCGGTCGCTACGCCCTTGCCGTCCGCGGCGATCGGGAACTTGGCGACCTGCAGGTTGTTGCGGAACTCTTCGGGCAGGCTGGCGTTGGTCGCCATGCCGGCTTCCCAGGAGCCCATGTACCACATCGCGGCTTTGCCCTGCGTGAACAGGTTCTGCGAGGCGCCGTAGTCGGCGGTCATGAACGCGTCCTGGAACAGCTTGTCGTCGCGCAGCTGCGCCATGTACTGGGCAGCCTTGAGGAAGCTCTCATCCTCCGTGAACTTCTTCTTGCCTTCGACCGCGTCGAGGATGAGGTTTTGGTCGCCGCTGTAGCGCTGCACGATGTTCTGGTACAGCTCGCCGAAGCTCCACAGATCCTTGCCGTTGATCGACATCGGCGCGATCTTCTTGGCGCGGAACGCCTTGATGGCATCCGTCAGCTCGGTGAAGGTCGTCGGGACTTTGACGCCGTTGTCGTCGAACAGCTTCTTGTTGTAGTAAATGACCTCGTAGTCGCTGTTGCGAGGCAGGCCGTACAGCTTGCCGTCGAACGTGAACGACTTGTAGACGCCCGGGAGGAAGTTGAATTGCTCGCCTTCGTAGGCGGCCGGGTCGATTTCCTTTACGTAGTTGGCTTGCACAAGCGTGCTCAGCTCGGCGCCGCCGTGGACCATCGTGATGTCGACCGGTTCGTTGGAGGCCATGTACGCCTTCAACTTGTTCTTGAACGGCTCCTCGGCGAGCGCTTCGACTTCGATCTTCACGTTCGGGTTTTCTTTCACATAGTTGTCGATGACCGTCTGTTCGGCCAGACCTTGACCGGACTTGCGGTCGGGCAGGTTGGAGAACAGGCGCAGCGTGACCTTCTCGTTGCTTGCCGCGCCGCTGCTAGCTGCGCCGCCGCTTGCGCTTGCACTGGCGTTCGGACTCGAGCTTGCGCTGCCTGCCGCGTTATTGTTGCCGTTGCTGCCGCAAGCGGAGAGAACGGTGACGGATGCGAGGACGGCTGCCGTGGCGGTCAAGCCGCTCCATTTTTTATGCTTAGCCATTCGGTATTCCCCCTGAACGATGGATTGTGGAGTGTTGCGGCGTTGCTGATTGCATCATAGCGTACGGGTCGGTCGCCGGTCAGTAGAGAAAAGAACGGGAAAGTTGAAGTTTATCGAAACCGCCTGCCGATCCGTTGTGGAATGTCCTTCGGTTGGCTATCATGAGTACAAACCGAGGGAGCGCCTGGGGGGACGGCATGCTGCGCATCTACCTTAACATGAGTCTCACCTATAAGATCGTGATCTTATTCTCGCTGCTGATGACTATATTTTCCATGCTGCTCGGGTACTATGCTTTCCGGACGTCGGAAAAACAGATCGTCAGCAAGGTCAGCGCGACCAACCAGGGAGCCGTCAAGGCGATCGACAACAACGTCGCGTCGCTGCAGCGCGCGATGCAGAACTGGGTGACGGTGTTTAGCATCGCGCCCGTCATTCAGACGATGCTGGCGAAGGAAGCGGAGTCGCAGCAGCCGCTCGATCCGCTCCTATACAGCGACGCCAACTCTACGCTGATCGATCAGATGCTCGTTACCGGCAACTTCGACTATGTCGCGCTGTACGGCAAGACGGGCCAGCCGTTGTTCCAGCTGGCGACGGACGACAGCAGCGGACCTTATTCGATCGAGGACATTAGGCAGAGCGCCATTTACCGCAAGACGGTCGAGCTGAACGGCACTTCCTATTGGTTCCCGCTCACGGACGCGAACAATACGTTCATCCAGAACAACCGCAATGCCAAGATCGGCATGACCCGGGTCGTGCGCAACGTGAAAACCGGACGCAATATCGGCTTCATCTTTGTCGGCGTCAATGAGCAGACGGTGCTGAGCCGGTATTTGAACAATATGTACGACAAGGATCACGGCATCGTCATCCTCGATGCCGACGGCGTGCCGCTGTTGTCCGCGGGGATGCCTTTCTACGACGGTTCAGCTGCGGACATGGCGCGTATTCATGCCTTGGCGAGCGGAGACGGCTCCGAGGTCGTTTCGATCGGCGGAGAAAAGCTGCTGTTGTCGTACAGCACCGGCGAAAATGGCTGGCAGATCCTGTACGCGGTCCCGCTCGGCAACCTGACGCGGGAACTGAATTCGATCAAGCTGTTCGTCATCCTGACGATCGCCGGCTGGCTGCTGCTGTGCATCCCGATCCTGATGCTGCTGTCTTCGTTTCTCACGGCGCCGCTCAAGAAGCTGCTGTTGTCGATGCGGCGGTTTCAGAACGGCCAGTTCGACGAGAAGATCGAGGTCAAGTACGGAGACGAGATCGGTCACCTGGGCCGCGGCTACAACAGCATGGTCGCCAATATCAAGACGCTCGTCGACGACGTGTACGTGCTCAGGCTGCGCGAGCAGGAGGCGGAGCTGAAGGCGCTGCAGTCGCAGATCAACCCGCACTTCCTGTACAACATGCTCGACACGATCTTCTGGGAGGCCGAGGCGGCGGGACAGGACCGGATCAGCGAGATGATCATCAATCTGTCGCGGCTGTTCCGACTCAGCCTGAACCGGGGCAAGAGCTTCACCAGCGTGGCGAAGGAGAAGGAGCTGCTGGAGCTGTATTTGTCGCTGCAGCAGATGCGCTTCAAGGATCTGCTCGCCTACGAGATCGACATTCCGGACGAGATCGGCGGCTTCGTCATTTTGAAGCTGAGCCTGCAGCCGTTCGTGGAAAACGCGATCGTGCACGGCATCGAGCGCAAGCGCGGAGGCGGCCGTATCCGCGTATCGGGCGTCCGGGAGGGAGATCGTCTCCGTTTCCGGATCGAGGATAACGGACCGGGTATGTCGGCGGAGACGCTGGAGCGGATTCTGGAGATCCGCAGCGACGGCGATATTTACACCGCGAAGGATACCGGAGGCTACGCCGTGCAGAACGTTCATGAACGGCTGCGGCATTTTTACAAGGATCATTATCGAATCGGCTATGTCAGCGAGCCGGGACAAGGCACGGTCGTGGAAATCGAGATACCGGCGACGACCGAGATGGAAGGAGGGACGGACGGATGATTCAGATGATGATCGTCGACGACGAGGAACGGGCGCGCAGCGGCATCCGGACGCTGATCGACTGGGCGCAGCACGATATCGCGATCGTCGCCGAGGCCAGAGACGGGGAGGAAGCGCTCGAGCGGATGGCGCAGGTGCATGTCGATATCGTGCTGACGGACATACGGATGCCGGAAATGGACGGCCTCGAGCTGATCGAGCATGTCTCGAAGCAATATCCGGCCGTCAAATGTGTCATTATGAGCGGCTACGACGAGTTCTCCTACGCCCAGAAGGCGATGTCGCTCGGGGCCAGCCACTACTTGCTCAAGCCGAGCCGCAGGCAAGAGATTCTGGATCTCGTGCTCCAGCTCCGGGCGGAGATCGATGGGGAAAGGCAGCAGTCGAGCAGGCTGGAGGAGCTGAAGGCGGGCTTCCGCGACAGCTTTCCGCTGCTGCGGGACAAAATGCTGGGCAGGCTCGTGCTGACCGACAATCCGCCGTACGAGCGGCTGCTCGCCAGTCTGAAGACAAACGGCATCGCCTTCGGCCATCCGTTTTACGGCGCGCTCGTCGTGCAGATCGACAACTTCCATTCGTTCCAGCAGCGGGTAGGCGACGAGGACGTCGAGCTTTACAAATACGGGCTCAAAAACATCGCCGAGGAGACGCTCGCCCCGCTGGGCATGTGCGCCGTTTTCGAGCATAACGACGATCTGATCGCGCTGCTGAACGCGGAAGAGATGCCGGACAGCGCGGCGATCGGCCGTTATGCGCAGCAGATCCAGCAGAACGCGGAAACTTACCTGAAGTTCACGGTCAGTATCGGTATCGGCAGCATCGGCGCGGAGATCGCACATCTGCGTCTCTCCTATCAGGAAGCGGCGCGGGCGCTCGACGTGCGGTTCTACATGGGCGACCGCAAGATCGTCGATTACATGGAGTCCGTCGACGGCGACGCGGACCGTACCTCGTATCCGTTCGCGTTGGAGAAAGCGTTCATCCAGGCGGTCATGCACGGGGAAGAGGGGGCGATACGCGAGCAGCTGCAGGCATTTCTGCAGGCATTGCGGCCGGAGAGCGCGTCGAAGGAGCCGGTGCTGAATTCGATTTTCTCCCTCTTCTTCGCGCTGTATCGGCTGTGCATCGAGAAAAACGTCAACGTGCAGGAGATATTCGGCCGGGATCTGACCGGAATCACGCATATGGTCGCCCGCTCGAGCCTCGAAGGCATCGTGCATGCGCTGGGCGAGACCGCGCGGCTCGTCGCCGCCCAGTTGAACGCGAAGAAGAACGGGAACAAGCTGTTCGACGCGGTCACCGCCTATATCCGCAACAACTTCAGCAAGGATATCAGCCGGGAGACGGTGGCGCGGGAGGTATTCATCACGCCCGGCTACGTGAGCCTGCTGTTCAAGCAGCAGCTGCAGACAAGCTTCCTGGATTATCTGCATCAGACCCGGATCGACCAGGCCTGCCGGCTGTTCGAGGACAGCGGGGCGCGGATCGCGGACGTGGCGCACGAGGTAGGTTATCAGGACGAGAAGTACTTCTTTCAGGTATTCAAAAAGTATACGGGGATGACCCCGAATCAGTATCGCAACCAATGAGCGGCAAGCGGACAGAACCCGAATGACGAGGGCGATAAGAATGAAACGCAGGGAGTGGACGAAATTTGAATAAACTGCTGTACGGCGTCGCCTACTACGACGAATACATGCCTTACGACCGGCTGGCCGAAGATATCCGCATGATGAAGGAGGCCGGCATCAACACGGTTCGGATCGCCGAATCGACCTGGAGCACGCACGAGCCGCAGAACGGCGTATTCGACTTCTCCTCGGTAGACCGCGTGCTTGATGCGATGCATGAAGCGGGCATCCATGTCATCGTCGGCACGCCGACCTACGCGGTCCCTGCCTGGATGGTCAAGGAGGATCCCGCCGTACTTGCGGAGACGGTGGCGGGGCAAGGCCGCTACGGCGCCCGCCAGATCATGGACATCACGAACAAAACGTACCTGTTCTATGCCGAGCGGATCATCCGCAAGCTCATCGGTCGCGTCAAGGACCATCCGGCCGTCATCGGCTATCAGACCGACAACGAGACCAAGCACTACGACACGGCGGGACCGAACGTCCAACTGCGGTTCGTGAAGTACATGCGCGAGAAGTACGGCAGCCTGGACGTCGTTAACCGGCGGTTCGGCCTGGACTACTGGAGCAACCGCATCGACAGCTGGGAGGACTTCCCTTCGGTAACCGGCACGATCAACGGCAGCCTGGGCGCCGAGTTCGCGAAGTTCCAACGGGGACTCGTGAACGAATTCCTGGCCTGGCAGGTCGGTCTCGTCCGCGAGTACGCGCGGCCGGATCAGTTCGTGACGCAAAACTTCGATTTCGAGTGGCGCGGTTACTCTTACGGCGTGCAGCCGTCGGTCGATCACTTCGAGGCTTCGCGGCCGTTCGATATCGCGGGCGTCGACATTTATCATCCGTCGCAGGCCAAGCTGACCGGCGCCGAAATCTCGTTCGGGGGCGACATGACCCGGTCGCTGAAGGGGACGAACTATCTCGTGCTCGAGACGCAGGCACAGGCGTTCCCGGACTGGACGCCGTATCCCGGCCAGCTGCGGCAGCTCGCTTTCAGCCATCTGGCCTCCGGCGCCAATATGGTCGCGTACTGGCACTGGCACTCGATCCACAATTCGTTCGAAACGTACTGGAAGGGGCTGCTCAGCCACGATCTCAAGCCGAATCCGGTCTACGACGAAGCGAAGACGGTCGGCAGGGACTTCGCGCGGCTCAGCGAGCAGCTGGTTAACCTGAAGAAGAAGAGCGACGTCGCCGTGATGGTCAGCAACGAGGCGCTGACCGCGCTAGAATGGTTCAAGCTGCCGGGCGGCTTGAAATATAACGACGTGGTCAGATGGATGTACGACGAGCTGTACAAGCTGAACGTCCAATGCGACTTCATCCCCGCCTCGCACGAGCGGCTGGCGGATTACCGTATGATCGTCGTGCCTGCGCTGTACGCGGCGCCGGACGACACGCTCGAACGTCTGAACGCCTATGTGCGGGACGGCGGCCACGTCGTCTATTCGTTCAAGTCCGGCTTCGCGGACGAGGTCGTCCAAGTGCGCGCGGCACAGCAGCCCGGCATTATTCACGAAGCATGCGGCGTCGGCTACAGCGTTTTCGTAGAGCCGGACGCGGTCGCTTTGCGCGACGGAGCGCAGTCGTTCGATCCGGAGGCGGCAGAGGTGCGCGCGTGGATGGAGCTGCTGACGCCAACGACGGCGGAGGCGCTCGCCTACTACGACCATCCGCACTGGGGAACTTACGCGGCCGTCACGCGCAACCGGTACGGAGCAGGCACGGCGACCTACGTGGGCTGCATGACGACCGCGGATGCCATGCGCCGCATTTTCAAGGGGGCGCTTCAGGAAGCGAATCTGCTCGACGCCGACCAGGAGCTCGCGTTCCCGGTTATCGTCAAGGCCGGCGTCAACGGGCAAGGCCGCGTCGTGCGCTACTATTTTAATTACTCAGACGCGTCTGTTGCCGTACGCTACCTGCATGGGGGCGGACACGAGCTGCTTGCGGACGTGCCGGTCGAGGCAGGCGACAGCCTCCAGCTTGACGCTTGGAGCGTCAAGATCGTCGTCGCGAAATCGTAAAAAAGAAAATCCCTTCCCTGCCGACTGCTGTCGGAACGGGGAAGGGATTTATTTCGTTTATTTTCGTTGGGGGCGAGCGGCTTCAGGTCGGATTCCGTTCCTTGATCAGCTCGGCGGCAGGCTCGTGCTTGTCGTCCTCGATGATGCCGCGTGTGGAGCTGCGGAATTCGCGCAGCGTCTCGCCGAAGGCTTTGCCGAGCTGAGGAAGCTTGGCCGGACCGAAGACGATCAGCGCGATCGCGAAGATGATCAGCAGTCCGGAGATGCCGATATTGTGAAACATCGTGGGTTCACCTCCTTTATAAGCGTTTGATCGCGTACATATTTAGCCGGCTTAAGTGTAAACGTCGTTAACCCGGCGCCGGTCCGGCGGCGCGGCGCAGCCTGAACTGCCGGTTCGCGACGAGCGCGCTGCACTCGAACAGCAGCAGGAGCGGCACGGTCACGGACAAGTGGGAGAACAGGTCCGGCGGCGAGATGCAGGAGCCGACGACCGCGAGCCCCACATAGGCGTATTTGCGGATAAACTTGATGCGCGCAGGGTCCAGCAGGCCGAGCTTTGTCAGGAAGAGCATGACAAGCGGCATCTCGAAGGCGATTCCGAGCGGCATCAGCACGCCGAACATAAAGGCGAAGTAACGCTCGATCCCGTACATTTCCACGGCGCCCACGCTCTCGTTCATCGATTGCATGAACCGGAGCATCATCGGAAAAACGAGAAAGTACCCGAACGAGACGCCGCCGAGAAACAGCAGGAACGACGCAGGGACGTAGCCGAGCGTACCGCGCGCCTCTCTGCCGGTCAGTCCGGGCCGGACGAACGCCCACGCCTGATACATCGCGAGCGGGAACGTGAGCAGCGCGGCGAGCAGGAAGGCGCACCGCAGGTAGACGAACAAGCCGTCGGTGAAAGAGAAAACGTGCCAGTCGATCGGCGCGCCCGCCGCCGCCCGCGACTTGAGCAGCAGCAGGATGGAGGGGGAAAGGTACAAGCCGGCGCCCATCGAAGCGACGAACCAGATGCCCGTGACGATCAACCGCTTGCGCAGCTCGGACAGATGGCCGATCCATTCTTGATTCGCGTTCATAAGCATCACCGCCGTTGCCATATATTGCATAGCTTTGACCTTATCGTGTCCAATTCGCCCGTTGCTATTCCACGAAGCGCAGGTCAATTGTCGCGTGCATGCCGTTCGGATAATTGGAGAAATCTAACCGAAACGACAAGAAGGAGGTCAAGCTCGCATGAGAAAATGGACGGCAATCGCAGCGACAGCCGCGCTGCTGGCAATGACGACGGCAGCTTGCGGCAAAAGCAACAACAACGCTTCCACGACACCGCCGTCGAGCGAGGCGCCGGCATCGCCCAGCGGCACGACGACGTCATCCGGAGAGGGCGCGGAGACGATCTACAAAGCGCAGTGCATCGCCTGCCATGCCGCGGATCTGAGCGGCGGCGTCGGTCCGAATCTGACGGACGTCGGCGCGCGCCTGTCGACGGACGAGATTTCGTCGCGCATTCACAACGGCGGCGGCGGCATGCCGGCGTTCAAGGGAACCCTGACGGACGATCAGATCAACACGCTCGTCAATTGGCTGAGCACGAAGAAGGGCTAATCGCGCGGAGCGCCGCATAGGTACGACAAAAAAGCCAGCGAACACGATTCCGAGCAGGAATCCGCGTCGCTGGCTTTTTGACGTAGAAAGGGTTTCAGTTAGCGCTGCGCTTGCACGCCGTGCAGTACTTTGCTCCGCATATCGGCTCCTGCCGGCGCGCCGTGCGCCAGCTCCAGCGCCCACAGCACGGCGCCCGTCGCGGGCGGCACCGCGAGCGGGATAAACCGGCAGCGGCGGGCGGTAAGCTCACAGACATCCCGCATGTACCGCTGGATCATCAACGGACTCTCCGCCTTGATCCAGACGGAGCCGGACAGCACGATCTCGATCTCGTCGTCCGCGCCGAAGTCGAGATTGGCGATGCAGCCGGCCGTGGACAGCGCCATCTGACGGGCCGAATGCGCAACCAACGCAACGGCGGCTTCGTCGCCCGCGTCCGCCGCGGCGAACAGCACGCGCATCAGCGCCGTGTTCGGGAGCGCGCGCTTGTAGGCGGCTTCGGCGGCATACGCCATGAAGCGCTCGCGCGACGGCGCGCCGAGCAGCGCCATGACCGGCTCGGCCATCGCGGTCGGCGGTCCCAGCCGGTAGAAGCCGTCATAGACCGCGCGCACGACCTTGCGGCCCAGGTAGTAGCCGCCGCCCTCGTCTCCGGCGAGCTCGCTGCCGATGCCGCCGACCTGCAGCCGCAAGCCGCTAGGCGATATGCCGCCCGTGACGGCGCCCGAGCCGTTGACGGAGCAGACGCCGTAGCCGCGCTCGGTGCCCGCCTTGATGCCGAGGAACGAATCGTTGTCCACGGCGTAATGCCGCAGCCCGATCCGCTCGGCGATCCGGCAGAGCGCCTCCTGCTGCGTGGGCAGATCGCAGCCCGCGAGGCCGAACGCCGCGGCATCGACCTGCGAAGGCGCGATGCCGCATGGCGCGAGCAGCTCGCGGATGCGGGCGTCCATCTCGCGGTGGGCGCCCGCATAGCCGTCGGCGAACCGTTCGTGGCTGCACGTGCCCGCGTTGATATGGTTGACGAAGCCGCCCTCGCGGTCGAACAGGAAATAGTCGGTCTTGCTGTTTCCGCCGTCCACGCCGATAACGTAGCCGGCCCCCGGTTTGGCTCCGATCATGAATATCACACTCGTTTCTTTTCGTTCATGTAACACAGTCCCTCAACCCAAACCAGCTCGCTCCGCTCCATAGAGGAAAAACCATCCTCTATCACGGCCAAAACCGGCTCGCTCCGCTCCATAGAGGAAAAAACATCCTCTATCACGGCTCAAACCGGCTCTCGCCATTTCGCTCTGGCTCGCACCGTTTTGATTCCGCAGCAGATACTCAGCCGAATTGCGGCAAATATGCCTTGTGCGCTTCCTTCAGCTCGTTGAAGCACGCAAGCGCCGTGTTGTAGTCGCCGACGAGCGGGTTCATGAGCAGCGCGCGCATCGCGGCGTCCTCGCTGCCGCTCACCGCGGCTGCGACCGTCTCGCGCTCGTACGCCTTCACCATTTGCATATAGTCGATGATATGGCGATTCGCGAACCCCGGCACCGCGACCGGCGTCGCGCCGTCCTTGCCGATGACCGCGGACGTCTCGACCGCGTCGTCGTCCTCCATGAACGACAATGCGCCCCGATTCAGTAGATTGACAACGTGCACCTCGCGCTTGTCGTTCCAGATCGCGTCCACGAGGCTGATCGCCACCTCCGAATAGTTGGCGCCGCCGCGCGAGGAGAGCAGCTCCGGCTTCACGTGAAGCTCGGCGTCCTCGTAGATCCGCAGCAGGTCCGCCTCGATATCGATGCACTTCTCGCCGCGCGTCTGCTCGCTTTCCATCAGCAGCTTCAGCTTCTTGTCCTTGAAGTAGTAGTATTCCAGGTAGGAGGAAGGGATGGCGCCGACCATGTTCACCAGCTCGCGGCTGAAGCCGCTCGACGGAATGTTCTTCATGGCCTCGCTGTTGAGCCCAAGCTCCAGCGCCGTTTTCAGATAGTCCTTGCCGTCGTGCTCGATCGCGGTTATCCAGCTCAGATGGTTAAGGCCGACATACGTCATCTTGGCGTCCGGCAGCGCGAGCGTCTCGCGGATGCTCTTGTACATATTATACGGAACGTTGCAAAGGCCGAGCATCTTCACGCCGGTATGCTTCAGCAGCGCTTCGGTGATGATGCCCGCCGGGTTGGAGAAGTTGATCAGCCAGGCGTTCGGGCACAGCTCCTGCATCCGCGCCGCGATCTGCAGCATGACCGGGATGGTGCGCATCGCCTTGAAAAAGCCGCCGATCCCGCACGTCTCCTGGCCGATAAGGCCGTACTTGAGCGGGATCTTCTCGTCCAGCACGCGGGCGGACAGCTTGCCGACGCGAATCTGCGCGAGCACGAAGTCGGCGTCCCGCAGCGCCTCGTCCAGATCCTGCGTCAGCGTGACGCGGCAGGACAGATTTTCCGCTTCGATCATGCGCCGGCACAGGCTGCCGACGACGTCCAGCTTATGCGCGTCGATGTCCATCAGCACGAGCTCGCTGAGGGGTAGGACGCCCTTGCGCTTGATGATGCCTTCGATCAGCTCCGGCGTATACGTGCTGCCGGACCCGATTATCGCGATTTTCAGCTTGCTCATAACGTACCTCCTGCGGGCGTTCTTTCGGTCAATCGTGCACCATCGATCTTAGGCCCTTCATTTGCGGCTATTATAGCATGGGGTTTTCCCGTCAACAATAAAATATAGAAATTTTATTTCAGTATGATATATTTGTTTCGAAATAATATTTCCGACTCTGGTTGGCGACCGTGCCACAACCCATGCCGTAAAGCTCCCTTGTTTTTTGCAAAAAATGGCCTTACTATTTACTAAAATACGACAGAATGCGCAGGTACCTACCATGGCGATCCAGAACAATATATTGCTCAAGATCCGCGACATGAAGGATAGCATGACGCCCGTCGAACGGATGGTGGCCGAGTACATCCTCGCCAATACGGAGGAGATTCCGCATCTCTCCATCAAGAGTCTCGCGCAGTTCAGCCGGACGAGCGACGCGTCGGTGCTGCGCTTTTGCAAGACGCTCGGCTACAGCGGCTACCGCAGCTTCATCGTGAGCATCTCGGCTTCGGTCGGCTCGATGGACGAGGAGCAGAAGGACGAATACACCGACATCCAGCCCGGAGACGATCTGAACGTCGTCGTCTCGAACATCTCCTACAACAACATGAAGTCGATCGAGGATACGCTCAGCATTATCGACCGGGGCGCCGTGGCGAAGGCGGTCCAGGCGCTGCGCGACACGAACCGGATCGTGTTTTTCGGCATCGGGGCCTCAGGGCTCGTGTGCATGGACGGCGAGCAGAAGTTTTCCCGCATCAACAAGATGTGCCATGCCTATACGGACGGGCACAGCCAGCTCACGGCCGCCACGCTGCTCGGGAAGGGAGACGTCGCCTTCTTCGTCTCGAATTCCGGCGATACGATCGAGATCCTCGAGGCGCTGGAGATCACGCAGCGCGCGGGCGCGACCTCGATCGCCCTGACCAAGTTCAACAAGAGCGAGCTCGCGGACAAAGCCGACATCGTGCTCAGCATCTCCACCCCGGAGGTTACGATTCGCAGCGGCGCGATGGGCTCTCGCATTGCCATGCTGACGGTTATCGACATTCTGTTCGCAGGGGTGGCAAGCGCGGAATATCCGAATATTAAAAAATATTTGTTGAAAACCCACAATATTTTGGCGGGCAAACACCGCAGATAACGATTACAGACATTGCCGGACGCTCGCGGCAGTGTCTTTTTTTGTTGCTTTTATGAAAATAAAAATGCAATTAAAATTTTTACAATGAAATTTTATTTCAAAAAGTATTGACGCTTACAAAGCGAAAACGATAAGATATACCCCAAGAGGGGGCATTAAACAGATCCATGAAAGGACGATCCTCACAAACAAAGGGTAGGAGAAT
The DNA here is from genome assembly GCF_042649185.1 of Cohnella sp. GCM10012308. NCBI lineage: Bacteria > Bacillati > Bacillota > Bacilli > Caryophanales > Paenibacillaceae > Cohnella > Cohnella sp. GCM10012308. Next base: position 230,179 of record NZ_JBHRYU010000005.1, read on the forward strand.
GGCCATGAACGAATATCTCGCGGGTCTAACCACAGAGAAGATCAATCCGGCAACCCGGACGATCGACGAGTGCACAACGGAGCAGATGCTGCATCTTCTCAACCGGGAGGATGCCGCCGTTCCGGCCGCGGTGGCGGAAGAAATTCCGAACATCATGGAGGCTGTAGACGTTTTGCATGCCCGGCTCAAGAGCGGGGGCAGAATGTTCTACATTGGCGCCGGATCATCCGGCAGAATCGGCGTACTGGACGCATCCGAGTGTCCGCCCACCTTCGGGGTCGACCCTGAGCTCGTGCAGGGGCATATAGCAGGCGGGGATACGGCGCTTCGGACGGCGGTGGAAGGATTCGAGGACAACGCGGAGGAGGGAATGGCGCTCATCGCGCGCATCGGCGTCACCGACAAGGACGCGGTCGTCGGCATCTCCGCCAGCGGCAGCGCGGCCTTCGTCATTGCGGCGATCCGGCGGGCCGGAGAGATCGGCGCGGCCACGATCGGGGTCGTCAACAACAAAGGCTCGCAGCTCGGCGAGGTTTGCGACATCTGCATCGCGCCGGTCGTCGGACCGGAGGTCATCATGGGCTCCACGCGGCTGAAGGCCGGATCGGCGCAGAAGCTGGTGCTCAACATGCTGACGACGGCAACGATGGTCAAGCTTGGGAAAACCTACAACAATCTGATGGTCGACCTCAAGGCGAGCAACAAGAAGCTGCAGGATCGATCGATCCGCATCATCAAGGCCGCGACCGGCGTCGACGCCGAGACGGCGTCGGATTACCTGGCGCGGGCGTCGCAGAGCTGCAAGCTCGCGATTCTGATGATCGAGACGGGGCTCTCCGCTTCGGAGGCGGCCGCATCGCTGGCCCGCTTCGAAGGCAACCTCAAGGCGACGATCCGCGCGCACAAACAAGTCGTTTAACCGGCAAGCGCATTCCTATCATTCACCCGTTAAGGGGCCATCCCAAGGAGGAGTCATCCGAATGATGAACAAAGGCAAAGCACTCTCGCTCATGCTCGCAGCGACGCTGTCCGTATCCGCGCTGACCGCGTGCGGCGGCAACAACAACAATAACGGCGCGGCCAGCCCGTCCTCGGCCGCTTCGGGCTCCGCTGCCGCATCCGGCTCCGCGGACGCCGGCGCCAAGGACACGATCACGGCGCTTCTCCCGCCCGTATCGCCGACGTACCAAGATAACTTCGACCAGATGGAAAAGGACTTCAACGCGAAGTATCCTAATCTGACCCTGAAAATCGAGCCTGCCAGCTGGGAAGACATGACGCAGAAGCTCGATACGCAGGTCAATGCGGGCAGCCCGCCGGACATCGCGTTCATCGGCTCCGACGGCATCGCCAAGTACGTGCAGCAGGGCATGGCGCTCGACCTGACGGACGTTGCGACGCCCGAGATGACGGGCGACTACGACGCCGCGCCGCTCGAGTACATGAAAAACGGTTCCGGCCTGTACGGCTTTCCCGCCTATATGGAAGTCCACGCCCTGGGCGGCAACAAAGTATTCCTCGAGGCCGCGGGCATCGACTGGATAAACGTTCAGAAAAACGGCTGGACCTACGACGAATTCCGCGACGCGATTAAGAAGGGCGTCGTGAAGAACGGAGACGCAACTTCCCGTTACGGCTTCGTCTTCGCTACGGCGGGCGTCGCTTCCAAGGACTATCTGGGCATCATGGCAAAGAGCGCGGGCATGCCTGCGGCATTCACCAAGGATCTGAAGTATGCGTATACGAGCAAAAACTACCTCGAGCTGCTGACCGACCTTCGCCAGCTGATCGACGACGGCTCGATGCCGAAGGAGCTGAGCTCCGTCGACGCGGGCAAGCGTTGGAACATGTTCCTGACCGGCCAGACGATGATCACCGGCAAGGGGCTGGCGACGTTCGAGAACTCCGCGAAGAAGAACAACGCGAAGATCGACGCGAAGGACGGCAGCGCGGTCAAGGACAGCATCAAGGTCGACTACGTCGTCCTGCCGGTGCCGACCTTCGCAGGCGCGGAGCAGGTTTCCTACACGGTCGTCGACGGCTACGTCGCCTTCCGCGGCAAGAAGGAGCCGACCGCCGAGCATAAAGCGAACATTGCCAAGGCAGCTTACTTCCTGTCGAGCGGCCAAGTGGCCGCCACGACGAACAACGATCTGTTCGCGGCGCACATCACCAAGAGCGGACGCGAAGCCGCGGCTTCGATGCCGATCGAGCGCAGCGCCGACAACGTCGCCGCGGTCGAGGGGATGCTCTCCCATGCCGCGCCTGCGCGTCCCGACATCCCGGCCGACCTTGGCGCCAAGGCGATCAAGATCGAGAACGAGGTCATCATTCCGAAGATGCAGGCCTTGCTCGCGAACGAGATCAAGCCGCAGGAAATGTACGACGCAGTGAAGAAGGCCGCGATCGCCGCCTTCGGCGAAGACGGCATCGTCCAAGATTAATAAACGCATTCGCAATAACGCATTCGCGTACGGATAGCCGCGTGATTCCCCCGCATGCGGCTATCCTTCTTCATTCGCGGACGCGAGGAGAGGAGTCCTGCACATGGCCCAGTCGGCACAACCGGTCAAAAAGCGCAAGATCAAAGGCGACGGCGCATGGGGCTACGCGTTCATCGCGGTCGCGCTCATCGTGTACGCCCTGTTTACGGCATACCCGGTCTTCAGCGCGTTCATTATCAGCTTCCAGGAATACAAGCCGCTGGGTTCGACCTACATCGGCTTCGACAACTATACGGCGACCTTCAAGGACGACCTGTTCTGGAAGTCGATCAAAAACACGCTCGTCTACACGGTGCTGACCGTCCCTGTCGCGCTGCTGCTGTCCTTCCTGGTGGCGATCATGATCCTGCCGCTGCGCAAGAAGCTGCAGGCCGTGTTCAAGGCGGTGTACTACCTGCCCGTCGTCGCCTCCGGGGTCGCGCTCTCGCTCGTCTGGCTGTGGATCTTCGATCCGATGCCGGGCGGCATCTTCAACCAATTCATCGGCTGGTTCGGCGCGCACAACCAGAACTGGCTCGGCTCGAGCGCCACGGCGATGTTCTCGCTCGTCATCATGGCCTGGCTGTCCAGCCACGGCGCGAGCATCATCATCTACCTGGCCGCGCTGCTCGGCATCGACGACAGCTACTACGAGGCGGCGGACCTGGACGGCGCTTCCTTCCTGCAGAAGCTGTGGCATATCGTCATCCCCAGTCTCAAGCCGACGACGCTGTTCCTGCTCGTGACGGCCGTAATCGGATCGTTCCAGGTGTTCCAGAATGCGTACCTCATGACCGGCGGCGGACCGGACCACGCGACCACGATGGTCGGCCTGCTTATTTTCGACAATGCCTTCAAGTACTTTGAATTCGGCAAAGCCGCGGCCCAATCTCTGATATTGGCGCTTATCATAGCTCTGGTCTCGCTGTTCCAGTTCAAGTTCCTGGGCAAAGACGTGGACTACTAGGGGAAGGAGGCAACCGCATATGTCACTTTACAATAACCATACCGGTAGCCGGGCGGGCAAGAGGGCCCGCAATACCGTGATTGTCGTCCTTCTCCTGCTCTTCGCGCTGGCGACGCTGTTCCCCATCTACTTCATGGTCATCTCCTCGTTCGGAGATCCGGTCGAGGCGGGAGCCGTCAGCTATTCCCTTTGGCCTGGGAAGTTCACGCTGGAGTCGTATTCCTTTTTCTTCAAATATAGCGAGTATTCGTACCGCTGGATTCTGAACTCGACGATCGTCGCCGGCGCCGTGACGATTACCAACGTCTTCTTCGCGACGATGGCGGGCTACGCGTTCTCCAAGCTGCGTTTCAAGGGCAGGGGCGTACTCTTCTCCATCCTGCTCGCCGCGATGATGATTCCGTACCAGGTGACGCAGGTCCCCCTGTACATTCTGATCGTTAACACGTTCCATATCGAAAATACGTACAGCGCGCTCATCCTGCCGGGCCTCGTGACGGTGTACAACATTTTTCTAGCCAAACAGTTCATGAGCAGCATCCCGACCGAGATTATGGAGTCAGCGAAGGTGGAGGGGTGCAGCCAGTTCCAGATTTTCTTCCGTATTATCCTGCCTTTGTCCAAAACGGTCATGGCCGTCATCGCGATCCTGACGTTCATGGACAGCTGGAACACGTTTTTCTGGCCGTTTCTCGTCACCAACACGATGGATATGCAGACGATCCAGGTCGGCCTCAAGAACTTCCGCTTCGCGAACACGACCTACTTTTCCCCGATGATGGCGGGCGCGACGATCTCGGCGGTACCGATGTTCATCCTGTTCTTCAGCCTGCAAAAATACTTCCTCGAGGGCGTCACCGTCGGCGCGGTCAAGGGCTGATATGGCGGGTGAAAAGGAAGGGAATCGGCGAACGGCGATGGCCGGGAGCGTGGAAGGAATGGTTGAACGGGGCGGGACCGCGGCGGGAAGTTCGGCCGTGGCTGCCGTGCGCAGCGAAGCCGGCGGGGCGTCTGGAAGCGGCGGGCAGAAGGAGCGCCCCCTACGGTTCGCCCCCGGCCCGATACCGGGCATGGCTCGGGACGAGGACGAGCAGTCGCGGCGAGGCGCCTCGGATTCGGGGGCGGGCAGATTCACGGATAAGCCGCGGCGCTACGCGGTCGGCCTGATGTCCGGCACTTCCGTCGACGGGATCGACGCCGCGGCGGTCGAGATCTCGGGCATGCCGGGCGACGAGCGCATCGAGGCGCGGCTGCTCGCCTTCGAGAACAAGCCGTACCCGGCGGATGTGCGGCGCGAGATTTTCGAGCTGTTCGATCCGGCGCGGGCGACGGTGGACCGGGTGGGCGCGAGGCGCGATGAACGTCCGGCTCGGGCGGCTGTACGCGGACGCGGCGCTGTCTGTCATCGGCGCGGCGGGCTTGTCGCCCGCGGACGTGTCGGTCGTCGGCTCGCACGGGCAGACGATCTACCATGCGCCCGAAGCCGGCTACACCGTGCAGATCGGCGAAGGCGCCGTCATCGCCGCGCGCACGGGCATTCCGTGCGTGTCGGACTTCCGCCCCGCGGACCTTGCGGTCGGCGGACAGGGCGCGCCGCTCGTCCCGTTCACGGAGTATTTGCTCTACCGGGAGCCGGACAGGACGCTGCTGCTGCAGAACATCGGCGGCATCGGCAATGTCACCGTCATCCCGGCGGGCTGCGGCCCGGCGGACGTGTACGCCTTCGACACCGGCCCGGGCAATATGCTCATCGACGGCGTCGCGAGCCTCATTACCGGCGGCTCGCTCGCGATGGACGAGGGCGGCGCGCTGGCGGGACGGGGCAGCGTGAGCGAGGCGCTGCTCGGAGAGCTTCGGCAGGACGCGTACTATGCGCTGCCCGTGCCAAAGTCGACGGGCCGCGAGCGGTTCGGCGCGGACTACGTTGAGGGCATCGTGCGCCGCGGCCGCGAGCTGGGGGTATCGGACGCGGATCTTGCGGCCACGGTGACCAGGCTGACCGCCTGGTCGATCGGCGACGCGTACGACCGGTTTATCGCGGAGCGGCACGCCGCGGACCTCATGATCGTCGGCGGGGGCGGCAGCTACAACCCCGTGCTGATGCGGGATCTCGCCGCCGAGATGGCGGCGCGCGGCGTGGCCGTGGCGACGCAGGAGGAGGTCGGCGGCAGCAGCGACGCCAAGGAGGCGATCGCGTTCGCGCTGCTCGCGGACTACGCGATGGCGCGGCAGCCGGCCAACTTGCCGGCGGCGACCGGCGCTGCGCGGCCGGTGGTGCTCGGGAAGATTTCGTATTGAGCGCGCGTTGGGTGCGCAGTGAGCGCGTGCGTGCAGTCAGGACAACGCGGTGGCAGCAGCGCGCCCGCGCACCCGCGAATGGACCGGAGGACTAGCAATACCTGCAAATATGCAGGCATTTTCCCTCGTACGACCTCCAATCGTGCGATTGCCTGCAAATATGCAGGTATTTTCGATAAATGGACCTCAATCGTGCCATGCCGGAGGAAATACCTGCATATTTGCATTTCTTTAAATCCGATTATCGTGGTGCGCAAAAATACCTGCATAAATGCAGGTATGCGGAGTGAAGAGTGCTTGCGGCGGATAGACGATGTGTGAAGTTCCCGATACGAATGGAGCGCGAAGCGTTGAGCATACATGGAGCTGCGGCGTGATGGCCGCGGGTGAAGTGTAGACGTACGTGCCAAAATGGAGCTGCGGCGCGATGGCCGCGGCCGGAACCTTCTCATACGCTACGACCGCATTTGGCTATGGAAGCGGCTACTTAAACGAAAGGAGGTGCGGCGGATGACACAGTTGAAGGTGACAACATGGGAAGATCGGTATGCGGACGCGGTCGTGGCGCTTTGGAACGGGGCCGCCGTACGCGACGGCTATAAGGAGCTGACGCGGGACACGTTCACCGAGATTTTCACGGCGAACCGGTACTTCGATCCGGCGGGCGCGTTCGTACTGCTGGACGAGGGCCAGGTTCGCGGCTTCTCCTGCGGTTGTACGGGAGACGACTTGCCGCTCGGCGAGACGGCCGGTTATGTCGCCTGCGTCGTGCTGGCCGATGGTTTTGGCTCGGACGCGCACCGGGCGACGTTGCTCGAGGCGCTGGAAGCGAGATTCCGGGAGCTTGGCAAGCGCCGATCCGAGGTGCTTTTTTTCAACCCCATGCGCCTGCCTTGGTACATACCTGGCACGCCGGGACACGAACATAACAACGCGCCGGGCGTACCGGCCGACACGGCTTTGTACCGTTTTTTGCTCGACAATGGTTACATCGACCGGGCGCGGCAGTGCGCCATGTACAGGCCGCTCGCGGACTTCGCGATCCCCGCCGACATCCTGGCCAAGGAGGCCAAGGCTGCGAAGGAGGGCTACACGGTCGAGCTGTTCGATCCGAACAAGCATAGCGGGCTGGCCGACATGCTGGCCGGTCTCGCCAATCCCGCCTGGGAGCGCGAGATCGCGGCTTGCACCGCGGGCGGCGTGCCCGTCGTCATCGCCGCGGACCACGAAGGCCGGGCGGCCGGCTTCGCCGGGCCGGTCGTCCGGCAGGACAACGGCCGGGGCTACTTCGCCGGCATCGGCGTCCATCCGGACCATGAGGGCCGCGGGCTCGGAAGCATTTTATTTTTCAAGCTGTGCGAGGCGCTGCAAGGCGTTGGTGCCGACTATATGTCGCTGTTCACGGGGAGCAACAACCCCGCGCTAAGAATCTACGAGAAAGCCGGTTTCACTACGGTACGTCAATTCGCGATCATGCGGAAGGAGCTAACACAATGAGCGACAAGCAGACGATCTTGGCCATCGGGGGCCATGTAGGGGATATGGAATTGACGGCGGGCGGCGTGCTCGCGAGTCATTCGCTCAAGGGCGACCGCATCGTGACGCTGGCGCTCACGCCGGGCGAACGCGGCGTGCCAGCAGGTCAGGATATGGCGGATTACCGGTTGCAGAAAATTCGGGAAGCGCATGCGTTCGCGGACCTGCTTGGCGGCGAAGCGATCGTGTTCGACGACATTCCGGACGGCGAGCTGCCGGACGACGCGGCGATCCGCTGGCGCGTATGCGACGTCATTCGCAAGGTGCGTCCGAGCATCATCATCACGCATTTTAAAAACAGCATGCACAAAGACCATATGACGACGCACCGGATCGTCAACGACGCGCGCTTTTTCGCAGGTTTGCCTTCCATTGAAAGGGAGCTGCCGGCGGCCTTCGCGGGCAAGCTTTACTATGCGGAAAATTGGGAGGACGCCGTCGACTATCGCCCATACGTCTACGTGGACTTCGACCAGGCGGCATACGACCTGTGGATCAAGGCGCTGTCGACGCATTGGTTCGTGACCGGCAGCAAGTCGTTCCCGTACATGGAGTACTACAAGCATCTCGCCCGCGTACGCGGCATCGAAGCGCGCAAGACGTATGCGGAGACGTTCATGGTCCCCGAAGAAACGCTGCGACTGCGTCAATCGGAGCTGTAAGCGATGATCCTGAACGGCGTAGACAACCTCGCGCGCTACGACGGTCTCCTCAAGGGTAAACGCCTCGGCCTGATCACCTCGCCGACCGGCCTGTCGCTCGGCTTTAAGTCGATGATCGAACTCCTGCGCGAGCGCTACGAGCTGGCGGCGCTGTTCTCGCCCGAGCACGGCGTGCGCGGCGATCGGGATGCCGGCGGGCTGGTAGAGACCTATACCGACGAGCGGACGGGCGTGCCGGTATACAGCTTGTATAGGCTTGACTCGAAGCGGCTCACGCAGGAGATGCTGGACGCGGTCGACATGGTCGTCTACGACATCCAGGACGTCGGCGTGCGTTATTATACTTTTATCTATACGATGCTCTATGCGTTGGAGGACTGCGCCAAGGCGGGCAAACCTTTTGTCGTGCTGGACCGCCTCAATCCGCTGGACGGCGTTACGGTCGAAGGCAATGTGCTGAAAGACGGCTACCGGTCTTTCGTCGGTGGTTATCCGCTCTGCGTGCGGTACGGACTGACGGCCGGCGAGGTCGCGACGATGGCCAACGCGCAGCAAGGTTGGGGCGCCGACCTGCACGTCGTCCGCTGCGAGGGATGGACGCGCGACATGCTTTTTCCCGATGCGGGCCGTCTGTGGATCCATCCGTCGATCGGCATCCCCCGGTTTGAAACCGCGCTGCTGTACGGCGGCACCTGCCTTTTCGAAGGGACGAACCTGTCGGAGGGACGGGGGACGACGTTCCCGTTCGAGATGATCGGGGCGCCCTTCATCGACGCGGAACGGCTCGCGGACGAGATGAACGGACTGGCGCTGCCGGGCGTGTATTTCCGGCCCGCCTACTTCAAGCCGTCCTTTTCCAAGCATCAAGGCGCGTTCTGTCGGGGCGTTCAGCTTCATGTTACCGACGTCCGCGCGGTGCGTCCGCTCGAGATCGGCGTGACGCTGTTGTACGCGATCAAGCGGAATTACGAAGCGTTCTCGTTTCTGCCGCCCGTGCGCGAAGGCTCGCGACCGTTCATCGACCTGCTCGGCGGGGACGACGTGTACCGGACGGAGCGCGCGGAGGCGGACGTGCCCGGATTGCTCGCGCGATTCCGCGAGGAGAGCCGGTCGTTCGGGGAGATGAAGGCGCAGTTCCATCTGTATTGAAACGAAGCCGCGGACAACCGGTACGCTGCGCATGCGCAGCCGCTGGTGGCCGCGTTTCTTTTAGAAGGAGGAATTGAAGGATGGCAGGCATGGACGCCGTAAACCGCAGGCCGCAGTCGCTGCGCGAAAAAATCGGCCAACTGATCGTAACCGGGTTCCCGGGGACCTCCATTACGGAGGATCTCGAGTCCCTCGTGCGGGAATGGAAGATCGGCAATCTCATTTTGTTCGCCCACAACGCGGAAAACACATCGCAACTCGCGCGGCTGTGCGAAGATTTGCAGAAGCTCGTCGTAGTGGAGACTGGTTGCCCGGCGCTCATCTCGATCGACCAGGAGGGCGGGCGAGTGACGCGATTGCCCCGCGACGCGGTGAACGTCCCGGGCGCGATGGCGATCGCGGCCGCCGGAGATCCGTCGGGCGCGCTGACGGCGGGCCGGATCACGGCGGAGGAGCTGCGGGCGCTCGGCATCAACTTCAATCTGGCGCCGGTGCTCGATATTAACAACAACAAGCGAAATCCCGTCATTAACGTCCGCTCTTACGGCGACACGGCGGAGACGGTGGCGACGTACGGTCTTCAGATGCTGCGCGGACTTCAGGAAGGCGGCGTGCTGGCCGCGCTCAAGCATTTCCCGGGGCACGGAGACACCGAGGTGGATTCGCATCTGGGCTTGCCGACTTCGGGGAAGACGCTGGCGGACCTTGAGGCGCTTGAACTCCTGCCGTTCCGTGCCGCGATCGCGGCCGGTGCCGAGGCGGTCATGATCGCGCACATGATGTTTCCCGCTATCGAGCCGCGGCGGGTACCGGCCACGATGTCGTCCGTTATCGTCGAGGACCTGCTGAAGGGCAAGTTGGGCTATGAGGGGCTCGTCGTCTCGGACTGCCTGGAGATGGACGCGGTGAAAAAGTATTACGGTACGGCGCAGGGCGCGCTGGGCGCGCTGAAGGCGGGCATCCATCTGCTGTTCGTCAGCCACACGCCCGCGCTCGTCCGCGAGACCGTGCAGGTGATCGAGCAGGCCGTGCAGTCCGGCGAGCTGCCATTGGAAACGTTAGACCGCGCAGTGGACAAAGTGCTGTATTATAAGGAGAAATACGCTGCGGGGTCAGAAGCGTCGCCGCTCTCCGTCGTCGGCTGCGAGGCGCATCGCAAGGAAGCTGCGGCGATTAGCGACGCCGCTATCTGCGTCGTAACGGGGGGCTTGGTCTCCGTGCAGCCGGGAGAGATTCGCACGTTGTTCGTCGGCAGCCTTCCGTACCGGACCGATCAGGCTTCGAGCCGGGTCGCGGGCGGCCTGAGCTTCCCCGACGTTATGGCGGACCGGCTGGGAGGCGGGCGGATGCTGGTGCGCATCGATCCGGTCGAAGCGGAGGTCGACAGCGTGTTGCGGGAAGCCGAACGCTATGACCGCGTTGTGTACGGGCTGTTCAACGGGAGTGACAATCCGGGACAGCTCGAGGTTGTGCGCAGGCTCGTCGCCGCTGGCAAGCGGGTGACGGCGGTCGCGCTAGGCAAGCCTTACGATCTGGAGGCGCTGGAGGGCGTCGATTGCGGGCTCGCCGCGTTTGAATACACGGCGCTGTCGCTGGATTCCGTGGCACGGGTGTTGTCCGGAAAAGTTCGTCCTGCGGGACGCATCGGGAACGTGTGGCATCGTTAAAGAACCGCGGCGTCGGCCTCGGATTCGGAAGGGCGAACATCGTGCCAAAGCCATAAAGCGCGAATGACGACGGGGAAACGGTCGAAGGTTCCGGATAGCGGGTTCCGGGTTCCGTTACCGGATTATGCTTGGGCAGGATCGAACCGGTGTGAACGTAGGCGGATACGGCAGATTTCGGGAGCAAACGAATGGGATGAGGAAGGCGGGGAGGCGCGGATGATATATGCGGCGGGACTGGACGGAGGCGGCACGAAGACGGCCGTAACCGTGCTCGACGAGACCGGGCGCATGGTGCTCGCGTTCGAATCGGGCGGGATCAACTACAATGGGCGGGACGAGATGGATATCAGACGCAGCCTGGCGGAGATCGCCGACGCGATCTCCGCGGCCTGCGGAGGTCCGGACGCTTGTCGGCAGATGGTCGTCGGCGCTGCCGGCGTCAGCAATCCGACCGTACCCGGCCGCTTGGGCGCCGCCTTGCGCGAAGCCGGCTATCAAGGCGGCTTGCATGTCGTCGGCGACCACGAGACCGCGCTGTACGGCGCGCTGGAGCGCGAGCACGGCATGATTCTGATTGCGGGCACGGGATCGATCTGTTTCGGCCGCAGCGAGTCCGGCCTCGTTCACCGTACGGGCGGTTTTGGCTATCTGATCGATGACGAAGGCAGTGGCTACAGCATCGGCCGCGATCTGCTAGCGGCCATCGTGCGCGCCCATGACGGCCGCGCTCCGGCGACCGTATTGACGGAGATGGTCTACGATCGGCTCCGCATCGGATCGGTGGAGGAGATCGTCCGATTCGTCTACGACAAGGGCACCGGCAAGCAGGACATCGCGGCGCTCGCGCCGCTGCTCTCGGACGGCTGCGCCGCCGGGGACGGGGCGGCGCTTCTCGTCGCGCAGCGCACGGCCGCAGAGCTGGTGCAGCTGGTGCTGCCCGTAGCCGAGCGGCTGTCGCTGGGCGACGGCGAGCTCGCGATGGCGGGCAGCGTGCTGCTGCGGAGCGCGCATGTGCGCGAAGCGTTTCAGGCGGGACTGCGCGAGCGCTGTCCCGGCATCCGGGCAGTCGCGCCTCGCCGGGACGCCTCGGCCGGCGCCGCGCTGATGGCGCTGCGCATGCTGGCGGACGCAAAGTGAGCGGACGCCCGCCTTGTCATCGGAGATGACGGGGCGGGCGTTTTTCGTTGCGAAAGCGCCGAAGTAGCCTCTACCGGGGCTACATGGTGGGCGAGTCGGGGAGTAGGGGCCGAAGTAGTCTCAACCAGAGTCACTTTAGGTGCGTGCCAGGTCATGTGCGGCAAAGTAGTCTCCATCGGAGCTGCTTTGGGCGCGCGCCGGGGATCGCGGGCGGAAGTAGTCTCCGTTAGAGCTACATTGGGTGCGTGCCGGGGATCGCGAGCGGAAGTAGTCTCCGTTAGAGCTACTTTGGGTGCGTGCCGGGGATCGCGAGCGGAAGTAGTCTCCGTTAGAGCTACTTTGGGTGCGTGCCAGGGATCGCGGGCGGAAGTAGTCTTCGTTAGAGCTACTTTGGGCGCGTGCCGGGAATCGCAAGCCGAAGTAGTCTCCGTTAGAGCTACTTTGGGTGCGTGCCGGGGATCGCGAGCGGAAGTAGTCTCCGTTAGAGCTACTTTGGGTGCGTGCCAGGGATCGCGGGCGGAAGTAGTCTTCGTTAGAGCTACTTGGGACGCTTCCCCGGTCATTTGCGCCGCATCAGTCTTATGCCGTTTTGTCAGATCAGGCCGCGTGAATCCATATGCCCACGAGCAGCGCCGTTGCGCTACCGAGCAGCATGCCGGCGACGGTGTCGCTTGGATAGTGGAGGCCGAAGTACACCCGGGACAGCGCGACGCCGGCGCCGATCGGGAGCAGCAGCGGGATGAGCGCGGGGCTGGCGATCATCCAGGGCGTCAGCAGGGCGAAGGCCGCGGTCGTATGACCCGAGGGGAAGGAGGGATCCTGGAGTGGACGGGGGCCGGTCCTGGCTTGGGGCAATACTTGATAGGGCCGGGACCTGGGGGACAGACGTTTGGCAAGCGCGACGGGAATATGGCTGATAACGACCGCGACCAGCGCCTGCCAGCCGGCCGTGCGCCAGATGCCGTCGGCCAGGAGGCCGACGGCAAGGGAGATGGAGAGGGAGAACGTAGCGCCCCCGATCAGCGACAACAGCCGGAACAGCGTGGTCAGCGCCGCCCGGTTCCACCGGATGTTAATATAAAGGAACCAATTGCTCTCGAAGCGGCTCAACATGCGATAGAACTGTGCCATGGCCATCTCTCCTTCGGCGCGCGGGCGCGGCTTCATGTTCCCCCAGTCTAACCGCGAATTGTCATTGGGGTATGAAGTTCCGTCGGCCTTACTGTAAAGGAACAAGCCATCCGCAATTTGACACTCCGCTGATCCCGCGCTAATGCGGGCGCAGTACGATGGGCGTAAAACGCATCGCGGAGGAGGAGTCGTCGCATGAACGAGATCCGCCTGGCCTTGTTTACGGACACGTACGCCCCGGAGATCAACGGCGTAGCCAAAACGCTGCAGCGATGGACGGATTATTTGGAGAAAAAGGGAATTGTCTGCAAGGTATTCGCGCCTGCAGGTCCGCGTCGTGCGCCGGGCTACGAGGAGACGGCGGAGCGCCTCGCCAGCCTGCCGTTTTTTCTGTACCCGGCGTGCAGGCTGGCCATGCCGGTGTCCCCGGCGGCCGAGCGCAGCCTGCTCGCCTTCAAGCCTACGGCCGTGCACGTGGCGACCCCGTTCGGCACGGGCCTCACCGGGCGGCGCCTCGCGCTGAAGCACGGCATTCCGCTGATCGCGTCGCATCATACGCACTTCGCGCGATATCTGCCTTACTACAATCTGACCTGGGCTGGCGCGCTGCTGCGCAGGTACTTGCATTGGTTCCACCGCCCCTGCAGGCGCGTATTCGTGCCGTCGCCATCCGTGCTCGAGGAATGCCGGCGCGACGGCTGGCTGGGCCTCCGCGTATGGAGCCGCGGCATCGACGCCTCTCTGTTCGGCAGAGAAGGAGACCGCGCGGGATGGCTGAGCGAGCATGGCTTGCCTGCTTCGAGCTTTCCGGTGCTGTGCGCGGGCAGGCTCGCGCCGGAGAAAAACCTGGGTACGGCGCTGCGCGCATTCGGCCGGTTCCGGGAGGAGACCGATGCCGACGCCCGGCTGGTGATCGCCGGGGACGGGCCGCAGGAAGGCGAGCTGCGCAGGCTCGCCGAGCAGCTCGGCATCGACGCGCTGTTTCTCGGCGCGGTGTCGCAAGGCGAGCTCCAGCGCTGGATGCAGGCATCCGGCGCGCTGCTGTTCCCTTCGCCGACGGAGACGTTCGGCAATGTCGCGCTGGAGGCGATGGCCTGCGGCTTGCCCGTCATCGCGGCGAAAGCAGGGGCGCTGCCCGACCTCGTGCAGGACGGCGAGACCGGCCTGCTCTGCCCGCCGGACGACGCGGACGCCTTCGCCGCGGCGCTCGCCCGGCTGCACGGGGAGCCCGCGCTGCGGGAGGCGATCTCGGAGCGGGCTTACGCCTACGCGGGGACGCGCGATTGGGACGGCGTCTTCGGCGAGCTGCTCGCGGAGCTGGCGGGCGTCTGCGGAGAAGCGTCCGCGGTATAAAATAGAATTTGCAAAATAACGATTGACCTTCACGTTGCGTCAACGTTTACAGTAGAGTCGTCGGGAGGCGATCGCATGGAATATACGGTACAGAAGCTGGGCAGGCTGGCGGGCGTGAGCGCCCGGACGCTGCGGTTCTACGACGAGATCGGGATTCTGAAGCCGGCCAGAATCAACTCGTCCGGATACCGCATCTACAGGGCCGCGGAGGTCGACAGGCTGCAACAGGTACTGTTCTACCGGGAGCTCGGCGTCGGCTTGGACCGGATCAAGGAGATCATGTGCGATCCGGACTACGACGGCGTGCGGGCGCTGCGGCTTCATCGCGAGGAGCTTCTCGAACGCAGGGAACGGCTGGATGCGCTGATCGCGAACGTCGAGCGCACCATCGGCGCCCGTGAAGGAGGAACGGATATGAGCGACGAAGAAAAGTTCGAAGGGTTTAAGGATAAGCTGATCGCGGACAACGAGGCCAAGTACGGCGCGGAGATCCGCGCGAAATACGGCGACGGGACGATCGACCGCTCCAACGCGAAGCTGAGAGGCATGAGCGAGGCGGAGTACGCCGAGATGAACAAGCTGGCGGACGAGATCCACGTCTCGTTGGCCGAAGCGTTCAAGACCGGCGACGCGGAAGGGGAAGCCGCTCGGCGAACGGTGCAGCTGCACAAGCAGTGGCTCTCCTATTCCTGGGGCAGCTATTCCAAGGAGGCGCACGCAGGACTCGCGCAGATGTACGTCGACGATGAGCGGTTCAAGGCTTATTATGAAAAAGAGCCGGGCATGACGGCGTTTTTGCGGGACGCAATCGTGGCGTATACGCGGCAGTAACGCAGACGCGGCATGCAAGAAAAGAAGGCGGAATCGCGCAAGGTAGCTGCGCGATCCCGCCTTTTACCGCCCTTACCGTGCGTTCATGCCCCGCAAACAGGCGCTCTACAAGCCGGTATACTGGATCGTGGGGTTCCAGAGCGTGCCGTCCGACGTCAGATTGTTCCGCTTATTGACGATGAAGTAGATATAATCCCCTGCGGAGACGGACACGGCGACGTCATGAGAGATGCCGGCGAAGTCGTTGTAGGCCAGCGTCGCGGAACTTCCGACGCTGGGCCAGATTTGCGATCCGTTTTTCATGATTTTCAGGTTGACGCCGTCGCCGGCTCCGCTGCCCGGCTCCTTCTTCGCGGTACCCGAGACGCGGATTTTTCCCGCTTTCGGCGCGAGCCAAGCGCGTACGGAGTCGTTTGCGTCCGGATGCTGAAGGACGCTGCCGACCAGGACATAAGTTTGCGCGCCCTTCCAGCGTCCGTTTGCCGCGTCCCAGGTCATATCGCTGTAGGCGGAGCCGTCCCACTGCTTGTAATACCACTGGTTCGCGCCTTGAGTCTGGCTGAAGCCGCTCGAGGCTTCGTAAAGATCGTATTGGATCGTCGGGTCCCACCAGGTGGCGTCCGTCGATATCGTACCGCCTTTATTGACGACGAAGCGAATTTTGTCGTTCTGGGCGACGCTGACCGTCAGGTTGTGCGCGAAGCCGTTCGTGTCCGAAGCGCCGATCGGCTGCCAGCCGCTCGCCGGCCAGATTTGCGTATTGTTTTTCATGATCTTTACCTGCACGCCGTCCCCGCCCAGCGCGGTGTCCGCCTTGCGCGCGACGCCGGACACATTGACTGTTCCCGCCTTCGGCGCCGTCCATGTCCGCACGGAATCGTTCGCGTCGGGATGCTGCCAGCCGCCGCCGACGATCGCGTATGTCTGCGCGCCCTTCCAGCGCCCGTTCGCGGCGTCCCATGTCATATTGCTGTAAGCGGAGCCGTCCCATTGCTCATAGGACCAGCCGTTCGCGCCTTGCGTCTGGCCGTAGCCCCCGGAAGCTGAGTATCGGTCGGCCTGATCGGCCGAGATCGTAATCGAGCGCCGATACAGGTCGTCGTGCTCGTAGTTGCCCCAGGTTTTGCGCGGATACAGAATGGAGAACGCGCCGTCGACCTCGCGGCCGTCGTTGGTCCCGCCTTCGTAATCCACGAAGGTCGAATAGGGCTGCATGACCGAGCCCGGAGCCGCGACGTCCAGCGCGGCTTCCATGCTCCAGACGACGCCGTCGGAGGAGGAGTAGAGGTTAAGCCGGCTCGATTGATGCGTCTGCACGGTCATCAGATACTTGCCGAGCGCGGTGCTGTATGCAGCGTCCGAGTGCGCGTCTTCGTACAGGTAGGTGTTGTCGAGGACGGCGCTGCCGACGCTCGTCACGGCGTTTCCGGTCCAGCTTCCGTTGACGTATTTCGTCCAAGTCGTCGTCTGCAGATTGCGCGCCGCATTCACGACGTCCTGCACGCTCGCCTTGGCTACGGCGACATGCCGCGGGTAGCCCATGCCGTCCCCTTCTCCGTAGATGCCGTCGTTGAAGTACACGTAAAACTCGCCGTTGCGGACGATATAGGGGACGCCGCCGATGTTGACGCCCGTATTTTTAGGCCGCACGATCTCGCCGCAGTATTCCCATGTCGCGCCGCCGTCGGTCGAGTAGACGATGCCGAGACTGAAGTTCGTAGGCAACCCCGTCGGCTGCGGCGTCGACCATGCCTCGTTATGCGTGAAGCCGAGCAGCTCGCCGGGTGCGATCTCGTACATATTCATAATCCAGATCTTATAGGCGCTGTAGCCGGCGCCGAAGCCGTTTTTATCGATCAAATTGCTGCCGCCCGCCGACACGTAAGTTTGGAACGGAGCGTCCAGCGGGCCTTTCAGATGCTGGAGGAACTCGGCATGGTAAAAATGCATCGCGCTCGCGCTCTCCCGCAGCGTCGCGAACGAAGCGTCCATCGTGATCGGCATCTGCGCGTCCGCGTAGAGCAGGTTCGGGCTGCCGACGTTGATCGTGTAAGGCAGATCGGGCCCCGACACGCTCACGTTGTCGAAGGCCCAACTGCTCGTGCTCGCCGCAAGTCCGGCATACCCGCTGGCGAAGGTCGGATCGGTATAGTCGATACGCGGCGTCGTCTCGTTGTTGACGTACACCTTGATGTTGTGGGCGTTGTTGACGACCTTCAGGTGGCGGTAGGTGCCGAAGGACAGGCCGGTGGCGACCGACACGAGCGCCTTGTTCACCTTGTACAGCTCGATGGTGCCGTTCGCCCGCACGTACAGCAGCATGCCGCTGTCGAACGGACCGTCGTCCTGGCCCATTTTTTTGAACTGCAGGCCGGCCCAGCTCAGACTGCTGCCGCCGTTGTCGAGCAGCTTCAGATCCAGCTCGTAGGTGGCGTCGCCCCAACGCTTGCCGGCAATCGTGGTCCAGTAGGTGCCGTTCGCCGTCGCGCTCTGCACGTACTCGTCTCCTGCGGCGGACCAGGACCCCGACGCGGCTCTCCAGCCGCCCGCGCCGCCGGAGAACGTATCCTTGAGCCCGTTGCCGGCGGCATCCGCCGCTTGCGGTCCTGCCGCGAGCGCCAGCCCCGCCGTCAATAGCCATGCCATCAAGCCGTACCATAGTTTTTTTCGCACGTCATTGCCTCCTCAAAATTTTTGTAAGCGTTACCACAAGAAGCTTACACCCGAGGGAGGGACAACGAAATGGACGAATCTCAGCATGCGGCTTGTAAAATTCGCAGGCTTGCCCGGCGAGTAACCCTTTGCGTCAAATAGCGGCACAAATAGCGGGCCGGGCATACCAAAGTCGAGTCGCAGCTAGTCGAAGCGCTGACCCCGCTTGTACTCCGTAGGCGTCAGGCCGGCCCATTGCTTGAACAGCTTGCTGAAGTAATACGGATCGGGGTAACCGACCTGCTCCGCGATGTCCTTGAACAGCAGCCGCGGAAACTCGCGGATGAGCCGCTTCGCTTCTTCGATGCGCAGCTCGATCAGGTAATCGCCCGGCGACTTGCCCCGTTTGCTTTTGAATACGAAGCTCAGATAAGAGGGATTCAGGCCGAAGCGCTCCGCGAGGTCCGCGAGCGACAGATTGGAGGTGAAGTTCGCCTTTAAGTACGCCTCGACCTCCTCTGGCCATCCGGCGCTTTCCTCGTCCGAGCCTTCCTCCTCGCACAGCCGCCCGAATATCCGCGTCAGATGCGCAAGCGCGATCTCCGGCTGCGCCGCCCCCCATATCGCCTGGGAGATTTCATTTTCCATCCGCTCCGGCGCGCCGTCGGTCCCCATGGCGCCCGCATGAGGCGCAAGCTCGCGCGCGAGGCGCTGCAGCGTCCTGATCCACGTCGACCGCGGCAGACTGCCGAGCCCGATGTCGCCGATGGCCGCCGTCAGCGCCTGCATAAACTCCGGTTTCCTGCGCTTGCGCACAAAGGCGGCCATGTGCGACACGGCGGCGGCCGGGAGCTCCGCCCGCAGCGGCTCGCCCACTCCCTCGCCCGGGGAGTGGACGGCGAACGCCGCGCCGGCCATGCGGCTGAGCTGCGGCGCCGCCCGCCGGGCCAGCTGGAGCGCGCCGGGCACGCCGGCGATGCCCCCGCTGCGGAGCGGGATCGCCAGCACGGCGGCCGAGTCCGGGCCGCCCGGACCGCCGGCGGCCGCCCAGGCGCCGAGCCGCGTCCCGCCAAGCTCGTGCACGCCGAGCAGCAGGATGCACTCGTGCG
The DNA here is from genome assembly GCF_042649185.1 of Cohnella sp. GCM10012308. Taxonomy (NCBI): domain Bacteria; kingdom Bacillati; phylum Bacillota; class Bacilli; order Caryophanales; family Paenibacillaceae; genus Cohnella; species Cohnella sp. GCM10012308. The sequence continues at coordinate 249,154 of NZ_JBHRYU010000005.1, forward strand.
ACGGAGCGGCGAGCGCGTAGCACCGCTCGCCGTCCTGCAGCCATGCCTCCGCGGCGTCCCGCAGCTGCGCTGCCGGGAAGTCCCGCTCCAGCTCGGGAGGCAGCCAGGCGTACAGCAACATATAGCTGGCGTGGTAAAAGTACTCCCGCGCATAACGTTCCAGCTCCGCGCCGCCATGGGCGACGGACGAGTGCGGCAGCAGCAGGCGCTGCAAAATAAACGACTCGACCAGCGTCTGGTTTTGCAGCAGCCGCTGCCGGAGCGAAGCGAGCAGCTCGCCGATCGTAGCCCCGGTAGGCGGCTTCAGCAAGTAATCGACGACGCCCATGCGAACCGCCATGCGCGCGTACTCGAACTGCTGGTAGCCGGTGAGTATGACGCAGAGCATGTCCGGGTAACGCTCGCGCACGCGTTCGAGCAGCGCTTCTCCGTCCATGACAGGCATGTGCAGGTCGGTGATCAGCACGTGCGGCTGCACGATATCCATCTCGAGCAGCGCCGCCGCGCCGTTGTAGTACTCGCCGACGACCTTGAAGCCGGGATCGATGGCGGCGATCTTCTCCTTGATGCTGCGCAAAATGGGCGGCTCGTCTTCGACGATCACGACGCGGAACATCTGTCGCATTCCTCCTTGCGGACGGTGATGACAATCTCGGTGCCCTCGGGCAGTCGGCCGACGTTGAAGCGGACCCGGTCGCCCCAGAACAGCCGGCAGCGCGCCAGCGTATTTTCGATGCCGACATGGCCGAGACCGCGCGAGGTGATCCGAGAGAGCTCGCCGTCCCCGTCCGCGCGAAGCGTCTCGATCCGCCGGCGCACGGCTGCCAGCGTCTCGTCGCCGATGCCGGCGCCGTTGTCCGCGATCGACAGCTCCCAGCAGCCGGGGTCGTCCTGCCTCGCGCGGACGGCGACGGATATATGCCACGGGGGCTCGACCTGCTTGAAGGCGTGGGCGAAGCAATTTTCCAGAAACGGCTGCACGATCAGCTTGGGTATCGGCTCTTCGGCCAGAAGCGGGTCGAGCGCGATATCGAACTGCAGCTGGAATTCGTAGCGAAGCTTCATCAGCTCCAAGTAGGCGCGGGCGTTGGCCAGCTCCTCGCGCACGGCGACGGGAGCGGCCGGCGCGACGCTGCTGTAGCGCAGCATCTGCGTGAGCGCGTAGCACATCTCCGCAACCTCGCGATCGTCCGCCTCTTCTGCATGCCGGCCGATCGAAGTGAGCGTGTTGTAAAGAAAGTGCGGGTTCGTCTGCGCATAGAGCGCCTGAATCTGCGCCGTGCTCTCGCGACTGCGAAGGTCGATGAGCTCGTTCATGGATCGGTGCAGCCGCTGCGTCATCTTGACGAAGGTCTCGTACAGGTCGTTCACCTCGCGGGAGTACGCGAACGCGCGAGGCGCCGGCGTCGCGGGATGGGAGTCCAGCTCTACGCTGCGCACGTAGCGCTGCAGACGGAAGATCGGCGACGTGATCGTGCGCGCGATCGCGTAGGAGAGCGCCAGCGCGAGCAGCTCCGCCGCGCCGATGATGACGATGCTGAGCTGATGGAGCCGCTGGATGGGCCTCAGCAGCGCTTCCTTTGGCTGCAGCAGGGCGACATTGAGGCCGGTATACGAGGAACGGGTCAGATTGGCGACGTTCGTCTCTCCGGTATCGAGCCGCCGGATCTCGCTGCCGTCCGCACCGGCTGCGAACGCCCGGCCGTCGAAAGGGATGCGCGAAGCGCCATAGGGATAGAAGATGCGCCCGTCGTCGTCGTAGATAAACAGGCTGGCTTCTGCAGCGGATTCTCGCCCCTCCGTCAGCGTCTGCTCGAGCAGCGCATAGGGCTGTTGAACTTCGATCAGCGTATGCGCATTCAGGCGCCGGGCGACCGAGAAGACAACCTCCGCCGTCGTCTGCCACTCGGTCGGCCGGGGCGGCACGAGCAGCTTCTCGCCGCCGAGCGCCAGCGTATCATCGATCCACGACGCCTGACGGAAGCGCTCCCTTAAACTTGGATACGTGTCCCAGTTCAAGCCGTAATCGATATAGTCGCCGTTCAGGTTGAAGACGAGAATGCGCTTGGCCGTCATCTGCGGTCCGTTGAAGTACTCGAGCAGATTCGTCAGCTTCTGCACTTTGACGAAGGCGGCGTAAGAGCTGTCGAAGTCCGGCTCGGGGGGCGAAAAATAGGCGGCAATATCGTTGTTGTACAAAATCTGCGCGGAAATCCGGTCAAGGTCCTTGTACATCCGGTCGATGGACGTGACGAACCTGTACAGCATCTGCTGGGTCGCCTCCCGGTTGCGCAGGTAGATGACGTCCGCCGTCTGCCGATAGTATAAGTAGCTGAGCAATCCGATGATGATGTTGACGCACAGCGTAAACGCCAGAAACAGCTTGACCCGTATGCTCAGCCGGCTTAGCATGACTCCCACCTCTTGCTAGCAGTATAGCACCGACGATCGCGCGGCGGAGCCGATCTAGGAATTTTACAGGCCGCTACCTGCACATTTTCCATTTCCATGACGAGGCGGCTTCATTATCGTTAGGAATACGGCATACTCGCTGCCATCATTCAATTCTGGAGGGTCAACCTATGCATGCAAAACAGATCAAGTCCGGCCTGACCGCGGCAATGTCCGTGCTCATGGCCGCCGCGCTCGCAGCCTGCGGAGGAGGCGAGAGCGGCAACGGCGCCTCGCCTTCCTCGTCGTCTTCGACTTCGCCGTCCGCTTCGGCAAGCGCTTCCGCGAAGCCGTCGGAGACGGCCCCCGCCGCCAAGCCGGTGACGTTGTCCGTCATTATGCACGCCGACTGGGCCAAGGGCGGACCTTGGGAAAAGATCATGAAGGGCTACGAGGAGAAAAGCGGCAACAAGGTCGATCTGCAAATCGTGTCCGACAACTTCGAGCAGATGGTGCTGACCAAGATCGCGACCGAGGACATCCCCGACGTACTCTTTTTCTTCAGCCAGAGCAGCGCCATCAAAAAGCTCAATCCCGAAAAAAACCTCGTCGATTTGTCGGGTGAATCTTATATTTCGCGGATCAATCCGACCATTTTGAAATATTACCTGCAGGACGGCGGCAAGGTTTACGGCATTCCGACGAGCGGGATGAACGTGTCGGGCGTTCTCTACAACAAAAAAGTATTTTCCGACCTCGGCCTGTCCGTGCCCCGCACGTACGACGAGCTGCTCGCCGACGCCGAGAAGATCAAGGCTGCGGGCATCACCCCCTTCTACGAGGCGGGGAAGGACGGCTGGCCGCTCCAGGTATTCACCTTCAGCGGGTTCGCCAATCTGCTCGCCAAGCAGCCAGACCTGATGGACAAGATCAACGCGCACCAGACGACGTTCGACCAGATCCCCGAGTTCGTGGATATGCTGCAGAAGCAGGCGGATCTCGTGAAAAAGGGCTATGCCAACAAAAACCTGTTCTCCGGCACGTACGATCTGTCGCTCGACGAGCTGGCCACCGGCAAGTCGGCCATGGTCATCAACGCGGACTGGGCGCTGCCCACGCTGCTGGCCAAGTATCCGGACGCGCCGGTCGGCATGTTCCCGCAGCCGTTCGAGGCGGACAGCTACGTCGGCATCAGCGATCCGCAGGCGGCTTTTGCATTCAAGAATTCCAAGAACGTCGAGCAGGCCAAAGACCTGCTTGCCTATATCGCGGAGCCGGAAACGCTCAAAACGTATTATGACGCCGCCAAGACGATGCCGAGCTGGCTCGGCGTGGAGGCCGCGTTGAACGGGGGCACGGCCGATCTGCAGCCGGTCGTCGAAGCCGGGCGCGCCGCGCCGTTCTTCAACGGACTGACGGCCGTTTCGGTCGGCGACTATACGAAGGAGCTGCAGGCGCTGTACGGCGGCGACAAGACGGCGGCCGAAGTCGCCAAGGCGCTGCAGAAAAACATCGACACCGCCGCCAAGGCGGCGGGGCTCGCGGGCTGGTAAGCGGTTGGGCCCGGCCGGCGCGCCGGCCGGGCAGGAGGGAGCTGACGCAACATGCACATCAAAAAAATGTACCCCCTATGGCTGCTGCTGCCCGTGCTGGCCGTATACGGAGCGCTCTACATTTATCCGACGCTGTCGGGCTTCTACTATTCTCTGACGGACTGGAACATCTATAAAGAAAGCATCCGCTTCGTCGGTCTGCAGCAATACCGCGATCTGCTGGCGGCGGGTGATCTCGTCAACGCCGTCAGGCACACGCTCGTCTACGCCGCCATCGTCACCGTCTTCCAGAACGGGCTGGGCCTCGGCCTGGCCCTGATCCTGACGACCAGGGTGCCGGGCCGCAACGCGTTCCGCACGGTCTTTTTCCTGCCCTGCGTGCTCAGCACGCTCGTCATCGGGTATGTCTTCTCCGCCATCTACCGGCCGGAGGGGATCCTGAACGAACTGCTGCGCTTCTTCGGTCTCGGATTCGCGACGACGGACTGGCTGGGCAACGCCGACGTGGCGCTGTACGCCATCTCCGTCGCCAACGTCTGGCAGTATGCCGGCTTCGCGATGGCGATCTACATCGCCGGCATCCTGGTCATTCCCAAGGAGCTGATCGAAGCGTCGATCATCGACGGCAGCGGCTACCTGAAACGCGTGCGCTACGTGATTTTTCCGCTGCTCGCGCCTTCGTTCACCATTAACGTCATTCTGAGCCTGATCGGCTCGCTTAAAGTATTCGAGATCGTGTTCGCGCTGACAAGCGGCGGTCCGGGCGATGCCACGGAGGTCGTCAACACGTATATCTTCGACCGGTTCTCGGACGGCTTGTACGCTTATGGTACGGCGGCCAACGTCTGCCTGTTCCTCGTCATCGCCGTCATCTCCTTCTACGCGCTGCATCTGCTGCGCCGAAGGGAGGTTCAGCTATGAGGATAAGCGGCGCGCTGACCGCGCTCAGGCTGGTCCTGTTGCTGGCGCTCAGCCTCATTGTCGTCGTGCCGCTGCTATTCATCTTGCTCAGCGCGGTCAAGGACGCGCAGCAGGCGGCGCTCATGCGGCTCGAGCTGCCCGATTCCTGGCATTGGAGCAACTTCAAGATCGTATTCGAACAGGGACGGATGCTGCGGGGACTTACCAACAGCGCGATCGTCACGACCGGCTCCGTCGCATTGTCGGTCTCCATCGGCGTCATGGGCGCGTTTATCGCGGCCCGGCGGTCCGGAAGGCTGATTACGGTAATCTATACGCTGTTCCTGGCGGGACTGATCGCGCCGCCATCGATCATCCCGACCGTCAAGCTCATGCAGTCGTTGCAGCTGAATAATCAATTTGTGGGCATCATCCTGCTGTACGCGGCGCTGCAGACGCCGTTCATTCTTCTCATGATGACCGGCTTCGTCAAGGCGATCCCGCGCGAGATCGACGAGTCCGCCTTCGTCGACGGGGCGAAGGGCTTCGGCCTTTTCGTACGGATCATACTGCCTTTGCTGCTGCCCTCGATCACGACGGCGACCGTATTCGTTTTTCTCGGCGTCTGGAACGACTTCCAATGGCCGCTATACCTGCTCGGCAGCTCCGACATGTGGACGATCCCGATGTCCGTCTACATGTTCAAGTCGAAGTTCGGCACGGACTGGAATTACGTCTTCGCCGACCTGCTGATCGCGATGGCCCCCGTGCTGCTCGTGTACGCCGTCGGTCAGCGGTTCATCATCGAGGAGATGACGGCCGGCGCGATCAAGGGGTGAAGAGCGGGAATGGCGAGGAACGTCGAGCGAGACGAGCGGGGGATGGCGGCTCGCAACGGGGAAGCGGGGAGGACGAAGATGGAAACGTTCGTTTTTGAACGCGCCGAGCCCATTTGGTTGTCAGGGCTCGAAGACACGATGAATGTGACGGCAGGCTTCAGAGCCTGCGTCGCCGCGCCTGTCGGACGTGGGGCGCGGCTGCGGATCGCCGCCGCGTCGATCTACCGCTGCTTCGCAAACGGACGGTTCGTCGGCCACGGGCCGGCGGCCGCGCCTCACGGGTATTGCCGCGTCGACGAATGGGAGCTTCCGGGAGACGGGACGGAGGAAGAGACGATCATCGCGATCGAAGTCGCCGGCTATAACGTAAACAGCTTCTATACGCTGGCTGAGTCTTCTTTCCTGCAGGCGGAGCTGCTGACATCGGCCGCCCGCCCGCTCTGCTGGACGGGGGCGGACGGCGAGCGGGGGTTCGAGGCCGGCGAGCTGCGGGAGCGGCTGCGCCGGACGCAGCGCTACAGCTTCCAGCGGGCCTTTACGGAGGCGTACCGGCTGGAGACCGGCGCGGGGGACTGGCGATTATCGGCGGCCGCCGTTCCGGGTGCGAAGGCGGACTGGTCGCGCGTGCCCGCCCGGATGGCGCTGCCCAGGGGCGTACCGCTGCCGGCTTTTCCAACGCTGCAGCCGCTCTTCGTATGCGAATCCGGCGCCGTGGCGCATCGCGTGCCGCCCGACGGCTACCGCAAGGACCGGTCGCTGACGGGCGTCGGTCCGCTTTTCCTCGGCTATCCCGAGGCGGAGCTGGAGACCGTTCCGTCGCTGCTGCTGCAAGAGATTGTCACATCCGAGCGGGACGCCTGCGATCGGCCCTACGTGCCGGACGCTGCGCTGAGGGTCGAAGCGCGGAGCTACCGCATCGTGGACTTCGGCCGCGTCGCCGCAGGCTTCATACGGGCCGAGGTCGTCTGCGCGGAACCGGCGCGATTGTACCTGCTGTTCGACGAGGTGCTGAGCGGCGGCGAGGTCGACTTCCTGCGGCTTGACGCCGTCAATGCCGTCGCCTACGAGTTGGAACCGGGCGTCCACCGGCTTGAGACGATGGAGCCGTATTCGCTCCGCTATCTGAAGCTGCTCGTATGGGAGGGGACTGCCGATATCCGCGGCATCGGCGTCCGGGAATACGTGTGCGGCGATGCCGTCCTGGGCTCGTTCGCCAGCAGCGATCCGGCGCTCGACGCGATCGTCGCGGCGGGCATCGAGACCTACAGGCAGAATGCGGTCGACATCTTTATGGACTGCCCGTCGCGCGAGCGCGCGGGATGGCTGTGCGACAGCTTTTTCATGGCGCGCACGGCGGCGGCGTTGAGCGGTACGACCGTATACGAACGATTGTTTCTGGAAAATTACGCGCTGCCGGAACGCTTCGCCAATCTCCCCGAAGGAATGGTGCCGATGTGTTACCCGGCAGACCACTTCGACGGCAATTTTATTCCGAACTGGGGGCTGTGGTTCGTCCTTCAATTGGACGAATACGACGCGCGCAGCGGCGATGCGGACATGCTGGCACATCTGAGGCCGCGCGTTGAGTCGTTGATGCGGTACTTCGAGCCCTTCCGCAACGTAGACGGACTGCTGGAGCGGCTGAACGGCTGGATCTTCGTCGACTGGTCGCCGGCGCGCGAGTGGGTGCAGGATGTCAGCTATCCGACCAACATGCTGTATGCGGCAGCGCTTGAGGCGGCGGGCCGGCTGTACGGCTCCGACGACTGGCTGCGGCAGGCCGAAGCGGTGAGGACCGCGGTGCGGTCCCAAGCTTTTACGGGCGAATACTTCGCGGATCATGCCGTGCGGACCGCGGATGGCTTGCGGATTGAGACCGGCCACGTGTCGGAGGCCTGCCAGTACTACGCCTTCTGCTTCGGCATCGCGGAGCCGGATACTTACCCTGAGCTGTGGAGTAAGCTTGTGGACCGTCTTGGACCGCGCCGCCGCGGCATCGAGAGCGGGCGCGCGCCGGGCGTCGCGCCGACGAACCAGCTCATCGGCAACATGCTGCGACTCGAGGCGCTGTCCGCCGCGGGCCGTGCCGACGTCATCGCGGCCGAGCTGCCCGAACTGCTCGGCGGGATGGCGAGCGCCACCGGCACGCTGTGGGAGCAGGACGAGCCGATCGCCAGCTGCAGCCATGGCTTCGTCAGCCACGTCGTCCATGTCGCGTATCGCGACCTGCTCGGCTTCCGCCGCGTCGACCCGCTGCGCCGGAGGGTCGTGCTTCGCCCGGGCACGTCGGGGCTGCTGTCTTGCGCGGGCGCATTGCCTGCCGGCGGCGACCTGCTGGCGATGTCCTGGCGCTATGCCGACGGGAAGCTGCATATCGAGACGGACATCCCGGACGATTATGAGGTCGCGCTTGAGATTGAAGGGCCTTACGCATGGAAACGGAAGGAGCGGCCGGGATGACGGAGGAACAAGCATGGCGCAGTCCGGAGCGGTCCGGCATGCAGGTCGTCTGCTATGGCCGCGAAAAACGCTTCTGGGCGATCGAATATACGGGCGGCATAGAAGCGGGCTGGACGTTCGGCAGCCCGACGTTCGAGCTGGAAGGGCGGATGGTGTCCGGCGCGCTCGCCTCGCTCGCGGAGACTGCGCCGCACCGGACGCTGATCTGCGGCGTGACCGAATACCAGGTGGGCGGACCGCTGCGCGACGCGCCGGGGACCGACCTGCATTGGATCGTGCGCGTGGCGGACGGCGGCAATCCGGTCGTCCGCTTCCGTTATGAGCTGGCCTCGCGGGACGGCGCGCGTTTGACGAAGCGGACCGGCAGCGACCGGCTGCGCTACGTCTCGGTTTCCCTCGATGGCTGCGACCTTACGGTCGAGCGGCGGCTGTCCGAATTCGTGGAACCGGTACACAGCTATTGCCCGACCGAGCGCCAGGTGGACGAGCTGCATTTCAGGCGGGGAGAGACGTTGATGGGGCCGATGCTGACCGCGGGAGACGGGAGCCGCCGGCTGCTGCTTGCCTACGAACACGGATCCCAGTACCCGGACGCCTTCATTCAGTACCGGCTCCGGCCGGACCGGACGGTCGAGCTGGAGGCGGTCAAGGGAAATTATCTGGACGGCAGTGCCCCGACGCCGGAGCGGCCCTATCGAACGGTATGGATGCAAGCGGCTGCGATCGAGGGAGACGACGACGCGCTCGCTTCGCATTACCGCCGCTTCGCCTTGCGCCATTGGTCGGAAAACGCGGAGAGCCGCAGGCCCTATATTTTCTATAACACTTGGAACTATCAAGAGCGAGTCCGCAACGAGCAGGGCGGCAAGTATCTGGACCCGATGCGCCTTAGGCGGACGCTGCTCGATATCGACGCCGCGCACGAGCTGGGCGTGGAAGTATACGTCCTCGATACGGGCTGGTACGGCCGCACCGGCGACTGGCGAGCGGATCCGCAGCGCTTCCCCGACGATCTGCGCGAGGTCAGGGCGCGGCTTGACGGCTACGGCATGAAGCTCGGGCTGTGGTTCAACCCGACGGTGGCCGCGCTCGGCAGCGAGATGCTCGCCGCACATCGGGACTGCGTCATGTCGGAGGAAGGCCGGGAAGCCGAGCCGGCCGAGGTGTGGGAGACGGAGGCGAGCGTGCCGCTTTGCCTCGCGAGCCGGTATGCGGACGCGTTCGCCGCGGAGCTGATCCGGCTGGCCCGGGATTACGGCGTCCGGTATTTCAAATGGGACGCGATCGCGCAGTACGGCTGCGACGCGCCCGGGCACGATCACGGCGATGCGGGACATACCCGCCTGGAACGTCGGGAGAGCTACGCGTTCCAGCAGGTGCAGGCCATGGCGCGCATTGTCGATCGGCTGTGCGAGGCGTGCCCGCAGGCGATCGTCGACTTCGACGTTACCGAGGGAGGCCGCGCGATGGGGCTGGCATTCCTGGGCTCCGGCAAGTACTTTCTGGTGAACAACGGTCCGTATTACTTTAATTACGACGTGCCGATCGACCGGGAGCGGGACAACTGGAACCTGTTTTTTCATCCCGGTCCCGCGCGAGGCTGGATCTGCCGCCGTCCGCTCGCCTACGATCGCTGGCTGCCGTCGACGCTGTTCCTCGCGCATTATTTGCCGGATGCGCCGCGAGACAACCAACTGCTCTCCCTTGCCTCGCTCATGCTCGGCCATAACGGCCTATGGGGCGATCTGCCTGCGCTGCCGCGAGCGGACCGCGATTTTATACGCGGGACGCTTGACCGCTACAAGCAAGTACGCGACGATATTGCCGACAGCGATCCGGTCCGCGAGGGGGAGATCGGCGGGGCGGCGGAAGTGCACGAGAAGCTGTCCGCCATGAACGGCCGCGGACTTGTCGCGCTTTTCTCCGCGACGCCCGGAAGCTATACGTATGCCACCAAGGGCAAGCCGGCGCGGCCCGTCTGGCACTCCGAGGGGGTCCGCGTCGCGTGGGACGCGTCGGGACGGGCGGTCATCGAGGCCGAATTCACCTCGTCCTCCGCGGCGATCGTCTTGTTCGGCGCGCAGTAGCGCCTTCCCCCGGATAACATGCAAAAACAGCCTCTCAACCTAAGCACGTCCAAGCGAACGAGTTCCGTTCGCTCAGGAGCGACTTCAGGCGAGGGGCTGTTTTCGCTTTGCGCCAATACAGGCGACAGGGCTATGCGTCCCGCAAGGTTCAAGACCGGCGCGGCGCGCCGTCCAGATATTTCTCCGTCAGCACCGTGAGCAATTCGATGCCGACCTGGTTGTGCCCGCCTTCGGGCAGGATCAGGTCCGCGTACTTCTTGGAAGGCTCGATGAACGCCTCGTGCATCGGCTTGACCGTCTCCATATACTGGCGGTACACCGATTGGATCGTCCGCCCGCGCTCCTCGATGTCGCGCACGACCCGCCGCAGGATGCGCACGTCGGGATCCGTGTCGACGAATACCTTGATGTCGAGCAGCTCCCGCAGCTTTTCCTCGTACAGCACGTGAAGCCCTTCGAGAATGACGATCGGATTGGGGAGCAGCGCCTCCCGCTCGTCGGCGGACCTGCCGTAGAAGCCAAAGTCGTATACCGGCGCATAGGCCGTGCGTCCCGTCTTCAGCATGCCCAGATGCTCGACGAGCAGGTCGTTATCGAACATGAGCGGATGATCGTAATTCATCCTGGCGCGCTCTTCCATGCTCAAATACGGATAGTCCATATAGTAGCTGTCCTGCGAAATAAACGTGACTTTGCCGGCGCCAAGACGCTCGATGACGGAACGCGCGACCGTCGTCTTGCCGGAGCCCGTGCCTCCGGCGATGCCGATAATCAGCATGGTTCGATCAACCTTCCCGCTTGCCCGTATTGAAGGGCATTCTCGATTCCAGTATTGTAGCACAGGCCGGCGGCTCGCCGCAGCATGCCGTCCCGCGCCAATCTTGCGTTCCGCGCCATCCCATGCGTTGCCCGCCATCCCATGCGTTGCCCGCCATCCCATGCGTTGCCCGCCATCCCATGCGTCCCACGTCGTCCCGCGCCCTTTCATGCAAAGTAGGTCTTTCCGCAGGTGAGTATCATCCTATATACTTAGAAATAGATTGTCGACGGAGGTCGGAAAAATAGGATTTGCCATTCCTTTTGAAAACGCTGTCGTATGCTAGACTGAAAATAGTAATATTAGGCTCTATCTACAAGTTCATCTACCATAAATGGGCCAATGAAGGTGCGCAGCCCGGGAAGGACTTCCGATGACAGAGCTCCATGGCACCTATTATACGCCTCTGGTCGTTTTATCGGTGCTCATTTCAGTATTGTCCTCCTATTGTTCCCTGCTTGTCTACGAGCGCGTCCTGACGCTGCGGGGAGCTTACCGCGACTTATGGCTGCTGCTCGGCTCGACGGCCATGGGGTTCGGCATATGGTCGATGCACTTTATCGGCATGCTGGCCTATCATCTTCCCGTGAATATTCATTACCACCCGGGATGGCTCGCGGTCTCCATTCTATTGCCCGTATTGGCTGCGTATGCGGCTTTTCGGATGATGTCCCGCAATCTGGCGAGCAATCTCTCGATGGCGATCGGCAGCTTCTGGCTCTGCGTGGCGATCGTCGGCATGCATTACAGCGGCATGGCCGCGATTCGCTTGCCCTATGACCAGCGCTACGATTGGCTGCTGGTCGCGGCATCCGTCGTCATCGCGTTCGCCGTATCCTTTGCCGCACTCAAGCTGTCCCATGCGAACCAGCGCAAAGGGCGGGCCGCCAGCCAGAGCGCCAAGATGCTGCTCTCCCTCTTGCTCGGCGCTGCGATCGCGGGCATGCACTACACCGCGATGGCGGCCGTCTCGTTCACGGGAACGGCAGCCGAAGCAGCGCATGCGCACGAGACGGCGGAGCGGATGCAGACGGGGAACGCCCTGCTGGCCGCCGTCATCGGCGGCTCGATGCTCTTCATCCTCGCGCTCGTTACGGCGAGCCAGATTCTGGACAAGCGGCTTGCTCTTCGGATCGCCGACTCCAACAAACGCAGATACGATTCGATTTTCGAGCATCATCCGGATATGGTCTGCCTGTACGATTCGGGCGGACGCATCCTCAGGGCCAATCCCGCCGCAGAGCGGGTTATGGGATACGCGGCTTCCGAGCTTCCGAGCAGGTTCCACAACGAGATGGTGAATCCAGACGAGTTGGAGCAGCTCAAGGCTTGCTTCATGGCAGCGCTTCGGGGCGAATCGGGCACGGTCCAGGTGACGGTTCGCCACAAGGCGGGACATCTGCTTCATCTGAGCTGCACGATGGTGCCCTGGGTAGAGAACGGCCGGGTGCAGGACGTTTATACGATAGCCAAAGACATCACGAACAGCATCATAACGGAGCGCGAGCTGCTGGCCGCCAAGCGGGACGCGGAGGAAGCGCTGCGGGTCAAGAGCGACTTCCTCGCCGTGATGAGCCACGAGATCCGCACGCCGCTTAACGGCGTGATCGGCATGAGCGCGATTCTGCTCGAGACCGAGCTCAGCGAGGAGCAGCACGAGTTCGTGCAGGTTATCCATGGCAGCGGCGCGCTGCTGCTGTCGACGATCAACGACGTGCTGGATTACTCCAAGCTCGAAGCCGGCAAGATGCAGCTGTCGATCGCGCCGTTCAGCTTGAAGGGGCTCGTGCGGGATACGGCGATGCTTTTTCAAACCCAGTGCAAGCAAAAGGGGCTGGAGCTCGCGTGCGCGGTTGACGACAACTTGACCGACGCGGTGCTCGGGGACGAGCAGCGGATCTGCCAGGTGCTGATCAACCTGGTCGGCAACGCGGTAAAATTCACGGCCAAAGGCGGGATCGAGGTCGCGGTGCATTCTGCCGGCAGCGGGGGAGCGGAGGCCGGCAGGCACGTTCGTTTCGAGGTCCGGGACACGGGCATCGGCATTCCGGGCGAAGAGCTGGAGCATTTGTTCCAGCCTTTCTACCAGGCGAAGAACGGACGCGCCAAGCGGCACGAAGGCACGGGCCTCGGCCTCGCGATCTGCAAGGATCTCGTCGAAATGATGGGCGGCACGATATCCGTGACGTCGGCGGTCGGGGAAGGCACGCGCTTCTTCTTCGAGCTGCCGCTGGAGGCGGCATCGTTCAAAGGCCCCGACGCTTAGAAGGCTCGCTGCGCGCGGAGAATCGTTTAGACGCTCAAACAAGCGGAATAATTAGGCCCTCCTTCCGGAATAATGAAGGAAAACTTGCGGCTCTCGACCCGCAAGGGAGGGCTGATTATGGGCGGTCACCGAAAACGGACGATATGGCATGCGCTGCAGCCCGTTCCAGGGGCAGGGCTGCTCGCAGGCTTGCGCGGCTCGTTCGACGGCATGGCGGACTTCGAGGCGGTGCGCCTGGGGGAAGCGGCGTCGGATGAGCTTTATTTGTGCTATCTGTCTACGCTGGTCGGATCGGAGCATCTCTTGTTCTCGCTGGACCCGTCATTCGATCAGGCGGACGCGTCTCTCGTGGAGCGGTATGTGGGCACCAAGTTCGCGGAGGGCGAACTTGCTGCCTGCGTGGAGGCGCTATGCCGCGGAGACACCGTCCTATGCACGACGGCGTCGGCGTCCGGCATTATATTGGAGACCGCGGACTGGCAGCAGCGCAACGTCAGCCAGCCGCTGACCGAAAACGTGATCCAGGGTCCGATGTACGCGTTCAACGAATCGTACCGCACCAACGTCGCCCTGCTGCGCCAACGCATGCGATCGCCGAAGCTCAAGCTGTGGGAGACGACGATCGGCCGCGTGACCTCCACTACGGCGGGCATTTTTTACATGCAGGGCGCCGCGGACCCGGGGCTGGTGGAACGGGTGAAGGATCGGTTCGCGCGGATCGAGGCCGACGGCATTCAGGATACGGGCCAGCTGCTGCGCCTGCTCGGCGGTAAGTCTCTGCTGTTCCCGCTCGCCGTGACGACGGAGCGGCCGGACCGGGTGGCCGGCGCGCTGATTGACGGGAAGATCGCGATCGTGCTCGACGGCACGCCGCTGGCCATCGTGGCGCCCGGGGCTTTCACCGATTTTTGGGCGGCGGCCGAGGACCGGTATTTAATGCCGTTTATCGCCGTGTTTTTACGGACGCTCCGTTTTATGGCGTTAATGATCAATTTGTTTTTGCCGGGCTTCTACGTGGCGATCACGTCCGTCAACATCGACGTGAACCGGCTGGAGATCAGTCTGGCTGCCGCGGGAAGCCGGGAAGGCGTGCCGTATCCGGTGCTCGTGGAGACGCTGCTCATTCTCTTCCTGCTGGATTGCATCGTAGAGGCGGGCGTCCGTCTGCCGCGAACGATCGGCGCCACCGTCACGATGGTCGGCGGCGTCGTGCTGGGACAGGCGATCATTCAGGCCAACATCGTCAGCAATTTGCTCGTGATCGTCGCGGCAACGACGGCGCTGACGAACTTCATCGTCGTAGACTACCAGATGGGCCTGGTCCTCCGCGTGCTGAAGTACTTCGTGCTCCTCGGCGCCGGCGTGCTCGGCATCCTCGGTCTCGTTCTGTGCTTTGCGATCATGGTCGTTTTTCTGTCCCGCCTGGAGTCGTTCGGCGTTTCCTATCTTTCCCCGGCCGGGCCGCGTGCCCGCGTGTATTCTAGAACGTGGCTCTCATGGTTCAAAAGGCCGGTGCGGTCGAGGGAACGGCGGGGATGAACGATACGAATTCGGCGATAAAGTTGTCCGACGCCCAATACTTCATCATGCAGCTGGCGGTATTCGGCGCGACGTCCTATTTCCTGTATCCGTATCTGATTCTGCATACCGACGGGGGCAGCTACTGGATGCCGATCGTGACCGGACTGCTGGCGGGCATCCTCGGTGCGAGGCTGTTCTCCGGCCTCATGGCGCAATATCCCGGACTCGACGCCTTTGCAGCCATAAAACGCGTGCTGGGTTGGCCGGGTCTGCTGCTTTTCGCGCTTCCGTACGGCTGGTACATCTGGCGGGCCATGACGATGATCGCCCGCGCGCATGCCGAGATCGTGTCGATGACGATTCTGCATTCGACGCCGCTCTGGATCCTGCATTGCACCATACCGATCGCAATGCTGCTAGCCGCGGGAGGGGTGGCCTCCATCGTGCGGGCAGCAGCCGTATTCGTCATGGTCGGCATTCCCGTGACGATTGGAATCACGCTGCTCGGGTTCAGCGACCTCGACTTCGCGCTGCGCGAGCCTTGGCGGCCGACCGACCTGTCGTACTGGGGCAGCCGGTCGTTTTATAAATCCTCGTTCGTGTGGATCGGCTTCCTGTACTTGTGCTCTTGCGGCCAATATGCGCAAGTCCCCGGCAGGCTCTGGCGCCCTTACGCGGCGGCGGCCTTTTGCTTTTTGCCGGCGATCGCCGCCGCGATCTATTTCCCCGTCCTGACGTTCGGCGTCGGATTTGCCAAGGCGTTGACCTTTCCTTTCCTCTCCAAGATGGACTCCGTCAGCCATTACTGGCTGGTGGTCGAGAACCTGACGGCCGTGTTCCTCTCGGCGGTCATCCTGCTCGTCATCCTGACGCTCAGCCTGATGATGCATAGCCTGGTCGCCGCGCTTCGGGCGCTGATGCCGTTTCTGCCCGCCCGCTTCGCGTATGTCGCCGTCGGCGCAGGTACTTATATTTCCGCTCAGCTCATTCCTTCGTGGGGATGGATCGAGAAAGGGATCTGGGCCGATACGCCCGTTCGGATTTACCTCGTGCTGTTTCCTCCCGTCGTATGGCTGTGGCGCCGTCTGGCGAGCGGAAGGCGGCATAGCGCATGAGGGGGCGAAAAATGCGAAGGCGTTGGCTGGCCGTGCTCGGCATGCTGTTACCGTTGGCGCTGCTCCAGGGCTGCTGGGATATCCGGGATATCGACAACCGCATGCTGGTCGCGGCACTGGGCATCTCGATGGTTGACGAGAAGGGCGTAAAAATATGGGTGAGATTCCCGCTTCCTCATTCTCAATTGGGCATCGGGAGCGGCAATAAGGACTTTTTGTCCGCCAGCGAGCGGGGCAAGACCGCCTCCGACGCTTTGGACCGGCTGCGGGCGCGGATGCCTAAATATTTGGATTTGTCGCAAACGAGAGCCGTCTTCGTCGAAAGAAGGCTGGCAGAGGCCAAGGGGATTTACGGCTGCCTTGACTTTGTCGTGCGCGACCGGATGCTGCCGATCAACGCGATATTCACCTTGATCGAAGGCGACATGGAGCCGCTCTTCCAGCGGCCCAACCCGTCAGGAGAGCTATCGGGCGTATATACGCGGCTTTTTTTCGAGAGGTATGCCGGCGGCACGCCGCAAAAAAACAAGGTCGCGCTATGGGAAGTGTTCAGCCGGCATTACAATCACCTTCAGGAAAGCCTGGTGCCGCTGCTCGTCAAGGACGAGTCTTTCCAGTTCAATCTGAAAGGCAACGCCTATTTCGTCGACGACAAGATGGTCGGCTGGCTCACGCCGGAGGAGACGCTGATTTACGAGCTCGTCACGAACCGGATGACGCCGTTCGAGATCGAGACGGCTGGAGGCGCCAACGTCAAGGTCGAGACGTCGAAGGCTCAGATTCGTACGGGATGGGCAGGGGGGAAGCCGGATATCCATATTCTTATTCGCGTTACGATGAAGCTGATGGACACGTCTCACGCTTCGCCCCTATCGAGCCGGAGGATCGAAGAAGAAGTGAACAAGCTGCTTGAGGCGCGGTCGATCGGCGTGTTCGCCAAGACGCAAGCCAAGGGCTCGGACGTCTTCGGCTTCGGCAACCGTTACCGCTCGTCGCTGCCCCCGGGACGATATGGGGAATGGGCCGCTTTATACGAGCAGGCATCCATCGCCTTGAAGGTAGAATCCAACATGCGCAACGTAGGCCTTAAGCTGCTTCAGGAATAAGCGTGCCCGAGCTTGAGCGCAGACCGATTGCCGCAAGCGGCTGTCACCTCCGGTTAAAGTGGTTAAATATCATTGATATCAACCGCGAGCCGGAGGTGCATATGGACGATTCGATCTATCGGTTCGAACATGTATGGCGCGTGGGTCGGGAGAAAGAGAGGTTATGGTCGCTGATCGGCGATTTCCGGTACGACGGCTGGTGGCCGAACGTCAAGATCAAGCGGATTGCCACGGGCACATCGGGCGACGGCGTGGGAAACGGCTACGCGGGCGAATTCCGTTCGGGGCTGTTTTACACCCTTAAGCTTGGCGTGTCAGTCACTGAGAGCCGGCCGCCGACCGCAGTCGCGCTGCGCGTAACGGGCGACTTGGAGGGGCGAGCCGTCGTACGGCTGCACGGCGCGGGCCGCGCGACGGAGGTGCACGTCCTGATGGAGCTAGCGGCCAGACGGCGATGGATGTCGGCGCTCTCGCCGCTCTTGCGACCGATCTTCGTCCGCAACCACCGGCGGATGATAGAAGCGGGCATCGCCGGCCTGGGCGCCTATCTGGACGCCGATATCGCGCCCGGCAGCGTCCATGCGCCGTATCGCCGGCCCGCGCGCGGATAAAGACAGCGCTCATACGCATGGTACACAAAACAAAGAGACCGTCCGAAGACGGTCTCTCGTACCCGAGCGGCGCTGCTTGATTGAACCGTATCCCGCGCCTCCAGCCGGATTAGAGACTGGACCGGGTAAGGGATACGTTCAACATATGGGAACTAATGTTGACGCACCTCCTTTCCTGTAACAGCATTCTATCACAGCTTAGCGTTAAAAAGATAGTCTATTTAGAATAATCAGAAAAATAAATGAAGACCGGTTTGGGCATCCCCAGGATGCCTTGCGAGCCGGTCTATTTTTCTGCGGGCGCTCAGCGGCAATCAAAGTCGTTCGTTCATTCTCCGCTCCGGTGTGTAAAATAGACGTAGGATAATTTTGGCGCAAAGGAGGCGGCAGCGATGATTCGAATCGGACTGACGGGCTTCGGCGATCACGAGGAGCTGTACGGCAAGCTCAAGTCCGGAGAACGGCTCCGCGAATACAGCAAGCATTTCGACGTCGTGGAGATCGACAGCTCGTTCTATGCCGTGCCGTCCGTTAAAAATACGGCCAAGTGGACGTCGGACACGCCGGAGGGCTTCAAGTTTGTCGTCAAGGCCTATCAGGGAATGACGGGACATCTTCGCGGCAAGAAAAATTACTTCGACGATGAAGAAACCATGTATAAGGCGTTCCACGAGGCAATCGCGCCGATGCGCGAGGCCGGCAAGCTGGCGGCCGCATTGTTCCAGTATCCGCCGTGGTTCGATTGCACCCGCGAGAACGTGGACCTGCTGCGCAAGACGAAGGCATACATGGGAGACGTTCCATGCACGCTGGAGCTGCGCAACCGGAGCTGGTACTCCCCCGAGTTCAAGGATAAGACGATCGCCTTTATGAAAAAAGAAGGCTGGATCCATACGATCGTGGACGAGCCTCAGGCAGGAACGGGTTCGATCCCGATCGTGCCGGTCGCCACGACGAGCGATATGACCTACGTGCGGCTGCACGGGCGCAACGAGGGAGGCTGGCATGCGAGCGGGCGCCCGGATTGGCGCAAGCTCCGTTACCTTTACCACTATGACGCGGAGGAGCTCGCCGAGTGGCGGGACCGCCTATTGGCGCTGGATCGGGAGACGGACACCGTGTACGTCGTGTTCAACAACAATTCGGCGGGAGACGCCACGCCCAATGCCAAAGCCTTGATGGATATGTTGTCCGGGATGTCGCCGGATGCGGCCGCCGCGCTGGCGGACGAGCAGTATCCCGTATCGGCAATCTAGTGAAGTTCGCCGTCCCTGTGGTATGATAAATGTAACTACAGGAAGACGGGCGAGGGATGACTTATCACTTCCGAATTGCGTGTGGACCATTGCCCAGGCTGCGGCAGAATCTATCAAATTAATCTTAGGCAGCTGTGCGCCGCTTGCGCGACCGCCGAGGATGCGTTGATGAACCGTATGGAAAAGGAGCTGCGCTCGAACCGCAAGCTGACCACGGAAGAACTGGCGGAACGGGTAGACGAGCGCCCCGAGCTGATTCGCGCGTGGATCCGCAAGGGCAGGCTGAAGGTATACGATTATCCGAACCTGACCGACGCGTGCGATTTGTGCGAGGCGCCGATCCGCAAGGGCAAGCTGTGCCCGGATTGCTCGCTGCGCATCAAGAGCGAGGTCGCGCATGTTTACGAGCAGGAGCGTCTGATGCAGGAGCGCAAGCGCAGGGAGAACAGCTTCTTGAACAAGCGCAAATAAAGATGGGAAGCCGCGTCGAGCCGACGCAAGCTTCCCATTTTTTTAGTGCGTTTGGCTACACGGGAATATCTCCGTGCCGGATGGCGCCGCTCTCGACCTGAATGGTCGCGTGGCTGATGCCGAAGCGGCCCTCGATCAGGGTGATCGCGCGCTGCAGCACGTCCTGGCATTGGACGCCGTCCTCGACGAGGATGTGACAGCTGAAGGAATCCAGGCCGGAGGTGATCGTCCAGATATGCAGGTCGTGCACGTCGCGGACGCCATCAAGCGTGAGCAGCGCCGACTTCACCTCTTCGTGGTCGATGCCGGCCGGGGTGCCCTCCATCAGTACGTGCACCGTCTGCGTAATGACGAGCCATGCGCTCCGCAGGATCAGGACGGATACGACGATCGAGATGATCGGATCTGCGATGTACCAGCCGAAGGCCATCATGAGGATGCCCGCGGCGATCGCGCCGACGGAACCGAGCGCGTCGCCGAGCACGTGGAGGTAAGCGCTGCGCATGTTGACGTTGTGCTCCACGTCGCCTTGGCGCGTGAGCGCCCAGGCGCTGGCCAGATTGGCGATGAGGCCGACGGCGGCGATCGCCATCATCGGGCCGCCGGCGACCTCCGGCGGCGAGGCCATCCTGCCGATCGCTTCATAGACGATAAAGCCCGCGATGACGAACAGCGCGACGCCGTTGAACAGCGCGGCGAGAATCTCGAACCGGTGAAAGCCGTAGGTTCGCTTGGCCGAGGCCGGCCGCGAGGCAAACCAGAGGGCGGCCAGGCTCAGCGCCAGCGCGCTCGTGTCGCTCAGCATATGGCCCGAGTCCGACAGCAGCGCGAGGCTGTCGGTAAGCAGTCCGCCGACGAACTCGAGCACCATGATGCCCGCCGTGATCGCGAGGGCGGTCGTCAGGCCTCTGCGGTCGCCTTCGCGCCCGTGATGATGGTGCCCGCCGATCCCGTGATGATGGCCGTGATGGCCGTGATTATGCCCATGTCCTCCATGACCATGTGAGTGTCCATGCGAATGACCGTGTGAACGGTCGCTCGGATGTCC
The DNA here is from genome assembly GCF_042649185.1 of Cohnella sp. GCM10012308. Taxonomy (NCBI): domain Bacteria; kingdom Bacillati; phylum Bacillota; class Bacilli; order Caryophanales; family Paenibacillaceae; genus Cohnella; species Cohnella sp. GCM10012308. Next base: position 269,595 of record NZ_JBHRYU010000005.1, read on the forward strand.
GTGCGCATGGCCTTCGTCGTGGCCGCCGTGAACGTGATCGCGGTCGTGCGTGCAGGCGTCCGAGTGTGCGTGCGCACTGCCCGAATCCTTTTGGCGCGTCGCGCCTCCGACCTGGTCGTCCGTCCCCTTCTCGCTGCGTTTAACCATTTGCCGTCAGCCCTTCCGTCCTAGCTTGCGCTATAACATATGAATACTTGCTCATATTATATGGTCTTTATCCGAATTGCACAATGCCGAAACGGCGGCATGCCGCCCGCTCTCCTCCGAACGCCATTGCAACCATCCGCCGCTGAATAACCGGGGGCGAAGCGGGTATATAGTAGTATATGCCATAGCGGCTGATTAGAGGAGGCGAATGCCATGAGCAGTCCGATCGAGGGCATCAAGAAAGAAATGGACAGCATGAAAGGGCATATAGACAGTATTAAGTCCGACGTTCAAGAGACGATCGGCAGCGTGAAGGATACCGTGACCGAGGCGAAGGATACGTTTAAGGGCTGGAAGAAAAAAGACGAGATCGGCGTCATTCATAAAGAAGGCAATGCCTTCGTCGTACGAGAGAACGGCGAGCAGATCGGGGAGATTACGTTCATGCCGGACGGAGAGAATACCTGGCTGCTGAATCATACGTACGTTTCTCCGGATTACCGCGGCGGAGACATCGCGCGGCGCATGCTGGACAGAGTCGTCGAGGCGGCCCGCGCGGAGGGCAAGAAAATCGTGCCGGTATGTTCTTACGCGCTCGTGCAGTTCAAGCGGAATGCCGAGTACGGGGACGTCTGGCAAAAAAAATAATCGCGTCTTTGCGGCAGGAGCGCATGGGTCCGGGACCCTGCGCTCTTTTTTGCGCCTTTTACGGGCTGGCCTTGCGATAGGCGCCGGGGCTCCAGCCCGTCTCGCGCTTGAAAAGGCTGCAGAACTGCGAGTCGCTCGCGAATCCGCAATCCGCGGCGATCCCGGAGATGCTGCGCCTCGTCTCGCGGAGCAGCGTCCGGGCGTGCGCGATCCGCCTGCCGAGCACATAACGGCCGGGCGACGCGCCTGTATGGGCCTTGAACAGATGGCGGTAGCGATCGAGGCTGTAGCCCGCCATGGCGGCGAGCGAGCCGAAGTCGATTCGCTGATGAAAATTTTCGTTCATATAATTAATCGCATAACGGAACTTATCCTCGTCGTAAGCCGGCGAGCCGCCGGCCAGTCTCCGCCGCAGCATCAGGACAAGCTGGGAGGCGAGCAGGTCGAGCATGCCGGCGTAGTCCTCGTCTTTATTCCTCATCTCCTTGACCATCCCGAGCAGCAACGGCAGAACGGGTGCGTAATCGTCCACGTCGTCTTTAAATCGCTGATCGGAAAAGACGCCCTCGGGAAGCGCAAACTCCCGCAGCGGCGCAAAGCCGAGACATAGCACCTCGGTCGGCGCGGCATGACGCTCGTCGTGAGGCGTTCCCGGCCGGATCAGCGCGTAGTCGTCCTCGCGGTATTCATAATCGTCATCGCCGATGCGCGTCTTTCCGTTGCCTTTCAAATAATAAACCAGCTCGTAGCAACCGTGACGATGCAAAGTTACGTCGTTCCCGGGCATGTGAGCTATGGAGAACAGGAAGTCAAGACGTGCATACATGGGCAATGCTCCTCTGCTCTTGAAGATCAGCCAGATCGTTATAGAAAGTGGCCGAAACCGGATACGATTCAAACGGCTTCCTGTTTATAATTTAACTATTATATTAACATGCTTGCTGCAACGCGTTCAGCCAAAAAGAATAAGAAGGAGATACGGAACCATGGTTAAGCCGTTCGTATCAGCAGCGGAGGATCGCCGCGTCAGCCGGCTGGCGCATCCCGGTAAAAAGGTGTCGATCGTAATGGATACCGATACTTACAATGAGATCGACGACCAATTTGCGCTTATCTACGCGCTGAACTCGCCGGAGGCGGTGGAGGTCGAGGCCGTTCATGCCGCTCCGTTTCACAACACGATGTCCGACGGACCCGAGGACGGGATGGAGAAGAGTTACCGGGAAATTCTGAAAATCCGGTCGCTCGCAGGCAGGGAGACGCTGCCGGTATGCCGGGGATCCACGACTTATATGCCAGGTCCGGATATGCCGGTCGAGAGCGAGGCTGCCCGGGATCTGATTCGCCGGGCGATGGCGCGCGGGGAGGAAGATCCCCTCTACGTCGTCGCCATCGGCGCGATTACCAACGTCGCGTCGGCGCTGCTGCTCGAACCCGCCCTGGCGGACCGGATCGTACTCGTCTGGCTCGGGGGCCATGCCTTCCATTGGCAAAATACGCGGGAGTTCAACCTCGAGCAGGATTTGCACGCGACGCGCGTCGTGTTTAACTCGGGCGTTCCGCTGGTGCTTCTGCCTTGCATGGGCGTCGTGTCCCACCTGACGACGACGCTGTCCGAGCTGCGGGACCATGTTCGAGACAAAGGGCCGCTTGGACAGTACCTTTACGAGACGTATCTTGGATGCATGGACGATCATACCGGGCGCTCGCGCGTCATTTGGGACTTGTCCGCGGTCGCTTGGCTGGTCCGGCCCGAGTGGTGTCCAAGCGAGCTGGTGCCGAGTCCGCTCGTGACGGACGATTGCCGCTGGGCCGAGGCGGAGGGCCGCCATCCGATCCGTTACGTGACGCATGTCGAGCGTGACGCGATATTCAAGGATTTGTTCGCCAAGCTGGGCCAAGCGAGCGCAGCAGAATAGCGAGGCATAGACTCATCTTGCCGGAAAACGTAGGAGCGCAAACGCAGGCACGCAAGCGCAGGTAACATCCATCATACGCACATTTTAACGATATCCCCTTCGCGCAGGCGAGGGGGATATTGGCGTCGTATCGAAGGTTGAGGCCGGCAAGCTGCGGACTACAGAACCATTATCGGTGTGACACAATAGCCGGCGTTAGCGCCCAGGTCGCGCTTCACGGTATATAGTCTTACACGGCTCGGCTTCTGAGTCCGAAAAGTGTGCTGGTGGTAAGGATAATCGAGGATCCGGAATCATCAACAAAGATCAGTAAAGGTCAAAAACGGTCCTCTGAGTGAGAAAAGCAGCCCTTTATTAATAAAAAACGCCCATAAACGCCCTAAAACGTCTTTGGCATATCCGCATGACGGGGGCTATAATAGCATTAAGGTCAAGAAAGGTCAGACGAGACTGCCCGGGGGAGGAGATGCGCCATGACGATCGGCAATCCGTATGAGGTGCTCGGCGTCGGCAAGGACGCTACGAAGCAGGAGATCAAGAAGGCTTATCAGAAGCTGGCTAAGAAATGGCATCCCGACGTTAATAAAGCCCCCGAGGCGGAGTCGAAGTTCAAGGAGATCGCGGAGGCTTACGACATTCTGAGCCATGACGATAAAAGGCAGGCTTACGAAGAAGAACAACGTTATGCGTCGATGCGGCGAGAGTATGCGGGGCGGACAGGAGGCAGCGGCGGACCAAGCGGCGCGCAGAACGGCGGCGCATGGAGCTGGAGCGGCGGCCAAGGCGCGGCTGGACTGTCCGAAGAGGAGCTGTACGAGATGCTCTTCGGCCAAGGCGGAATCGGAGGAATCGGCGGCTTCGGAAATAAAGAAGGCTTCAGCGCATACGGCGACGGTTCGACGGGTTTCGGAGCCGGATCCGCTTGGGGCGCGTCGGGCTTCGATCCGTTCGGCGCGAGCTCGCGAACGCAGCATGCCCGGTTGAACGTCAGCTTGGAGCAGGCTTGGCAGGGCGCCAAGGTCAATGTGCGGGTCGGGACCAAAGACATCGCGCTGCGCGTGCCCGAACGGATGGCCGACGGGACGGTCATCCGGCTCAAGGGAGACGGGGCGAACGGCTTGCAGGAAGGCGACGAGCTGCTGATCGAGCTGTCGGTCGAGCCGAATGATTCGTACGGACTCGGCGAAAACGGGGATTTGCACGCGACGGTGGAGGCTGCGCCGTGGCAAGCCGTGCTCGGCGGAGAAGCGATCGTCCGGCTGCCGGACGGCAGCCAGGTCAAGCTTCGGATCCCGCCGGACTTTCCTGCGGGCAAGCAGCTGCGTATTCCCGCCAAAGGCCTGCGCCGCAAGGACGGCGGATACGGCGACATTTTGTTCGACGTCGCGCTTGCCATACCGCCTAGTCCGAGCCAGGAGGAGCGGGAGCTATACCGCCAGCTCGCGGAGCGAAGCGGCTTCAAGGCGGGCATCAAGCCGCGCCCGAGAAGCTGATGCCGCCAAGCGTACGCATGTCCGGCATGAATACGCTGCAAGCGGGACACCATTTTAACCGATAAGGGGAGACACGCTTATGGACTTCAACAAATATACGCAAAAACTGCAGGAAGCCGTCGCAGGCGCGCAATCGCTGGCCGGCGCGAGCGGACATCCGGAGATCGATTCGCTGCACTTGCTCGCCGCGCTGCTGAAGCAGCAGGACGGGCTGCTGCCGAGATTGCTACAGCGGGCCGACATTCAGCCGGCCGAGATGGATCGGCAAGCGATGGGACGGTTGATGAAGCGCCCGCGCGTAGGCGGTTCGGATTCGGTCAAGCGGTACGCGTCGCCCGCGCTCGTGTCCGTGCTGGAGCAGGCGGAGCGAGAAGCCGCGGCGATGACGGACGAGTACGTTGCGGTTGAGCATGCGGTACTCGCGATGGCATCTGCGCCAAGGGACGGCAACCGCGACGTGCGCGAGTTGTTCGACGGCTTCGGATTAACGCGGGATCGGCTGCTCTCGGTTCTCAAGGAGATTCGCGGCCATCAGCGCGTGACGAGCCGGGAACCCGAAGCTACGTACGAGGTGTTGGAAAAGTACGGGCGCGACCTCGTCGCCGAGGTACGGGCAGGCAAGGTCGATCCGGTCATCGGCCGGGACGGAGAGATCCGCCGAGTCATCCGCATTCTTTCCCGCAAGACGAAGAACAACCCGGTGTTGATCGGCGAACCGGGCGTCGGCAAGACTGCGATCGTCGAAGGCTTGGCCCAGCGGATCGTACGTAAGGACGTTCCTGAGGGGCTAAAGGACAAGACTGTATTTTCGCTGGACATGAGCGCGCTCGTCGCCGGGGCGAAGTACCGCGGTGAATTCGAGGAACGGCTGCAAGCCGTGCTGAAGGAAGTGAAGGAGAGCGACGGCCGGATCATCCTGTTCATCGACGAGCTGCATACGATCGTCGGCGCGGGCAAGACCGAGGGCGCGATGGACGCGGGTAACATGCTGAAGCCGATGCTGGCGCGCGGGGAGCTGCACTGCATCGGCGCGACCACGCTCGACGAGTACCGGACGTATATCGAAAAGGATCCCGCGCTCGAACGCAGATTTCAGCAGGTGCTCGTCAGCGAGCCGAACGTCGAGGATACGATCTCCATTTTGCGCGGCTTAAAAGAACGCTTCGAGCTCCATCACGGGGTTAAAATTCACGATAGCGCCCTTGTAGCGGCAGGTACGCTCTCCAACCGGTATATCGCGGACCGCTTCCTGCCTGACAAGGCGATCGACCTGGTCGACGAAGCCTGCGCGATGATCCGCACGGAGATCGACTCGATGCCCGGCGAGATGGACGAGGTCATGCGCCGTATGATGCAGATGGAGATTGAAGAAGCCGCGCTCAAAAAGGAGTCCGACGACGCGAGCAAGCGCCGGCTGGAGTCGCTTCAGCGGGAGCTGGCGGACCTCAAGGAGAAGCATCTGGGCATGATGGCGCGTTGGGAAAAGGAAAAAGCCGCGATCCAGGGCGTGCGCGATCTGCAAAAGCGGCTTGAGCAAGCGCGCAAGGACTTGGCGGATGCGCAGGAGGAATACGACCTGAACCGCTCGGCGGAGCTGAGCTACGGCATTATCCCCGATCTGGAGCGCCAGCTCAAGGCGGCGGAGGAGGCGGCCGAGCAAGAAGGAGAGACGCGCCTGCTGCGTGAGTCCGTGACCGAGGAAGAAATTGCCGACATCGTTTCGCGCTGGACGGGAATCCCGGTCAAGCGTCTGGTCGAGGGCGAGCGCGACAAGCTGCTGCGGCTGGAAGAAACGCTGCACGAACGCGTCGTAGGCCAGGAAGAGGCTGTTGGTCTCGTTTCCGACGCCGTACTGCGGGCGCGTGCCGGCATTCAGGATCCGAACCGGCCGATCGGCTCCTTCCTGTTCCTGGGGCCGACGGGCGTCGGCAAGACGGAGCTGGCCAAGGCGCTCGCGGCGACGCTGTTCGACCGCGAAGACGGCATGATCCGGATCGACATGTCCGAGTATATGGAAAAGCACAGCGTGTCCCGTCTTGTCGGCGCGCCTCCCGGATACGTGGGATACGAAGAGGGCGGACAGCTCACCGAGGCCGTACGCAGGCAGCCGTACACCGTCGTGCTGCTCGACGAGGTCGAGAAGGCGCATCCGGACGTCTTTAACGTCCTGCTGCAGCTGCTCGACGACGGCCGGCTCACCGATTCGCAAGGACGCGTCGTCGATTTTAAGAACACGATCGTCATCATGACGTCGAACATCGGCTCTCCGCACCTGCTGCAGGGCGTGGACGACAACGGCGACATCGCGCCGGCCGTGCGCGACCGCGTCATGAAGGAGCTGACCGGACACTTTCGGCCGGAGTTCCTGAACCGCGTCGACGACATCGTCCTGTTCAAGCCGCTGTCGCTTGGCGAGATTGAATCGATCGTGCGCAAGCTGGCGCGCGGCCTGGCCGAACGCCTGTCCGAGCGCGGCGTCGCCTTGCGGCTGACGGACGAAGCCGTCCGGTTTATCGCAAAGGAGGGTTTCGATCCCGTGTACGGCGCGCGTCCGCTGAAGCGGTTCATCCAGCGTCATCTCGAGACGCGGGTAGCGAGAGCGCTGATCGCGGGCTCGGCGCCAGAGGGTTCGCTCATGACGGTCGAAGCATCGGGCGGAAGCTTGTCGGTAGAGATCCGACCGGCTGGCGAAGCCGAACCGGAAGCGGGCGAACCCGCCTCGGAGCAGCCGCAGACCGCGCAGACCGTGTGACCATGCTTAAGGTTCAGCCATCCTCTATCCGGGTTCTTACCGGGACGGGGGATGGCTTTTTGGCGCGGAAGGCTCCGTTTTGCCGTTTGAACGATATCCCCTTGGATCAGGAGCGGGCCGGGTTATCCGCTTAGCAGGGTTTGAACGGTATCCCTCTCGCTCAGGAAAGGCGTCGGTCCAAGCTCGTAGTCACATTTTAACGGTATCCCCTTGGATCAGGAGAGGCGGGCGGAAGCGACAATCGGCGCGCCACTATTTTGAACAATATCCCTTTCGTTCAGGTGGAGATGAACTCGTTCCCTCGGTCTGATCTTTGCGAGGTTTCGTTACTGGCTACCTGATTGAAGGGGATACCGTTAAAATGAGCGGAAGTGCGGCATGTCCCTGACCGAAGGGGATATCGTTCAAATAGGCAGAAGCACGAAAAGTTCCTGACCGAAGGGGATATCGTTCAAATAGGCAGAAGCACGAGATGTACCTGACTGAAGGGGATATCGTTAAAATACGAAATTTACGGAACAAACGCGGCAGCTGCGTTGTCTTTATGGCATAGGGGAGGCGAGGCGCTTGGCGGACATCGAGGATAACGACCTCAAATATCGCGTCGCACTGGATGCGGATGAGATGGCCGATTTGATCGCCAAGTATTGGCATGACGTGTGGCAGTACGCGTTGTTTCTGACGAGGCGGGAGCACTTGGCGGAGGATATAGCGCAGGATACGTTCGTGCGGGCGATGCGGGCGATCGATGCTTATCGGGGAGACGGGCCGGTTAAAAATTGGCTGTTCCGGATCGCGCGCAATACGGCGTTTAATTACCGGAAGTCGGCTTTTTGGCGAAAAGTGACGCTCGTCGGTTTGATTCCTGACGCCAATGGCGCCGCTTCGGCGGAGAACGAATATTGGCGGAATGAATTGGCGAACGAGGTGTGGGCAGCGGTATGGGACTTGCCGGGAAAGTATCGCGAGCCGATCGTTCTGTTCGCTCACTATGAATGGTCTTACAGCGAGATCGCCGGGTTGCTCGGTATCGCAGAGGGTACGGTGAAGTCCAGGCTCTACAGGGGCAGAGCGATGCTAGCCGAACGGATGAAAGGAGAAGAGAACGATGGGCAGCCGGATCACGGATGAGAATTTGAGGCGGGACTCGCTGTTCGACCGGCTCAGGGAGACGCCGATAACCGAGCGGCGGAGGGTTGGCGAGCGCAGGTTGGCCGACATACTGGCGAACGCGGGCCAACGCGAAGTTGCTGCCAAGCATTTGAGGCGCAGATGGGCGATCGGGGTCGTCGCGGCGCTTGCGGTTATGATACTGGCTGCGGGAATCGGTTATTTTTACGAAGCGCCTGGCGGTTTCGCGGATCGGCGGCTGTCGAAGGCGATGGGATTGAACGGCAGCACGCTGCACATTCCGATCGGGCGGACGCCGGAGGAAGCGGTGGAGAAGTTCCGGCGCTTCGATACGATGCGGGTCGTTCACCGCGAAGCCGTAGACGGGGGCGTGCTGCTGTTCATCAAACGGAATATACAGCCGAACGGTACGGAGCTGCAGGTTGAATTCGTGCGCCGCACGTGGCTGGGTTGGAAATGGGGCATGGGTGGAGGTTACGGCATCGGCTATGGCGAACCTGGGGAGGCAGGCGTTCGTTCGCTGCTGAATTATATGACCATGCCTAGCAAGTATCCAGGCGTGCCCGGTCCTTATCCGCTGGTGGTCGGGGAGTTGACCGATGCGTCCGTCGCTGGCGTCATCCTGAAAACCAGTGGCGAGAAACCGGGCAAATACGCGGCGGATATCGTCGAATACGAACCGGGCAAGAGATTTTGGTTCGTCCTGCTGCCCGAATTTGCAGAGCTGCCTTATACGGTTCAGGCGCTGGACGATCAAGGAAATATCGCAGCGGAAAAGACGCTCAAAGACCCCGTCAACGATACGGGAGATCTCCGAACGAGCGTCGGCCGGTAAGTCGGCGCGGAAGCGGAATTGGGTTCAGCTGTTCGTCGATTGGCCGCCGTCGACGTGAAGAACCTGCGCGGTGACGTAACGCGAGTCGTCCGACGCCAGATAGACGTATGTCGGAGCGAGCTCGAACGGCTGCCCGGGACGTCCCAGCATCGTCTCCGTGCCGAAGACGGCGACTTGATCCGGCGAAAAGCTGCTCGGGATAAGCGGCGTCCAGATCGGACCGGGGGCTACGGCATTGACGCGAATGCCCTTGGGCGCCAGGTTGCGCGCCAGCGCGCGCGTCCAGCCGACGATCGCGCCCTTGGTGGCGGTGTAGTCGAGAAGCGTTTTTTCGCCGACGTAAGCAACGACCGAGGCCGTGCCGATGATCGACGCGCCGGGCTTCAGGTAAGGAAGCGCCGCGCGGGTCGTATGAAAGTGCGAGAAGAAGTTGACCTTAAACGTGTTCTCGAACTGCTCGTCGGTAATGTCCTCGAGCTCGTTCTGCTGAAACTGGATGCCGACGTTGTTGACGAGAACGTCCAGGCGGCCGAACGCTTTGACGGTGTCGTGGACGATCGACTCGCTCACGGCTTTGTCGCGCACATCGCCCGGCAGCAGCAGGCAGGTGCGGCCGTACGCTTCGATGCAAGCCTTGGTGCGCTCCGCGTCTTCGTGCTCGTCAAGATAAGAGATGGCCATGTCGGCCCCTTCCTTGGCAAAAGCGATGGCCGCCGCCGCGCCGATGCCGCTGTCGCCGCCGGTGATCAGCGCGGCTTTGCCTTCGAGCTTGCCGCTTCCTTTATAATGCGGATTGTCGACGATGGGTTTCGGCACCATCAGGTTCTCGATGCCGGGCTGACGGTATTGACGCTGCTCGGGCACGCTGATCGCAATGTCCTCGTACCGCGTAATCGTGCCGTAGCTGGGATAGAGGGGATAAGGATCTTCAATCTTCGCCTCTTCGAATTTGAGCTGCATGCTTCTTATTTGCTCCAGCTCGTTCTCGCCATCGCGCTTGTCGGTCATGTCGGCCTCCCGTGAATCGGCGACCCGCACGCCTGACTTGGGATAGAGCGGGTCTTCCTCGGTATCGTTATTTCTCACCGTATGCCAAAGCGGCTAGACGGGTGCCTAGCCGCTTCGTTGCGGGTCGATGGGGAGCGCTCTGCAGGAGACTTCGGGCATGCGCTGTATGTCGTTCCATGAGGACATCGTTAAGACGAGAACGCGGTCAAAGCGTTTTTGAAAATGAAAAGCCCGGCTTGCTGTAGCCCATTCTCGTCTCGTAAAACCGGTGGGCATCCACGCGCGGAAATCCCGACTCCAAAGCCACCGTTTTGCATCCGTTATCCTTTGCGTACTGGTGAACGTACTCAAGCAGGGTCTCGCCATGGCCCTTGGAGCGCTCGGAGGCTTTAGTGACAAGGTCGTATACGAATACATGCTTGCCAAAATAGAAGTTCGTCAGCATGATGATGCCGGCCAACGCCACGATCCGGTCTTCAGCGTACAGCGCGAGCATTTTGTAGCCTTCGGCATGCATCTCGCGCAAAAGGGCCAGATAAGCATCCTGGTCCAATTGCGTCCGCAGTTCGTTCATGACCGGATATGCTTCGATCCATTGATCTTCGTAGACCAATTCTTTAATCACGTTGTTCAGTGCCCCTTGTCCGCGAGCTGGCCGCTCGTTAATTGTGCGGCAGTTGCCGCTTTGTTCTTAAGTCTATCATCGACCGCCGCATTTACGCTAACGATGGTCCGCAACGCCCAGAGCGAGATGCGCCGGCAGGCGATTCTATTTCTATAGGGACCTGCTCTCCCGGATCAAATCCGGCATAGGCTATGACGGCGAACAGTCCGATGGAGGATGATCGATATGAAGGTGCCATACTCGTTCAGCAAAAAGGCGAACGCGCTGCTGATCAATGAATCAAACGGCATGGTGCGGGTCGCTTACGGGGACTTTTTTACGCTGAATCTGCCGCTGATCGGACCGCGACCGCCGTATTATGCGCATCCGCGCTACGAAGGCCATTATCCGCTGATCTGACCTCGCTCGCGGGAATGCGGGGAATAGCAGGCTGGCGACGGGCCGCGATGCTCGGGAGGTCGTTATAAACGCATGCAAAAAACGCCTCTCGGTCGGAGGCGTTTTTGCGTTAGCCGTTCATGCCGCGCCGCAGCGTGATCAGATCGCGCAGGTCGTCGGTCGACAGCTCGGTGATCCAGCCCTCGGAGGAGGAGATGACGTTGTCGCTGAGCTGCTGCTTGCTCTCCAGCATCTCGTCGATACGTTCCTCGAGGGTGCCGAGCGAGATAAACTTGTGCACCTGCACGTCCTTGGTCTGCCCCATCCGGTAAGCGCGGTCGGTCGCCTGGTTCTCCACGGCGGGATTCCACCAGCGGTCGAAGTGGAACACGTGGTTGGCCGCGGTCAGGTTGAGGCCGACGCCTCCCGCTTTGAGGGAGAGGATGAATACGTTAGGCTGCTCGTCCTGCGGCAGCGTCTGCGACTGGAACCGCTCGATCATCCGGTCGCGCGCCGTCTTGGACGTGCTGCCGTTCAGGTACAGCACGGGCTCGCCCAGCTCTTGCGACAGCACGAGGCGGAGCATCTCTCCCATGCCGACGTATTGGGTGAAAATAAGGCAGCGGTCGCCCTCTTCCCGAAGCTCCTTGACCATGGCGAGCAGCCGTTCTAGCTTGGCCGAACCGGAGACCAGTTCTGCCAGCTCCGCCTCGGACGGCGCCGATGCCTCACCCGCCGGCTTGGACTTGATTGGCGGCTTGGCCGGGGGCGCGGGCTCCGCCCCGCTTGCGAGCCCCTTTTTGTCCTCCGAAGCTGCGGACGCCGTCGCCTGCTCCTTTTTCAGCAGCGCCGGATGGTCGCATACCTGCTTGAGGCGGGTCAGCGCCGCGAGGATCGCGCCCTTGCGCTCGATGCCCTCGAGCGTCTTCATCCGCTCCAGCAGCTCGTTAACGGTCTGCTCGTAAAGCGCGCTCTGCTCGGGTGTCAACGGGACGTACGTTTTCATTTCGTTTTTGTCCGGCAGGTCGAGCTGGATGTTCGGATCCTTCTTCTTGCGGCGCAGCATAAACGGTCCGACGAGGCGCTTGAGCTCGGCCGTCCTCCGTTCGTCGCGGTTGCGCTCGATGGGCGTCGCGAACCGCTCCTGGAAGGCGCGCTGCGTCCCGAGGTAGCCCGGCGCGATGAAGTCGTAGATCGACCACAGCTCGGCCAACCGATTCTCGATCGGCGTGCCGGTGAGCGCGATGCGCTGTCCTGCGGACAAGCTGCGCACGGCGACGGACTGCTTGGTCTGCGCGTTTTTGATATTTTGCGCCTCGTCGAGGCAGATCGCCGCCCATACGTAGGTCTGCAGCAGCTCCTGATCGAGCGACGCCGTGGCGAACGAGGTGAGCAGGACATCCGAGGTCGCCGCTTGAGCGGCAAAGGCCTCTTCATCCGTAATCCGGCCGCTGCCGTAATGCAGGCTGACCGAAAGGCTCGGCGCGAAGCGCGCGATTTCCTTTTGCCAGTTGCCCAGCACCGAGGTGGGGCAGACGATCAGCGCCGCGCGCCGCCGCTCCGGCGGCGTATCGTGACGCAGCTGCAGCAGATAAGCGATCAGCTGGACCGTCTTGCCGAGGCCCATATCGTCCGCGAGCACCGCGCCAAGGCCAAAGCGCCGAAGCGAGGTGAGCCAGCCGAAACCTTCCCGCTGGTACGTCCGAAGCGTCGCCTGCAGATCGGCGGGCGGCTCAGGCAGGGGCCACTCCGAGGGGCGTCCGAGCTGCGCGAAGAAAGAGGCGAGATGCTCGTTCAGCTCGACCTCCAGCCGCACGCGCGCGGCGGAAGCCTCCGCCGATTCCTCGGTCTCGGCGCCGTCCGCGTCGTCGTCCTCGCCCTCGCCGAGCAGATGGAGCTGCAGCACGTCCTGGAACGAAAGGCCGGCCGTCTTGTCCATGCCCGTCATCATGCGCCGGATCTGCGTCAGCAGCGCCGGATCGAGCGCGATCCATCGGCCGCGATGGCGGACGAGTCGCTGATTGCGCGCGACGAGCGCGGCGAACTCTTCCTCGCTGAGCTCAATGTCCCCGATGGCGACGCGCCAATCGAAGTCGATGATCGCGTCCAGCCCGAACAGCGAGCTGCCCTTGCCGCCGGACTCGGGCGCGATCTTGGCGCGCAGCCGCGGCTTCTTGCGGGTCGCCGCCTCCCACCAGGCGGGCAGCAGCACCCGCCAGCCGGCCTCGAGCAGACGATTGCTGTCTGCCGAGAGAAAACGCCAGGCCGCTTCGTCGTCGAGCGGCGCGGCCAGCACGTCCTTGGGCCCGCCGGCGAGACGCTCGGGCGGCAGCGCCGCGCGCAGCCGCTCCAGCCAGCCGGGGGCACGCTCGCCGGCCTCTTCGTTCCAGGCGGCAGGCCAGCGCCCGGAAACCGAGCCGTCCGCGCCAAGCTTCGCGGGATGCACGATCGTCTCGTCGCGCTTGCTCTGCAGCGCGAGCTGCAGCCGCCAATCTTCCGGCGCGTTGCCCGCCGCATAGGGCTCGAGCAGCCGCAGGATCGGCCGGAACGGCGCCATGTCCTGCCGCCAGCCGATCGCCTCGAGCCAGCCGCGCGCGTCCATGCCGGCCGCGGAAGCGGCGCTTTTGTCGAACAGCCGCGGATACTCCCGCCGCAGCTCGGAATAATCCTCGTCCGTGCCGTAGTGTCGCTCCCGTACGGCAGCCGAAAAGGCGGCTCGCAGGCCTTCCGCAAATTCGTCGTCCACGGCTTCGCCAACTGCAGCTTCGCCGTCAGCGGAAGGCAGCTCGCCTTCCCAACTCCACTGCAGCAGGCCTCGGCGATAGGCGTCCAGATGGGGAATAAACCGGCGCTCGTCGACCCATGCTGCAAGAGCCGGGGCCAATGCGGCGAGCCGCCGGCCGTCTCCGGCCAACTCCCACTCCACGTGCTTGAGCAGCCGGGGCTTCGCGAAGAAGGCCAGCACATGCTCGGAGGGGAGAATGACGATCTCCGCCTTGCCCAGGGCCGGATCGTCGGCCGTGGGCATCATCACTTGCCTCACGTCCAGGTTCGTTCCGTAAAACGAGGCCTCGTGCCAGGCAAACAGCCTGTGCTTGAGCAGCATGCCCGGCACGTAGCCGTACCCGTCGAGAACGCCGTATATCAATGCGTCTCCATGCTCGCTCAGCCGCACGTCGACGCTGATCGTATCCCGGTGCGCGCTCATGACAGCTTTCCTTTCCGCAGCTCTTCCTGCAGTGCGCGCAGCCTGCTGTGGCGCAGCTCGAACAGCTCGTAAAATTCGATCCAGCGCTCCTCGCGCTTCATTTTCTTGTACAGCTTGGCCAGCCGCTTGAGCAGCTTGACCGCCGACTTGTAGCTGGCTCTGTTTTTCATCGCCACATGACGTTCGACCGCCTGATGGTAAAAGGGGAGCAGCGCATGCGGCGCTTCCTTCTCCAGAGGCGCAAGCTCGGTGACGCGGTAGTCGAGCGGCTCGCGGCCGAACGACAGCTGAATGTCGATCCACTCTTCGTACCTTCCGGCGCCGAGCAGCCGTTCCTCGTAGATCGTCTGGGAGGACGGCAGCATCGCCTCGAGCGTCTCCCACATCCGGGGCTCCGCCTCGGGAAGCTTGGCGACGACGGCATCCCACAGCTCCGCGTACGTCTCGAGCTCCCGCAGGCGGCGGCCGCTCATCAAGGGGCCCAGCTCGGTCAGCCATCGGAGCAGACGGTGCCATTCTTCCTTCCGGGCGAGCTCGCCGAGCATTTCCGTAAGCAGGGCGACCTGGACGGAGCCCAGGCGGCTCGCTTGACCGTGAAGCAAGGCCAGCGCACGGTCGTCGTCGGCCAGGCCGAACCGCATCCGCAGCACGGCCGCGTTCCAGGCGCTGCCGCTCTGGGCGGGCAAGCCGTTCTCGGCCTCTTCGAGCTTGCGGAGCTCCTCTGCGTACAGGGCGTCGCCGCCATACGGGGGCGCGAGCCAAGTTTCCCATAGACGGCCGTAATGCTTAAGGTCATAGTCCTGCGTCGGGCCGGGCGCCAGCATCGCCGCCCTGAGGAGGTCTGCCGTCTCGAGCAAGCGATCTCTCGCGAGCGGCTCGTCCTCTTCGGGCAGCGGGCGATCCAGGCAGCCCATCGCGGCTTCGTGAAGATCCGTCACGGCCAGATGCGTGAAGTAGCCCAGGTACGAATTGGGACCGAGCGCCGGGTTGCTCTGGGTCTCGGCCGCATGGCGCATGAGAAACAGCAGCGCGTTCAGCTCGAACAGCCGCTCGGCGACGGGCGGAAGCGCCGGTTTTATTTTATAAAAGAGGCCGAGCGCTTGCTTGACGTACTGCGTGTTGCGCACTTGACC
Source organism: Cohnella sp. GCM10012308 (assembly GCF_042649185.1). NCBI lineage: Bacteria > Bacillati > Bacillota > Bacilli > Caryophanales > Paenibacillaceae > Cohnella > Cohnella sp. GCM10012308. The sequence goes on from NZ_JBHRYU010000005.1 coordinate 284,872, forward strand.
GGCGATGGGGGCAAGGCATCGGCCGAACAGGTCCAGCCACTGCGGGACGCTCATGCCGGGAATCTGCGCGGCGTCCCGGGCAAGCCGCTCGACGTCGGCCTTCTGCTGCGAGGCAGGAAGGGGGCTCGGACGCGACAAATTTGTCTTGGCGTTGGCGAGGGCGTGGACGGGATAACCGTGATATCCGGCCCACTCCATGAGTACCGCGGCCATATGCTTGCAAGCGCGGCCGACGGGGCAGCTGCACTCGCTGTCGGCGAAGTCTTCGACATCGACCTGCGTCCGATATTTTTTGGTACCTTCGACCACGGCGATCAACAGCTGCATCTCTTCGGGATCTTTGAGCTCGATGCGCCCTTGTTTGTAGTATTGATAGCCGCGCTTAAGCGTCAGGTCGTCAAATTCAGCGGCGACGCTGTGCAGCAGATTTTCCCACCACTGATCGTCTTCCAATGGATCGTCCTCTATAAACATAGCATGACCTCGCTTTGCAATCCGGTTTGCTCTGAGTTCTTATTATAACATCTTTCGTACACATGTTCGCTAAACGCTGATCTTTGGCGCAGGAAGTGCGTCTCCTTATGCGTGGCGGGTTCGTGATGGACAGATACAGATCCGTGCGCCTCGTTTTTGCATGCTTCGACGTTTGCCGCCCAGTTTTCCGATGCAATATCTGCCAGGCGGGTAATACATACGTAACGGCAATCCGGCTTGATACGGCCAGACCGATTGCCGGTCGGAAGGAAGATATCCGTATGCTTCGCAATACCGCCGTCGCTCCGTTGTACCCCTGGGCAGGCAAGCCGTCCGTCTACGACATGATCGTTCTTCGAACGGGTCAAGACGGCAAGCTGAAATCCCAGGCGCTGCCCGACGACGATGAATACGTGGACAAGCCCGAACGCAAGGAGGCGCTGCGTCAACAAGGCCTGGAGGGAATCGGGTCGATCGGCGTCTTCGAGGATGAAGGCTCCGCCAAGGAACTAACCAGCTTGCTCCTCCGGCTCAGCCGCGACCGCAACGTACGCAACCGAAGGACCGCCTATCTCGCGCTAATGCGCGAAGAATCGCTGGATACGATCAGCCCGGCGCTGCAGGCATTACATAAGCTGCCGGGATTGAATGCCGGCAATCTTTACGAAGAGGCATTGTGGATGGCGCGGCATGGCGTGCATCGCAACGTCGTGAAGTTCGGGCTTGCCTTGTTGAGCCAATACGGAAGCGATCGGCACAGGGAGCTGACGTTCACGCTTGGCAAGCACGAAGAGTTCACGCTGTACGCGGCTTCTGCGCTCATGAGCATGGAGAATCCCAGCAAATCGCTCTTCGAGCTGGCGCGGTGCGTGGACGGCTGGGGCCGAATTTACTTGGTCGAGCGTCTCGACCCGGAGACGCAGGAGATTCGGGACTGGCTGCTTCGCGACGGCTTCCGCAACCGGATCGGCGACGGCGTGCTCGCTTATACTTGCGCGCTCAAAGGAGACTTGGAGGAGGCGCTCAGCTCGGATACGATCGACCCGGCGCTACTCGAGGGAGCGGGCGGGATCCTGTCTGCGCTGATCGCCGGCGGTCCGGCCGAAGACATCGACGACTACGAGCAGGCGATGCCCGTCATCGGCGAATATTTGCGTCATGCGCAGCGCATGTGCGCGGTCGCCGCGCATACGAAGCCGATTCTGGCCATCGAGGGCTTCCTCCGACAGGACGAGCGCACTTGGGAAAGAAGGTACCGGAACGGCTGGATGCCCGAAGCGCGCGAGGCATACCTGGCGCTGTGCCGCTCGATCGGTTCGGTGGAGCCTTCAGCCGGGGGCGCGGAGGATGAAAGAAGGTTTCGTACATAATTAGGTAGAAACAGTTGCGGAATGCGCGCCAACGCCTGCCGTAGAGCAGGCGATTGCCCCAATCGCGCGTCAACGCCTTCTATATAGAAGGCGATTGGGCCAATCGTACGAAAATAACGCCAACGCCTTCTATTAAGAAGGCGATTCGCTGTTCGCGTGCGGGGCTTCATACCATTCCGCAAAAAAATACAGAATGCGCCCGCCTCTGCAGACGAGCGACATTCTGTTTTTTTTGCCCCAACTCCAATTATTAACTTTTTATCATACAATAGATTCAATATGTACTTTAATTTGGATTTCGTGGTATATTGATGTACGTTGGATTAAACGAATGTTTAAAATTCCGTTGAATCACTTGTCCATCGCCTGCTTATCACCTACCCGCAACTCCTCCATTTTCCCCGTTGATCGGTACACTGAGATTCGTGTTTCTTCTATTAAAAATAGATTATAATTTCTTTGCTTTTAATTCTTAAAAAGCATGCTAAAATAGGTCGCAGGAAACAAATGGCATGTCCGAATCGGCTGCCAATGTATTCATGCAAACCCATGTTGATCCGATATATCAAATATAGCTGCCTGACCATATACAGTTCTAGCTATTACTCCGTCTTTACCACATGTCAATCATATTCAAACATACGGAGGTTATTTATTTGAAAAAAATCGGTTTGACGGCAATGGCGCTCGCTCTGGGTCTTGGCCTTACGAATTCGTTGGTATCCGTAAGGGACGCGCAAGCCGTCAGCGTTAGCAGTTTATATGCAGCTCCGCAAGATTTCTCGGTCGCGCAGGGACGGAACCAATGGTTCTATCAGAAAAGCGCGGGCTCGGTATATAGCAATCTCGCATACAACGCGGACGGCACCCGCTGGCAAGCGGCAGCGGACACCGGTTATCCCTGGGTGAACAAGGACGGGATGCATCCGAGCAAGGATTTCGACGCCGTACGCAAATGGGTATCGCCCGGCAAGGGGACGATCACGATCGGAGGCACCGTCAAAAAAGGCGACGGCAAAGGCGACGGCATCCTGGCAACGATCAAGAAGGATAAGACTACGCTATGGAGCGCCGTCGTCAATACGACGGACGGCAAGACGCCCGATCTGAAGCCGGTTGCGGTGGAGAAGGGCACGGCGATTTATTTTGAAGTCAACAGCAGGGCCTCGATGAACAACGATCATACGCTGTGGGATCCGGCGGTAACCTTCACGGCAGCCATAACGCAGCCTTCGTCGACGCCGACGCCAACGGTAAAAGCCGCGGCGGCGAACGCGTTGGCCAAGCCAACCGCGAAGCCAACCGCGAAGCCGGCAACTACGACTACGGCAGCTTCGGCAGACGCCTACGCGCTGTCCGTAACGAGCTGCGGAGCCGTGGCGAACGATGGCAAGGACGATTACGGCGCATTCGCGGCCTGCCTGGACAAGGCGAAGGTGCAGGGCAAATACGTCTCCGTGCCTGCCGGCGAATATCACCTGAGCAAGATTCTGACGCTGAACGGGGTCAAGCTGATCGGCGCGGGCATGACAAAGACGACGCTGGTCTCGACGGACCCGCAGAACGGCTCGATCGATCTGAAGGGCAATAATGCCAAGCTGAGCGGCATCAAGCATATCTATCAGACAACGGTCGCGCGGGGCGACGGCTCCAACGAGAAGAACAGTATCACCGTACGCGGCGCGACGAACTTCACGATCGACGGCGTCTACGTGTATAAGTCGAGCACGGCGGGCATTCTCGTTCAGGGCGCAGCCAAGGGCGGCACCATCACGAACAGCACCGTCGATTCGACCGGCGCGGACGGTATTCATATTACGGACGGCAGCAGCGACATCCTGATTGAGAAAAATACGGTCAAAGCGACGGGGGACGATACGATCGCAGTCGTCAGCTACGCGCAGGACGGCCCTGCGGTGCATGACGTCACGATTCGCGGCAACGACGTCGGATACCTCTCCAAGGCGCGCGGCATCGCGGTCGTCGGCGGTACGGACGTGCTGATCGAAGGCAACTCGGTAAAGGATACGCAGATGGCGGGCATTTATATCGCCGTCGAAGCGAACTACAATACGGTTAACGTCGACCGGATCGCGGTGAAAAACAATACGGTCGATCATGCCGGCATCCATGAGCCGGAAAATCATCCGAACATTCTGATTTACGCCTCGCAGGGCGTCATCGACAATGTGACGTTCACGGGCAACACGATTAAGAACGCGGCTCACCGCGGAATCGGCGTATGGGGCGACGGACAGATCAAGGATATCTACTTTACGAAAAATACGTTGATCAATACGGTAGGAGCGAATACGACGTTTAAGGCGGGCACCATTCATCTGAGCAACAATACGGGATTTTAAGAGCGCTGATAGGCTGATGAATAAAACGACGCCAATCCGGATATCCGGGTTGGTTTTTTTATTATTTTTGCTACTGTTTTCGCATGATTTTGCTTCTGTTTTCGCGTCATCTTAACGATTTTTAATGTGCGAGATTGTTTTACCCAGGTGCATAAGGGGTGAAACTCTGGTAAGTCCGATAAATCTATACAAAGAGCCAACTGGAGGTCGGGATGGAGAGAATCCGGAAAAAACGCTATGCGCTAGGATCTGGAATCGCGTTGCTGGCAGTATTGGCCGTTGTCTTGTTGTGGCCGCGCGGCGGCGAGAAGGGAGCGGAGCCGGACGACACCCCTGCGCCCTCCTCTTCGCAAGAGGCTTCGCCCTCCGCGGAACCGTCCGAGGAGACGCGTTGGACGATCGAGGACGGCGCGCTGCTCTGCCTGGCGGGCGCGGACGATAGCGACGACGATCTGGAGACGCTCGAGGCTTGCACGCAAAAAGCCAAGGAGGACGGACTTCAACTTCGCTTGTCCGCAGGGGAGTACCGCATCGACGACCTGTGGGTCATCGATGGCGTCCAAGTGCAGGGAGCGGGCGCCGACAAGACGGTTATCGTATCGACCGATCCGAAGCGCGGCTCGATCGACCTCGAAGGCAGCGGTCCGTCGCTCAGCGACTTGAGCCACGTCTACGAGAAGACGGTCAAGCGGGGCAACGGCGAGAATGCGAAGAACAGCATTACCGTCAGGAATGCGAACGGCTTCCGCATCGAAAACGTACATGTAGACAAAGCGAGCACGGCGGGCATTCTCGTGCAGGAGTCTTCCGAGGACGGCGTCATCGCGAACAACCTGATCGAGAATACGGGAGCCGACGGCATTCACATTACGGACGGAAGCTCCCGCATCCGAATCGAGAACAACAAAGTATCCGGTACCGGTGACGACGCCATTGCGGTCGTCAGCTACCTGAAGGACCGGTCGGTAACGAATGACGTGACGATCGTGGGCAACGACGTCGGCTACGACTCGAAGGCGAGAGGCATCTCCGTCGTCGGCGGCGAGGATGTCGCGATCGAGGGGAATAAGATCCAGCGCACGGAAATGGCCGGCATCTATATCTCCGTCGAGAAGGAATGGGAGACGGCCGACACGAAAAACGTCACAGTGGAAAAAAATACGATCGAGCACACGGGCATGCGCAAGGACAGCGATCACCCGAACATTTTGGTCTACGCGTCGCAGGGCAAGCTGGACGATATCACCTTCGATGCGAATACGATTAAAAACGCCGTGAACGACGGCATCGGGGTGTGGGGAGACGGGGATCTGGGCAACATTTATTTCTCGAACAACGTCCTCAGCGACTCTAGCAAAGCGCCTACCAATTTCAAGGGCGGCAATATCCATCTGGACGGAAATACTGGATTTTAATAATTCTCATTGACAAAGCGCGCCGATGCGATAAGGGCGCGCTTTTTCGCGTTTTCGAAAAATGAGAAAACCCACTTGAAACCGTTACCAATATATGCATGTTTGTTTCAGATACGGAGTCATAGGTTTAAGTTGGGGTCAAGAATGAGAGAGACGGATGAACAGGCGAAAGGGGAGACCCGCACCTACATAACATCACCTTCCTCCCAGGGTCCCGGTTCGTCGGGATCGTCCGAATCTCCCAATCCGGCAAAGCGCAGGAAATCATACAAAACGAAGCGGAGGCTATCTAGAATGGAGCTGCAGCATTACCTCAAGGTCGTCAAGAGATACTGGTGGATCCCTGCCTTGCTGATCGTCGTCATCTGCACGGCCGCCTACGTTTACACCAACAAGTACGTGAAGCCCGTCTATCAGGCGTCGACGGACCTGATCGTCAACAAGACAGAATCGACGGTCGCGGGACAGCAGATCGTCGACCAGAACTCTATCAATACGAACCTCATGCTGATCAACACCTACAAGCAGATCATCAAGTCTCCTTCGGTCATGAAGACCGTCGCGGACGAGCATCCGGAGCTGGGCATGACGGCATCCCAGATCAGCGAAAAAGTCGCGGTCAACACGATGAAGGATGCCCAGATCATCACGCTGGTCGCAAAGGCCGACAGCTACGGCACGGCCGTTCAGATCGTCAGCGGCGTATCGAACGCCTTCCGCGGCAGTGTCACCGAGCTCATGAAGCTTAACAACATCACGGTGCTTACCGAGCCGGATCCGCTGGCTTCGCCTGGCCCGATCAATAGCAGCCACACGGTCCTGTATATATTCAGCTTCCTGCTCGCGGCTTTGCTTGGTCTTGGCATCGCGTTCCTGGTCGACTACCTCGACGATAAGATCCGGACCGAAGACGACCTCGAGAGCGAGCTCGGCATCACCATGCTCGCGACCATCGGAAAGATTAAGCAAAAGGATCTGGCGCAAGGCAAGATCCGCACAGAGATTCCATTCGCCAGAGAGACTGCCGTACGCGGCAAGAAGGAACTCAGACCCGCCGAAGAGCAGCGCTGAATTGCCGAGGCGACCGAAGGAGGCGGGACCCGCCGGTCATGACTTTACGAAATATTCTGATCTATCGCGATTGTCTGTTGGCGCCCTCTGAGACGTTTATCCGCTCTCAAGCGGAGGGCATGCGCATCTACCGTCCCCACTATGCGGGCTCCAATCGAAATCCGGGCCTCGCGCTCGACCCCGAGCGCGTCACCGTGCTGAACGAAGGCGGCGCGGGCGGCAGATTGCGGGAGCTGCTGTTCAAGTCCACGGGCCTCGGCTTCCCGATCGAGCGCAAGTTCAGGAGCATGGATTTCCGTTTGCTCCACGCGCACTTCGGCCCCGACGCCGCCCTGGCCGCGCCCATTGCAAGGCGCCTGCACATCCCGCTCGTCGTCACGTTTCACGGCTACGATGCGACGGTCAAGGACGAATACGCCCGCAAGTCCTACTACACGCACCGCAATTATATTCGCAAGCGAGAGCAGCTCCAGCGGTCCGGCGCCTTGTTCATCGCCGTATCGGACTTCATCCGCGGCAAGCTGATCGAGCAGGGATATCCTGCCGACAAGGTCGTGCGTCACTATATCGGCGTCGATACGGCGCTGTTCAAGCCGGAGCCCGAGCAAGCGTCGCCGAGGGAAAACGTCGTGCTGTTCGTCGGCCGCCTGGTCGAGGTCAAGGGCGCGGCTTATCTCATCGAGGCGATGAGCAAGGTGCAGCGGCAAGACCCGGATGCCGAGCTGGTGCTGATCGGCGACGGTCCGCTCCGGCCGGAGCTTGAAGAAATGGCGTCCCGGATGCTTACGAAATACCGGTTTTTGGGCACGCAGCCGCCGGATGTCGTGAAGCGCTGGATGAATCGCGCCAAGGTGTTCTCCGTGCCGAGCGTGCCGACGGAGACGGGGGCGGAGGAGGCGTTCGGCATCTCCTTCCTGGAGGCGGCCTCGATGCGGCTGCCCGTCGCGAGCTTCCGTACGGGCGGCATCCCGGAGGCGGTGAGCGACGGCGAGACCGGACTGCTCGCCGAGCCGCGCGACTGCAAAGGACTCGCCGCCTGCATCTCCCGGCTGCTGAGCGACGAAGCGCTATGGCGGCGATTGAGCGCCAGGAGCAGAGAACGGGCTCGCGAATCGTTCGACTTGACGGAGCAGACCAAAAAGCTGGAACAAATCTATCATTCCGTATTGGCAGGCGATACGAGCCAGGCGACGGGCTACCGACTGAGGCCGAGCCGCATCGACGCGTGAACGGCGCGACACAGATCGTCGCAATCATATTCGAGAGATAGGCAGGGATACAGATGACGAGAGAAAACAGCAAGCAACGCCAGATTGCCAAAGCGGGCCCGGGTTCCTCGGTGTCCGAGTCCTACAAAAAGCTGCGCACCAATATCCGGTTCTCCTCGATGGGTCAAGCGGTCAAGCTGATCCTCGTCGCGTCCGCGGTATCCGGCGAAGGACGCACGACGACCGCGATCAATCTGGCGATGAGCTATGCGCAAGAAAACAAAAACGTGCTGCTGCTCGACGCCGATCTTAGACGGCCGTCGGTGGGACAAGCCTTCTTCCGCACGACCCGGACGGGACTGAGCGACATCCTGATCCGGCGCGGCAAGCCGGAAGACGCGATCCAGCAGACCGACATCGCCGGACTGTTCGTGCTCCCGGCCGGCACGGTGCCGCCGAATCCATCGGAGCTGCTCGGCTCCGACGCGATGAGAAGCCTCCTTGAAGAGCTGAAGACGCAGTTCGACGTCATCGTCGTGGATTCGCCGCCGGCCTCGTCGTTCGCGGATGCGCAGATCGTCGGCGCCATGTCCGACGGCGTCGTCCTCGTCGCCCGCTCCGGCAAGGTGACCAAGGAAGCCGTCCGCCGCACCCGCCTGGGACTGGAACACGTCGGCGCCCACATTCTCGGCGCCGTCTTGAACAATACGAACCGCAGCCGCATCGAATCCAGCTACGCCAATTATTATGGATACGGAGGAGATTAAAAAATGAGTCTAGTCGGCAACGAGCTCGAGATCGCCAGCCGCGCCCCTACCACGACGTCCGCCAAGCCCATCGTCCAGCCTAACGTCAAGTCAAGCGGAACCAACTACCTGTTCGCAAGCGCCAAGCGTGTGATCGACCTGCTCGGATCGGGCATCGGACTGATTCTCCTTTCCCCGGTATTTGCCGTCATTGCGATTATCATCAAAATCCAGGATCCGAAGGGTCCGGTCTTCTTCAAGCAGCACCGGATCGGCAAGGGCGCGAGCATGTTCAACATTTACAAGTTCCGCTCCATGAACACCAACTCCGAGCAGCTGCTGCGCGAGGACAAGGAGCTGTACGCCAAATACGTCGCAAGCAACTACAAGCTTGAAGCGCACGAAGACCCGCGCATCACGCGCATCGGCCGTTTTCTTCGCAAGACCAGCCTTGACGAGCTGCCCCAGCTGTACAACGTGCTGAAGGGCGAGATGAGCCTCGTCGGACCGCGTCCGGTCGTCGCCCAGGAGCTCAAGGAATATCGCGACAAAAAGCGCGAATTCCTGTCGGTCAAGCCCGGCATCACCGGCTACTGGCAGGTCAGCGGCCGCAGCGACGTCGGTTATCCGGAGCGCGTCGACCTCGAACTTTACTACGTTTACAACAAATCGCTCGCGCTCGATACCAAGATTTTGTTCGCGACCGTACGCAGCGTGCTGCTCAAGAAGGGCGCCTATTAAATCCAAACCAGATGTCACCGGGTACGGACAGGAGGACAACAGCCAAATGAAGGTCGCGATCGTTCACGAATGGTTGACGACGTACGCGGGATCGGAGAAAGTGGTCGAACAAATGCTCGAGGTGTATCCCGAAGCGGACGTGTTCGCCATGGTCGATTTCCTGCCGGAGAAGGACCGGGGCTTCCTCAAAGACCGGAAGGTCCGAACCTCGTTTCTGCAAAACATGCCGTTCGCCAAAAAGAAGTACAGGCAATACCTGCCGCTCATGCCCCTCGCCATCGAACAGTTCGATCTGTCCTCCTACGATCTCATTTTATCGAGCTCCCACGCCGTCGCCAAAGGCGTCATCACGGGGCCGAACCAGCTCCACATTTCCTACGTGCATTCGCCCATCCGCTATGCCTGGGACATGCAGCATCAGTATCTCAAGGAATCGGGCCTGCATCGCGGCTTAAAGGGCGCCTTCGCCAAATGGATGCTGAGCCGCATGCGCATGTGGGATTACCGGACCGCCAACGGCGTGGATTATTTTATAGCCAACTCCGAATTCATCGCCAGCCGTATCTGGAAGGTATACCGCAGGGAGTCCAGCGTCATCTATCCGCCGGTCAACGTGAACGCCTTCTCGTACCGCGAGGACAAGGACGATTTCTACCTGACGGCTTCCCGCATGGTTCCCTACAAGAAGATGGACATGATCGCCGAAGCCTTCGCCGGCATGCCGGAAAAGAAGCTGGTCATCATCGGCGACGGACCCGACATGGAGAAGGTCAAGGCCCAGGCGGCCAAGGCGCCGAACATCCAGGTGCTGGGCTACCAGCCGGATGCCGTGCTGATCGACCATATGCAGCGGGCCAAGGCGTTCGTGTTCGCCGCCGAGGAGGACTTCGGCATCACGCCCGTCGAGGCGCAAGCTTGCGGCACGCCCGTCATCGCTTACGGCAGGGGCGGCTCGCTCGAGACCGTCCGCGGCCTCGGCGTCGCGCAGCCGACCGGCGTCTTCTTCGAAGAGCAGACGCCGGCGCAGGTGATAGCGGCCGTGAGCCGGTTCGAGAACGAGGCCGGCGCGATTCAGGCGGCCAACTGCCGCAAGAACGCGGTACGCTTCTCGCCGGATTCGTTCCGCAAGAAGCTGCAGCAGCACGTCGACAACAAATTGCATCAGAATACGCGCCAGGCGGGAAGCGTCCAGGCCGTTCTATAGGGGGAAAAGACAACTATGAAACTGACCTTCATCGGCACCGGGTACGTCGGGCTCGTATCCGGCGTCTGCTTCTCGGAGATCGGCAACGACGTCACATGCCTGGACAAGGATCTGGGCAAGATCGAGCGGCTCAATCGCGGCGAGGTGCCGATCTACGAGCCGGGCCTCCAGGAGCTGATCGCCAAAAACCGCGAGCTTGGACGCCTGCGCTTCACCGGCGACCTGACGCCGGCGGTCGAGGGCGCCGAGGCGATCTTCCTCTGCGTCGGCACGCCGCCCCTGCCGAACGGGGAAGCGAACCTGGCGTTCATCGAGCAGGCCGCGCAAGAGATCGCGCTCGCGATGAACGGCTACAAGATCATCGCGACCAAGAGCACGGTGCCGGTCGGCACGAACGACCGCATCCGGGACATCGTCTCGCGGCTCACGCCGCATCCGTTCGACGTCGTCTCGATTCCCGAGTTCCTGCGGGAAGGCTCGGCCATCGCGGACACGCTGCACCCGGACCGTATCATCATCGGCACGGACAGCCCCGAGGCGGCGGCGAAGATCGCCGAGCTGCACCGCCCGCTGACCGACCGGATCATGGTGACCGACGTGCGCAGCGCGGAGATGATCAAGTACGCGTCCAACGCCTTCCTCGCGACCAAGATCTCCTTTATCAACGAGATCGCCAATATCTGCGAGAAGGTCGGCGCGGACGTCACGGACGTGGCCAAGGGCATGGGTCACGACCGGCGGATCGGCCCGTCGTTCCTCCAGGCGGGAATCGGCTACGGCGGCTCCTGCTTCCCGAAGGATACGAACGCGCTCATCCAGATCGCGGGCAACGTCGACTACGAGTTCAAGCTGCTAAAGTCGGTCGTCGAGGTCAACCAGGGCCAGCGCTTCAACGTTATGACGAAGCTGCGGCACTCGCTCGGCGAGCTCGGCGGCAAGCGGATCGGCGTCTGGGGACTGGCGTTCAAGCCGGATACCGACGACGTACGCGAATCGCCTGCGCTGGACATCATCGGCGCGCTGCTGGCGGAGGGAGCGGAGGTGCAGGCCTACGACCCGGTGGCGACGGCCAACTTCAAGGCGATCTTCGGGCAGGCGGACGAGGTGGTCTGGAAGGAAGATCCGATCGAGGCGGCCCGGGACTGCGACGCGTTATGCCTCCTGACCGACTGGCCGGCGTTCAAAGCGTTGTCCCTGCCCGAGGTGCAAGGCGTCATGCGCCAGAACATCCTCATCGACGGACGCAACGTGTACTCGAGCGAGCAGGTGAACGAGGCGGACCTGCGTTACTACTCGGTCGGACGGCCGCATGTAGGCAGCCTGTCGCAGTTCGAGGCGGAGCCGGCCGCATTTTATGCCAGGTGAACGCGCCACGCCGGCGCAATCGCAATCAAGACGAGGGAGTGCCCGTGTGATGAGAAAGAATGCTTCGGTCTGGTGGATGAACCCGACCATCCTGTTCGCCATCGTGATGGGGGGCGTCATCGCGGGCGCCTATATGATCCCCGCCGAGAACTACCTGATGTTCTACCGCGTCGAGAAATTCATCGACAGCGGCAACATCTGGCTCGCCGTCTATCCGGCAGCCGCCTTCGTCCTGGGCGGCTTGCTGTCGGCGATGCTGTACAAAAAGGTGAAGCCCGTATCCGTGTTTCCCGATGCGGTGCTGAAGCGCGACGCCTTCATCAAGTTCGTCATCTACGCCCTGTTCGCCATGACGCTGTTCGGCTACGCGGTTTACTTGCTGATCATGGTCCGCAGCGGCTTCACGGTGTCGCTGTTCTTGTCCGTCATCAAGGGAGAGCCGGGCGCCATCTACTCGATCAAGCAGAACTTCGACAAGATCACGGGCGTCACCTCGTTCACGAACTTCGGCATCGCCTTCACGATCCTGGCGACCTACTACCAATGCCTGAAGGGCAGCAAGACGTTCATGCCCGCGTTTACGGTCGTCTTCCTGCTGACGCTCATGCGCTCGATCTTCTTCTCCGAGCGGCTCGCCCTGATGGAGATCATGGTGCCGGCGATCATTATCTGGATCTCGATGCGGCTGAAGCAGGGCAAGCGGGTGCCGTTCGTGAAGTTGTATCCGCTCATCGGGATCGTGTTCGTCATCGGATTTTTCGGGATCAGCGAGTACTTCCGTTCGTGGCTGAGCTATTACGTTCACATCTATCCTTCGTTCTGGGAGTTCGTCGTCACCCGCTTTTTCGGCTACTACGTCACGGCTCTCAATACCGGCACGCTGTACATAAGAGAGCTGGGCTTTCCGTCGATTCCGTTCCCCTACTATACCTGGGAGTGGCTGTGGAAAATACCGCCGGGCGGCGAGGCGTATGCCAACGTATATGGCGTGCGGCCCATGGGCCTGTTGGACAACATACTCGAAACGATGGGCAATCCGGAGTTCAACAATCCGTCCGGGCTCATGCTTCCTTATCACGATTACGGCTTCGGCGGGGCATTGGTTTATATGGCGCTCCTCGGTTATATCAGCGGCGTGCTGTACACGCACTTCCGCAACAACCACACGTTCGGCATGCTGATGTATCCGATCTGGATGGTGGGCATCCTGGAATTTCCGCGGTATCTGTACTTCACGAGCGGCCGGTTTTTCCCGTGCTGGGTGGTGCTGGTCCTATTCACGCTCGTGCTTCATTACAATAAGCGCAAAATCAAGAGCTGGCGGCTCTCGGGGGTGAATCGGACATGAAGCTGGAGAAGATCTATATCAACGGGCGCTTCCTGACGCATCCCGTCACTGGCGTGCAGCGGTACGCGATCGAGGTGCTTCGCTCGCTCGACGCCATGGTCGGGGAACGCGACGCGGCTGTCGAAGGCTACGAATTCGTCGTGCTGGCGCCGAAGGGCGAGCTGAAGCCGATCGGCCTGCGTCATATCCCGACCAAGCAGGCGGGACGCGGCTCCGGCCACGCCTGGGAGCAGCTCAGTCTGCCGGCGCTTTGCGCGGACGGATTTCTGCTCAGCCTGTGCAACACGGGACCGATGACCAAGCGCCGCCAGGCCGTCACGATGCACGACGCGGCGGTGTACGCGGCGCCGGACACGTATTCCTTCGCCTTCCGCGCCTGGTACAAGGTGCTGCAGCGCGTACTCGGCATGAACGCGAAGGGCGTGCTGACCTGCTCCGCGTTCTCCCGCGCGCAGTTGACGGAGCACTTCGGCATAGCGGAGCGCAAGATCAAGACGATCTACCACGGCCGGGAGCATATTCTGCGGATCAAGGCCGACGAGACGGTGTTCGAGCGTCACGGACTCGCGAGGCCCTACGTACTGGCGGTCAGCAGCATGAGCCCGAACAAAAACTTCGCGTCCGTCGCGAAGGCGATCGAGCTGATGGGCGACGTCGGCTTCGACATCGTCATCGCGGGCGGCAGCAGCAAGATCTTCAAGCCGGCCGGCGGCCGGATCGGAGGCGAAGTCAAAACGCTGGGCTACGTGACGGACGAAGAGCTGAGAGCCTTGTACGACAGGGCTTCCTGCTTCGTCTTCCCTTCCTTCTACGAAGGGTTCGGCTTCCCGGCGCTCGAGGCGATGTCCTGCGGCTGCCCCGTGGTCGCTTCCGACGCGGCTTCGATCCCCGAGGTGTGCAGGGATGCCGTGCTCTACTGCAATCCGCACGATCCTGCGGACATCGCGGCCAAGATCAGGCGACTCATGGAGGACGACGGGCTGCGGACGCAGCTGCGCGAGCGCGGACTCGCGCGGGCGGCCACCTTCTCCTGGGACAAGTGCGCCAGGGAAACGCTGGACGCGGTACGGCCGCATCTGGATGCGGCTGCGCCGGCGTACGTGCCCGAGCGGGAGAGGGGGTGGAGCCGGTGAACATCGTATTCGCGAGCCACACGTACATGGGCGGGCCGTTCGTCGTCGGCTCCCACCATCTCGCCCGCGAGATGAAGCGGCTCGGCCATCGCGTCCTTCACATGAGCACGCCGCTGAGTCCCATGCACCTGCTCAAGTACAAGGACCGCGACATCCGCGCGCGGATCAAGATCTACCGGGGCCAGCCCGAGGCGGAGCCCGACCAGGCGGTGAACAGCGTGCCCATGGCGCTCCTGCCGTGGGAGGTAGCCGGCCCGATCTATGCCCGCACGGGCAAAAATTGGACGCTGCCGCGCATGAAACGGCTGCTTCGCGAGCAAGGCATGGATCGCGTGGACCTGCTGCTCATCGACCAGCCGCGGTTCGCCGGGCTGGATGAGATCGTAAGGCCCGACGTCACCGTCTACCGGCCGACCGACCTGTACGCCCAGATGACGGGCGACAGCTCGATCCAGGCCGCCGAGGCCGCGATCATGGCGCGGGCGCACGGGCTCGTCTCCACGTCGGAGCCGGTGCTCGAGGCGCTGCTGCCGTACAATCCCGCGCTGCCGTGCCTCTTGCTCGAGAACGGCGTCGAGTACGAGCACTTCGCGCGAGGCGGCGAGGAGCCCGAGGATCTGCGGGCGATCCCCGGCCCCCGGGCAGTCTATGTCGGCGCGCTCGACGAGCGGCTCGACCTGGGCGCGCTGCGCAAGCTGGCGGATGCGCGGCCCGACCTTAGCCTTGTCGTGATCGGACCCTGCGACGACGCGACGGCCGCCGTTTTCGCGGGCCGGCCCAACGTGCATTTGCTCGGCCCGAAGAAGTACAAGGACGTGCCGAAGTACCTTCATCACGCCGACGTCGCGCTGCTGCCGCTGAGCGGCCATGCGGCCAACAAAGGGCGCAGCCCGATGAAGCTGTACGAATACGCGGCCGCCGGCCTGCCGGTCGTCGTCACCGAGACGCCCGAGCTGCTGCGGCGCGAGGAGCCGTTCCTGTATTTCTACCGGGACGCGGACGAATTCCCGGCCCAGGTCGGCAAGGCACTCACCGCTAAGCATGGCCGCGACCGCATCCGTGCAATGGCCGAACGCCATGCCTGGGACGCGAAGGCCAGGACGCTGCTTGCGTTCGCCGACGGTCTGCGGCGTACAGCCTCATCCAAGGAAGTGACCCGACAATCATGAGCTCGCTCAAGAAAAAAGGGATCGCGGCGGCCAAATGGTCCACGCTCGCGACTATCGTCTCCATCGTCGTGCAGGTGCTGCAGCTCCTCGCCGTCTCCCATTTGCTGACGCCCAAGGACTACGGTCTCATGGGGATGGTCATGGTCATCGTCGCGGCAGCCGTCAACCTGACCGACATGGGCATTTCCAACGCGATCATTCACCGGCAGGACGTCACCAGGGATCACCTCTCCAGCCTCTACATACTGAACCTGGCGACGAGCTTCGTCATCAGTCTGGCCATCTTCCTGTCCGCGCCGCTCGTGGCGGCCTTCTATCATGAGCCTGACCTTGTGAATCCGGTCCGGTGGATGTCGCTGCTGTGCCTGATCCCGGCTTTCGGCCAGCAGTTCGAGGTGCTGTCGCGCAAGGAGCTCAAGTTCGACGCGATCTCGAAGATTCAGATCGCCGCCTACTTCGCGGGCTTCCTCATCGCGGTCGCGGGCGCCTACTACGGCTACGGCGTCTACGCGCTGGTCGGCTCCTATCTCGGCAACGCGCTCGTCCGCTCTGCGGGCCTCATGATCATGGGCTGGCGCAGATGGACGCCCGCCATGCATTTCACGCGCGGCGATCTCAAGGGCTATCTCAGCTTCGGCGTCTATCAGATGTCCTCGAACCTTCTCCAATCCTTCATTTCGAACCTGGATTATCTGATTCTGGGACGCATGTACGGCGCGCAGACGCTCGGCTATTATTCTTGGGCCTACCAGCTGTGCATCATGCCGGTGCAGAAGCTGACGCCGCTCATCAACTCGGTCACGCTGCCTATTTTCGCCAAGATCCAGGACGACCTGACGCAGCTGCGCAAGGGCTATATCAAGATCGCCGAAGGCGTCAGCTACCTGAACGCGCCGATCTACCTGGGCCTGCTGGTCACGGCGCCGATGCTCGTCACGTTCGCCTTCAGCGAGAAATGGCTGCCCAGCGTGCCGCTCATCCAGATCCTGTGCGTTATGTTCCTGATCCGTTCGCTCGTCGTCACCGTCCAGCCGCTGCTGCAATCCAAAGGGCGGATGGATATGTATTTCCGCTATACGCTGCTCTGCATGGCGGTACAAGTGCCCGGCTTGTTCATCGGCGCTTATCTGGGCGGCATGATCGGATTGTGCTACGCGTTCGTCGCGGTACAGATCGTCATCTTCTGCATCCAGTACAGCTATGCCGTAAAGCGCGTGCTGGGGCCGTGCCTGTCCCCGCTGCTGCGCAGCATCTCGCCCGGATTGCTATGCGGATTGGTCATGGTTATCGGCGTTTTGGCCTTCGATTGGCTCTCCCAGGCGCTGTTCGAGCTTAATACGGGCTTTATCCTGCAGGTCATTTGCGGTGCGCTGCTCTACTTCGCCGTCATATTCTATTTCAATCGAAACCTGATTCACGCGGTACGCGATAAGGTATATAGGAGACATAAGTCCGTGAAGCCGGGGTGAAGCCCACGCGGCTCCCCCTTAAAAACATACCGCCGCCGTCCCCGCTTATCCCCGTCGCTCCGTCCGCGAACGTTCACCGTCGCACTTTCCATAGCAGATAGGAGGGTACTACAAGCATGACTAAAGTCAAAAAAGCGATCATCCCCGCAGCCGGTCTCGGCACGAGATTCCTGCCCGCCACGAAGGCGATGCCCAAAGAGATGCTCCCCATCGTCGACAAGCCTACGATCCAATACATCGTCGAAGAAGCGATCTGCTCGGGCATCGAGGATATCATCATCGTCACCGGCCGCAGCAAGCGCGCGATCGAGGATCACTTCGACAAGAACCACGAGCTTGAAGCGGACCTCGAATGCAAGCAGAAAAACGAGCTGCTGGAAATCGTCCGCAGCGTCACGAATCTCGTTGAGATCCACTGCGTCCGGCAGAAGGAGCCGCTGGGACTCGGACACGCCATTTGGTGCGCGCGCAAATTCGTGGCCGGCGAGCCGTTCGCGGTGCTGCTCGGCGACATGATCATCGATAGCGAGGTCCCTTGCCTGAAGCAGATGATCGACGTCTACGACGAGCGGGCCGGCAGTATTATAGCAGTAGAAGAAGTGCCGTGGGAGAGCGTGTCCAGCTACGGCGTCATCCAGGGCGACATGATCAACAAGCGGCTGAACCGGATCACGAATCTGGTGGAAAAGCCGAAGGTCAATCCGCCGTCCAACCTGGCGATGATCGGACGCTACATTCTGGACCCGGCCATCATGGATATTCTGGAGCATCAGCAGCCCGGCGTGGGCGGCGAGATTCAGCTGACGGACGCGATGAAGCAGCTCGCGTCGCGCCAGAACATGTACAGCTACCGCTACGACGGCAAGCTGTACGACGTGGGCAGCAAGCTGGGCTTCCTGAAGGCGAACATCGACTTTGCGCTGAAGCGCGAAGAGCTCGGACTGGGCTTGTGGGAGCACTTGTACGATTTGACGGGCTCTTCGGAAGCCGCGGAAGTGCAGGCGGAACGCAGAATCGGCTAAGCGGGCGCGATTGGCAGAGTAGGCATAGCAGAGCCGGCGTCGAGTTTAGGCGTGCCGGCAAGAGAGAAAAACGAAAGAACATCTGGAGGGGAAAACATCATGAAATTGGTATTGCTGTCCGGGGGTTCGGGAAAAAGACTGTGGCCGTTGTCCAATGACGCGAGAAGCAAGCAATTCCTCAAGGTGCTCGAAAACGAAAACAAGCAAATGGAATCGATGGTCCAGCGGGTCTGGGGACAGATCTGCGCCGTCGGTCTTGACCAATCGACCGTGATCGCGACGGGCAAGCAGCAGCTCGACATCCTGCAGAGCCAGCTCGGCCAGGTGCCGATCATCGTCGAGCCGGAGCGGCGGGACACGTTCCCCGCGATAGCGCTGGCGGCCGCGTACCTGTATTCGCTCAAGCAGGTCGACCTCAACGAGACGGTGTGCATTTTGCCCGTCGACCCGTACGTCGAAGACCGGTTCTTCGAGCGGATCCAGGATCTCGAGGGCGTGCTGAACCGCACGGACGCGAAGATCGCGCTTATGGGCGTGACGCCGACGCTGCCATCCTCCAAGTACGGCTACATCGTGCCGGAGCAGGGCGCCGGAGACGACTCGTACAGCCGCGTGGCGCGGTTCACGGAGAAGCCGTCCGAGGAGAAGGCCAAGTCGCTGATTGCGGACGGCGCGCTGTGGAACTGCGGCGTGTTCGCGTTCAAGCTCGGCTATCTGATCGGCCTGCTGCTGGAGCGCGGGGTGCCGATCCAGTACGAGGAGCTGCAGAAGAGCTACGACAAGCTCGCCAAGATCAGCTTTGACTACGAGGTCGTCGAGAAGGAATCCGACATCGTCGTCATCCCTTACGACGGCTACTGGAAGGACCTTGGCACCTGGAACACGCTGACGGACAACATGGGCGCGAGCATTATCGGCAACGGCATTTTGAGCGACGACAGCGCCAATACGCACCTGGTCAACGAGCTCGACATACCGGTCACGATCATCGGCATCCAGAACGCGATCGTCGCGGTCAGCCCGGACGGCATCCTCGTGTCCGAAAAGAACGCGAGCCCGCGGATCAAGGACATGGTCGTGCCGAACCAGCGCCCGATGTACGAGGAGCGGACGTGGGGCTGGTACCGCGTGCTCGACTACTCCAAGAGCCGCGATGCGGAGGTGCTGACCAAGCGCATCTGCCTCAAGTCGGGCAAGCATCTGAACTATCACTATCATTCCGAGCGGACGGATACGATGACGGTCGTATCGGGTGAAGGAGAACTCGTCCTCGGCGAAGAATTATATATTCTGAAGCCGGGAGACGTATTCCGCATCCCAGCCGGTTCCTACCACGCGCTTCGCGCGGCGACAGATATGGAATTCATCGAGATTCAGCAGGGAGAATCGGTGAAGGAAGACGACGAGATCGATCTCTACGGTACTTGGGAGGAGATGGAGTTCCATTGTCTGTCAAGAGGAATCCCCTCGTAAAAAGAGTACTCATCATCGCGTCCGCGGCGGTGCTGCTGCTCGTCCTCGGCGCGGGCGGGTATGCCTGGTACCTTTACCATGACGCCGCGGACACGATTAGCGACATCTACCAGCCCATCGGCACCGTCCCCCCCGCGGGGGACGGAACGCAGGCCGTTGCCGGCGGCGCTGGCGGCACGGGTACGGAGGCCGGCACGGCGACAGGCGCCGTTCAACTGGCGGCAACCGGGGATGCGGATCCGTCCGAGGCGGCGCGCCGGATCGTCGATCTGAACGCCAAGGATCCGTTCACGGTGCTGCTGCTCGGCGTCGACGAGCGGTCAGGCGACATCGGACGTTCCGACACGATCATGGTCGTCGGAGTCAATCCGGCCAAGCATTCCGTCCTACTTTATAACATTCCTCGAGACACCCGCACCGAGATCGTCGGCAAAGGCACGACGGACAAGATCAATCACGCCTATGCCTTCGGCGGCGTCGACATGTCGATCCGTACGGTCGAACGTTTCATGAACGTGCCCATCGATTACTACGTAAAAGTCAATATGGAAGGCTTCGAGCGGATCATCGACATTCTTGGCGGCGTATCGGTGAACAAT
The DNA here is from genome assembly GCF_042649185.1 of Cohnella sp. GCM10012308. Lineage (NCBI taxonomy): Bacteria > Bacillati > Bacillota > Bacilli > Caryophanales > Paenibacillaceae > Cohnella > Cohnella sp. GCM10012308. The sequence goes on from NZ_JBHRYU010000005.1 coordinate 305,042, forward strand.
CCGTTCGACTTCACGATCGACGGCGTCAATTACCCGCAGGGACGGCTCGATCTCGACGGCGAGAATGCGCTGCTCTATTCCCGCATGCGCTACGACGATCCCAAGGGAGATATCGGACGCATCGAGCGGCAGCAGACGGTCATGGGCGAGCTGATCAACAAGGCGAAGCGGATCAAGACCGTAGCCAAGGTACCGGAGATTCTCGACGAGATCCGGGCCAATGCCAAGACGAATCTGACGCTGGACGATATGAAGGCGCTGTTCAACAATTACCGCAAGGAAATCGACACGGTCAGCAAGGACCAGGTTAACGGCGGCGGACAGCGAATCGGCGGCATCTACTATTATATGGTCAGCGAGCAGGAGCGGACGCGCATGCACGACAAGCTCGCTTCGCAGCTTGCGGACGACGGAATCTAACCGGAAGCTCGCTTAGCGCATGGCCTTCGTGCCGGCGCGAGGCGGGCTTTTTAATTACCATTCGGGGAGGGCGCACGCAGCATGGCGATCAATCTGTTTTTCGTGCCTCATCAAGACGACGAGGCGCTTACCTTCGGCGCGGGCATCCGCAACCATCTCGACGTCGGCGACGAATGCCACGTCATCTTATATACGGACGGACGCTCGTCGAGCGTGCGCCGGCAGCTGAACGGCGAGGCGAGGAGCGCGCTCGCGAGACGTTATTACGATCCGGCCGCCGAGGGCTACGGTCGTCTCGAGGAAGCGGACATGGTGAGGCTGCGCAATGACGAGTTTCTCCGTTCCTGCCTGGCGCTGGGCGTGCCCGAGACGCATATTCACTTCGCGGACGGGCAGATGCGGGACGGATCGACGACGATAGAGGGCTGCGAGGACGTGCTTCGGGAATACCTGCGCAAGTATCCGGACGCCCGGGTCAAAGCCTTCACGGATCTCGGCGGCAATCACGCCGATCACGCCAACATGGGCCGGGCCGCTCGCCGGCTGGCGCAGACGGGCACGATCGCGGACCTGCGACTGTACGTCGAGCCGTACAATCTTCGCAACGCGAAGCGGGAGACCCGGCGGCTGGAGCTGCTCGTCGAGCGATCGCGGGACCATTCGCACAAGGTCGTCGCTTCCCTGCAGGAGTACAAGCGCTGGGACCCGGCCCGCGGACAGCTCGCGATCGGCTACCACTCCGTGAAGCGTTCCTTCGACCAAGCGATCGCGAAGCCGGTTTCCTATTATCATAAGCCCTAGAAGCTTGGCTGCGGGCGCTCGAAAGTTGTAGATCGGGGTAAGGGATAGAGAGCGAGAGAAAACGAGAATGACGATGGAGGTGCATGGAAATGAGCGCATTGTACAATAACGGAACGCCCGAGGTACGGCCCGAAGAAGAGATCGTCGCGGAACGGGAAGGCAACGGCTACATCCTGCGCGGCGTCAAAGGCAGGATCGGCCAGATCTCCTATACGATGGCGGACGCGGACACCTGGATCATCGATCACACTTCGGTAGACGGCGAATACCGCGGACGCGGCCTGGCTCGCCAGCTGCTGAACTTCGTCGTCGAGGACGCGAGAGAGAAGGGGCGCAAGATCATCCCTTCCTGCTCCTACGCGCTCCAACAATTCCAGGCCGATCCGTCGCTCTCCGACGTATGGGCCGAAGGAGACGCCAGCAACTACTCGGACTCTTACAGCAGCAACGGCGTCGAATCCCGCTGATTTGGTCTTATAGCCACTGGATCGTCTTCGGCACCCTCGCTCGGTCCCTCGGGACTGCGCGGGGGTGTTTGCTTGTACAGCAATCGCACCAAGCCTCGGTACCAAGAGCACCCATAGCGGAACGTAGTTCACTAGCGTTGCATAAAAGCTGCCTTGGATTGAGGAGCTTCCTCAAAAAGTGCCTTAATGTAAAATTTTACATCCGCATTTCGCTCGACTTTTTAAAAAGAGCAGAGGCATGCTACAGTAGGTTGCAAAATCCAAAAATTGGGTTTATTGTCTTTTTCTTTTCGACGGCTTCGTAAGCGCCACATCGCAGTGGTGCGGCTGTAACAGCGGAGCTGGTGTTTTACGCGTTTGGCGGCCTTTGGTCCTTCCTCTTGGCACTTTGCTCGCCGCTTTCAG